>DXZE01000006.1 GCA_019415435.1 Erysipelotrichaceae bacterium
TAAGCAATCAGACTTCTCAAGAATCCCACGTGCTTTAGCTGTGGGAGTGTCAAGACAGGTAAGTAAGTCAAATTCCCTGTTATTTCTCTTAAGCGGCAAAAGGGAAAGCTGTTATCAGCAGCTTTCTTTTTTTTCTTATTGCATCATCCCTTCATCCGTACAAATCACGCAGAGACCATATTTCATAATCTTACTTATCCTGTTTTTCTGATACAGGAATCAGCTTTGTCACAAATGAATTCTGATCTCTGTTTTTAACATAGAAATAGCCAAAGGCAGAGAAGACAACTGCACCTATAAAGTTAACAAACAGATCATCCATCGTATCCTGTAAACCAATATCCAGATAACCATCTTTTAAAATATATGCCTTGCCATCTTTATCAATTACTTCGGTATGATCAATGTTTTTAATTATTACCGGGTCATTGGCTCCTTCCGGATTCAGACTGACAGAAGATATTTCATGAATCCATGTATCCTTCTGCATATCTGTTTTAAAAACCATATCAGCTGTATGTTCTATAAACTCCCAGATTACTCCGATTGTCATAGAGAAACAGAACGCCATTGTTGCAAGATAAAACGGAGACAAATTGATTCTTTCTGAGTTACGATTCAGAAGATCTGCCATCGAGAACCCTATTGCGGCACATAAGAAACCATTCAATGTATGCAGCATCGTATCCCAGAATGGAATCAGATTATAGAAGTTATTAATTTCGCCTAATATTTCTGCCGCAAAGATAAAAAGATAAATGATTGTTTCCAGTGTATCTGGTAAACGAATCGCAAGTCTATGACTGATTAAATCCGGTAGTGTAAATAACACTAAAGAAAAAATACATAAGAAAACATAGAAGAAAGATCCTTCCTGAAACTGTCTGATCGCAGTCAGTATGGTTAATGCACGCACTAAGAAATAAACAGTTCTCGTTGTTCTGCCTTTGAGCTTATTAGATTGTGACATGGTATCAGACAGTTTCTTAATAACAGATACATGTCTTTCCAGCCAATGAATAAAGCGCACACTGTATTCGCCTGTTAAAACAATCAATACAATGACACCTAATATGCCATAAGCACTTGCCGCAAACATCAGCCATACATTACTCCCAGCATGATGTGTTACCAAATACAGGATAATCCAGGAAGACACGATAATGGCAAGCTTTCCGGATGTTTTCAACGAGCGTATCCAGCTCTCTTTCTTATCTTCGTTAGTCATAGTACGTATTCTATCACAGCTCCATTTCATCTACTATAAGTGGTGTTCTTTCCCGTATCATATCCGCAAATCTCTGTGCAGCTAATGGCAATGTATCATGGCTGCGCCAGGCTAATGCAATAGTTCTGTGAAACTCTTCTTTAATAGGAAGTACGGCTACCCCCGTACTGTATCCGGCAAGTACGGTCTGGTATAAAAGAGAATAGCCTAATCCTAATCGGATCATGGAAAGAATACTGTAATCATCTGTTACCTTATAGAATTCATGTGGTTTTAAACCTGCTTTATCAAATGCCTCTAAGGCAACAGAACTCTCACCTTCATCTAATTCTATAAATGGTTCTGATTCCAGATCTTTCAAAGAAACAGATTTCTTATTAGCTAAAGGATGATTCTCTGGCAATACTGCCATCATTGTATCCTGAAACAAATCTACTGTTTCAAGATCATGCACAAAGTCAGGACTGACAAAGCCAAAATCCAGTTTTCCGGATAAAATATCATCCGCAATACTGTTGTAATCTCCCTGTAATAAATCAAGAGATACATCCGGATATACTTCTCTGAATTCTTTCATTAATTGTGGAAGAATATTCCGGCTGACTGAAGTAAATGTACCGATTCTTATCTTTGCATGAACTAATCCCTGCATTTCCTGCTGTTTTTGAGATAATGCCTGTTCATCTGCGACAATTGCCTGTATGTAAGGCAGATACTGTTCGCCATCCTTAGTTAAGACAAGACCATCTCTGCCTCTTTCCAATAAGACGACAAATAATTCTTTTTCTAATGAACGGATGGATTGGGATACCGCAGATTGAGAATATCCTAATGTTTCAGCTGCTTTGGTAAAGCTTCCTGATTGCAGTACCTGCATGAATATGTAATATCTGTTATCCATAAGTTTCTCTTATGTTTCTATAATAATCATTTGCTTTACTGATTTCAATTCATACGGTTATATAGATATCACAAAGAGGTGATGCATATGAGTACAGCTGTTTTCCCTAAAGAGAATACAAAAAGTGAATTCTTATCCGGCATGCATGACTGCATACCTGTTGCGACAGGTTACTTTGTCGTTTCCTTTACCTTAGGCATTGCCATGCGTAATGCCGGATTAACACCGGTAGAAGGACTGTTATGTTCATTATTGAATAATGCAAGTGCTGGTGAATATGCAGGGATTACTTGTATCGCTTCTGGTACAGGTTATGCCGGTACAGCTTTAATGACACTCATTGCTAATCTGAGATATCTTTTGATGAGCTGCTCTCTCAGTCAGAAGTTTTCTGAGAAAACACCTTTCTTTCACAGATTCTTAGTTGGTTTTGATGTAACGGATGAGTTATTTGGATTAGCTATGTCTCATCCTGGTCCTCTTTCTCCTTCTTACTCCTATGGAACAATAGCCTTGGCTATGCCCGCATGGGGTATTGGGACAATGCTTGGGGTTATGGCAGGTAATATTCTTCCTGCATCACTGGTCAGTGCTTTTTCGGCGGCACTTTACGGCATGTTTCTTGCGATTATCATTCCTATCGCAAAAGAGAATAAAGCAGTACGTATTCTTGTCTCCATCAGCTTTCTTGCAAGTCTTATGGCATCCATATTACCTGGTATTGCCTCTCTTTCTGAAGGGACAAGAACCATTTTTCTTACATTGTTACTGGCAGGAGGTGCCGCATTAATAGCACCGGTAAAGGAGAAAGAAGTATGAATGTATGGATACAGATATTGATCATGGCAGGTGTTACATACTTAATCCGTGTACTGCCATTAACATTAATCCGTAAACCTGTTAAAAACAGATTCATCCGTTCCTTTCTGTATTATGTACCTTATGCGGCTTTAGCTGTTATGACCTTCCCTGCCATATTGAATGCGTCTAACTTACAGATAGCAGGTGCTGTGGCTTTCTTCATTGGTATTATCCTGGCATGGTGTGGTGCCGGTTTATTCCCTACTGCAGTAGGATGCTGCGCCAGTGTATGGCTCATAGAGACAATTGCGGCACATATGTAAAAAATCAGGGTGTTAACCCTGATTTTCATATACCAGCGAATTTCCTGCCAGATACTCTTTGCGTAAATCCTCGACAGATTGCGGCTTACCAAAGTAATATCCCTGTAACTTTGTACAGCCGCTCTTCTTTAAAAACAATGCCTGTTCCTTGGTTTCTACACCTTCTGTAACAGTCTTAATACCAGCCTTATTAGCAAGATCCAGCATTTCTTCTATGATCAGACGGCTGATCTTATTCTCATCAAACTGTCTTAAGAATTTCATATCCAGTTTGATTAATTCAAAATTAAAGTTCTGTAAGATATTCAAAGATGAATAATCACTGCCGAAATCATCCAGCCATACTTCATATCCTGCATCATGGAAATCCTGAATAACATCCTTCAATAACTTTGGTTCTCTGCCTATCGCTCTTTCCGTAATCTCAATCGTAATCATCTTTCTGCTTATACCGGCAGCATCCAGACGCTTATTGATTTCTTCTACCATGTCACAGGACGTAAAATCTCTTTCCGAAAGATTCACAGAGATCGGTGTAGCATGAATACCCATCTTTTCTTTCATCTTCAGATTTTCTATGACTCTGTCCACCATATAGAGATCCAGTCTGTATAAAAGACCTGCATCTTCTAATACCGGTATAAAGCTGTCAGGAGGAAGAATACCCTTTTCAGGATCACACCATCTCGCAAGTACTTCTTCATCCGAAACCTTCGTGTTTGCAGAAGAAACAATCGGCTGATAATAATCTTTGATCCATCCCTTTTTCAAAGCTTCACTGAAATGAGTCAGGATATATTCTTTTAACAATGCTTTATGATTCATCTTTTCATCATAGACCACATACGCTGAGGCAAAGAGGTTTCTCTTTGAATCACAGGCTATCTTTGCATTATCGCAGGCTGTAGTTAAATCTACAGAAGGGTCTTCATACAGATAGACACCTGCCCTCAAAGGCAGAGAACATCCGTTTACAGCTTTCTTTACTTCTTGAAACACATGATTTAATGTGTCAAATATGCCATCATATTCTGCATAAACCACAAAATGATCTGCGCCGAATCTGCCAACACTTTCATTACCAAAGTATTTCTTTAATATATCTGCTGTTTCCTTTATCAGCTTATCGCCCTTCTGGAAGTCATAATGGTGATTGTAGTATTTCAAACCATCAAGATCCATATAAACAATCACTGCTTTCTTATGTTCTTTCAACATATCGAGATACCAGGCATCAGCCAGCTGGATGAAATAGAACATGTTTGGAAGCCCCGTCAGATCATCATAATTATTCTTTCTTAACTCTGAGGTAATCTTTATATTCTTATCTAATCCCTTTTGTAAAGTATTATCAAGAGATAATGCTTTCGTTTCATCCGTATACCATACATAGGCAAGTCTGGTGCCATCTTCTCTGTAGTCATGATTTCCAAAAGCATGTATTAAATGATTTTTTCCATCTTTGTTGAAATAATTTCTGTAAACACAGTCATATGTACCGCCTTTTTCCGCAAATTCAAAAGCCGCATCTGCGATTCTTGCGGCATCTTCCGGTTCTGCCGAGGCATACATATCATAGTCCAGAATTTTTACTGCCTGATCATAATCCTGCAAATCAAAGAGATCCATGAATCCTTTTGACACACAGATAGTAATAACTTTCTTATTTACAAACTGGTATACCGCTAATGGTACAACCAGATTCTTTATTATTGTTTTTTCATCTTCAGGCATTACATAAACATCCATATAAATCTCCAGGTATACTTAATAACAACTTTCATGATATCACATTTAAGAAAACCATTTTATACATTTGGGTTTCCTGGCAGTCTCTTATACTCATTATTATGAAAATCCTGGCATTTATTTTCTTTATCTATGATATGATTTCTAATAGAAAACGAATCAAAGCATCATAATTACATAAAGGAGAGTATAATATGGGGCTCATTTTAGCAGCGGCACACGCAGCCGGCAATACACTTCGTGATCAGTGGAAAGAGTATTTCTATTGTGATTCTATTCCTGCGGATACAATCTGTGTAAAAGGAGTTAAGAAGACAACTGGTTTTCTCAACAGAGGAAATGATGATGTTATTACAGATGGTTCCATCATTGATGTAGCGGATGGACAATGCATGATCGTTGTGGCATCCGGTCAGGTATATGACGTATGTGCAGAGCCTGGCATCTATCGCTATTCCAATCAGAGTGAACCTTCTTTATTTGTTGGTAATTTAGGAGACTCCATCAAGAACGTCTTTGCGCAGATGGGTACACGTTTCACCTTTGCCGGTGAAAACAATGCAAGACAGGAAGTCTATTACTTCAACACAAAAGAAATAACCGGATTGAAATACGGTACTGCTTCACCAGTGCCATTCAGAGTTGTTGACCGGAGAGCTGGGATTGATATTGATATCAGTGTTAAGGCATTTGGAGAATATTCTGTCAAAATCATAGATCCGATTCTTTTCTATATCAATGTATGTTCCAATGTAAAAGACAGCTATAAGGTAGAACAGATTTCTGATCAGATGCGTTCCGAGCTTCTTACAGCCTTACAGCCTGCTTTTGCAAGATTGAGTGCCAAGGGTATCCGTTACAGTGAAGTTCCTGGTCATACCCAGGAGTTAGCCGATGCATTAAATGAAGAATTATCAAAGAAATGGAAAGATATCCGCGGCATGGAGATTGTTTCCCTTGGCGTCTCTTCTATCAAGGCTGATGAAGAAGACGAAAAGATGATCAAGGAAATGCAGAGAAATGCGGCATATAAAGATCAGAACCTTGCGGCAGCTGCACTTGTCGGAGCACAAGCCCAGGCAATGAAGGATGCGGCAAACAATACAAATGGTGCAGCGATGGGATTTATGGGAATGAATATGGCTCAGAATGCGGGTGGCGTTAATGCCAATACCCTGTATCAGAATGGTTCATCTAAACAGGAAACACCATCTTCTGATAACAGCTGGACATGTCCGGATTGCGGTACTGTGAATACCGGCAGGTTCTGTTCCAATTGCGGTAAACCAAGACCGGTAACCAATAAGTGGATCTGTCCAAAGTGCGGCAGAGAGAACACAGGCAACTTCTGTTCTAACTGTGGTGAAAAGAAGCCTCAGTAAAAGTTTATGGCAGATACAATAACCGTCTATCAATGCCCCAGCTGCAATGGTCCTTTGCACTATGATGCCAGGCTTCAGAAATTAAAATGTGATAACTGTGGTTCTGTGTTTACTACAGAAGAAATAGATCATTTCTATGAAAAGAAGAATGAAGAAGCTGTCTCTGTAGAAGATCAGGATACATCAGAAACACTGCAATGGTCTGATTCTGAAGCAGAACATTTAAGAGCCTATAACTGTCCTGCCTGTGGGGCACAGTTAATTGCGGATGATACAACCGCTGCCACATCTTGTCCTTATTGCGGCAATCCGGCCATTGTCTCATCCCAATTCAGGGGATCCCTGAAACCAGACTATGTCATTCCTTTTCAATTAACAAAAGAAGATGCTGTATCTAAATTAAAAGACTTCTATCAAGGCAAGCCATTACTTCCCAAAGCTTTCAGAAACAATAATCATATTCAGGAAATCAAGGGTGTATACGTGCCTTTCTGGCTCTATGATGGCAATACCCATGTACATATCCGTGCGCATACAACAAGAGTCCATACGCACACCACTTCTGAAGAAATCATTACTGTAACCGAACATTATCTTGTCATCCGTGATGGAAACGTAGAATATCGCAATGTTCCTGCAGATGCCTCTTCCAAGATGCAGGATGACTTCATGGATTCCATTGAACCATATGATTTTACAAAGATGGTTCCGTTTCAGACGAGCTATCTGCCAGGGTACTTAGCTGACAGGTATGATGTCAGTGCAGAAGATGATGAAAAGCGTGCGGATAAAAGAATGCAGAATACAGCCATCAGTGAAGCTAACGCAACCATCCTTGGCTATTCATCTGTCCTTCCTGAGGAACAATCTGCTCAGATTCACAAAGGCACAGTCCGCTATGCCTTATTACCTGTATGGATGCTTTCTACAAAATACAAAGACAAGAATTATCTCTTTGCAATGAATGGTCAGACCGGAAAGATGATCGGAGATGATCTTCCAACAGATTATGGAAAGCTGATCCTTTACTTCATTATCATCTTTGTCACAGGTGTTATCCTCATGGTTTTACTGACAAATGCCATTATGCAGTAAGGAGATTCTATGAAAAAGATATTAAAAATAATCATGTATATCCTTCCTGCATTATGGATCTCTTTATTAACAATACATGCCGGCAGTACAGTCTATGTTCAGGATGATGCAGGTCTTCTTTCACAAGAAGATGTAGAACAGTTAACTACAGAAGCACAAAAGTTATCAGATACTTATGAAACAGGTGTATACATACGTACTGTTAATGATGACAGTGCCTATGATGATATTTATACATACACGGAAAACTTCTATACGGATCATGATCTGGGTTATGGAGATACCAGTGATGGGGTATTGTTTTTGATAGCTATCTCTTCACAGGGTAACAGCTATGATATTTATTTTCCGGGAAATGCATCAGAAAAGAAAATATCTACTGATGGTGTAAACATGGCCGCAGAGGATGCCGTTCCTTATCTGCGGGATCATGAGTTCCGTGATGCCTGTGATGCGTATCTCAACAGCATATCGGAGCAGTTATCCTACTATGAAGAAAATGGAACAGCTATGGAATATGCAGAAGAAAACACACAGTCTTCTGGCGCATTCCGGTATATTCTGATATTCGGTATACCTGCCATCATTGCCTTCATTGTTATCTTAGTTATGTTAAGTATGAATAAGACAAAGCATAAGGCAGAAACAGCAAGACAGTATATTGTTAAGAATGGAGTCCATATGAATACCATTCAGGATATATTCCTATACCGTACCGAAACAAGAGAACCATTACCTAAGAACACCTCCAGTTCCTCTAACTTTACATCTTCTTCAGGTGGTTCTCATTCAGGCGGTCATTTCTGATAAATATACCTTTATTTACTAATTTTCTACTGTAAAATACACATATATTCTTGATATTTATACTAGAATATTTGTATCTGCAGCAGTTTTTATAAACCTTTTGATGAATGGAGGATTGCCAATGAACAGAAGAAACAGAAAAGGTTTCACATTAGCTGAATTACTTATTGTTGTCGCAATCATTGCAGTCCTTGTGGCTATATCCATTCCTATCTTTACATCACAGATGACCAAGGCAAAGATAGCTGTTGACCAGTCTAACGTACGTTCTGCCAAGGCTGCAGCTGCCGCAGAATATATGACAAATGATGAGAGTGGCGATGTCAAATACATTTATGATGGTAGTAAAGTCATTAAATTAAGTGATAACAGAAGTTCAAATACATCGCATATGACAGCCGATCTCAGAAATTTGCTTTCTAAAGATGGATATGGGAAAGCAGATGGAAAAGATAATAAAAATAGTGAGACAGGTGCTACCGGTTCCCCTAAAGGTGGATATGTAGAAGTTACTATTGATGGAGATAAAAATAATGAGATTAGAGCAGTATGGGTATCCAGTTTCAGCATGAGCGGTGCTGTATCTGCGAGCAGTCTGGAAGACCAAATCAAGAAACAAGGTTTGAGTAAAGCTGATGTCATTGTTTTTAAAGCAGATAAGAATACCACTCTTGATTCAGATAAAACTGGCAAAAATTCTTTAGCTGATATGTTTAAAGGGTATGAAAATTTAAAAATTATTGATCTTTCTAATGCAACATTAGGAAAGGGAGATGTGTATCTGTTTAGAGACCTCCCGAAATCAGTTGAAGAAATTATTCTTCCAAATGTAGGATCCAGTTATAACATTGTAGGCGTCTGGTACGATCAGAATGGCTGTCAGCTTGGAGAGCAGAAACACACTCCGGAGATTAATGATCCTGGTCAGGGAAGCAGCCGCGTTGAGTACGACACATTTAAAGCAGGAGATACGATTTATAAATATCCTCCTGCTACCTGCAACAAATAAACAATATATATTTTTAATGATTATCAATACCTTCTCTTTGCAGAATAGAAATCCAGTCTCGTTTCTGATACAAAAAGCGAACTACATAGATCATGTTCTTTTCAACTACGTAAAAGACAAGGTAATTCTTTACGCTGAAATATCTGATTCCCCAGGATTTAAGGACTGCATCTTCAGCCAACTGGTACTTCAGAGGATAATTGCACAGTTCTGAAATGGATGCTTCCACTGCATCAAGTAAATCATCTGAAGCCTTCTGGTCATATAAGTTAAACTCAATATAATCTGCCGCAGCCTGGATATCTCTTTCTGCGTGCTTTGTGATGTTCAAACTATAATTCATCTTTTACGGTTTGCTCTGATATCTGCCATTACTTCAGAAAAAGGACGTGTATTACCGTTTTTGATATCATCAAGTCCATCTGCGATCTGATCATAAAGATCTAACTTTCCCTGCATTCTCTCATAAGCCTCGAGGCTCATAACCGCAAGATCTCCTTTTCCATTTTTCGTAATATATACAGGTTCATCATACGTATGGCATTGTTTGGAAATATCATTGTAAGTGTTTCTTAAATCTGCACTGGATCTGATTATCGGCATTTCATTATCTCCTTATATAGTAGAATTATAACTGAATTTTACTACAGAGTGTATATCATTCTACTTAAAAGAGCAGTTTATGAAACTGCTCTTTTACTTTATTCTTCCGGTGAGAATATTGTCACTGCATCAGGTACGACATCAATGACAATGTCTTTTTCATTACCGCCATCTTCACCATCCAGCGTCCATGGTACTTCACTGTCAAAGGTAAACTTACCATGTTTCATCTGGAATGTAGTAACACTGTCACTATGCGGACTATCTGAATTCAATGCATTCAATACATTAGCGATCTGTACAGGATTCAGATTTGCCTTGACCATAGTCACTTCAAAGATTCCATCATTCAGGGAACTCTTCTTGATTAATCCCGGCTGTACACCACCTACGGATACAGAATTGGTAATTAATCCAAACATGTAATTACCTTCTTCGGTAATGCCATCATGCTCTACTATGCAATGTCTGTTAAAGGATAAGCCTTCTGGTATCGCAGAGATTAACTTCAGAATATAAGCCGTATATCCTAAAGAATTCTTCATATTCTGCGGTGTTGTGTAACTGACCATAGGGAATGCTCCAAAGCCAGCCACATAGTTGAAGTAACTGTCATTGAACTTCCCTGCATCATATGTGAATGTCTTGCCATTAACGATATAGTGACATACATCGAGGATAGAATGACCATGATTTCCATATAATGACTTAGAGAAATCATTTGTACTTCCTACAGGCACATAACCTATAGGCATATGAATATTGTCTTTTAATATGCCGTTAATCGCATGATTTAATGTTCCATCACCACCGCATACAATAGCCAGATCAAACCGGTCATGGTTTTCATCCAGAATTGTTTCTGAAACAAGTCCTTCAGAAGGCATAATCGGATAAATTGTTACTTCAATATGATTTAAAGTAAGGTATTCAATTGCCTTCATTAAATCCTCTGCTGAACTTCCTGTTCCTGCATTTGAATTATAAAGAACCAAAGCTCTTTTCTTAGTATCATTCATATCCATCACCTGTTTAACCGTTCTTTACTTTACTGTCAGCCGCCCGGTACCACCTGCCATCAGATGCCTGACCATAGACAATGACCCTCATATTCTTACTGTTCCAGTCATCATCTGTCTTTAAAGATCCGCTGTATGTACCATCACCATTGTCTGATGCATTCAGCATAATCTGACTGCGTTTATCTTTATATGCTACGACAGCACTTACTGCTTTCATATCCAGTATACCGTTAAAATCAGATGCTGTAATCATTACCGTATGATTCTCTGAATCGTATGTTGCCTTTAAGGAAGCTTCTGGTCCATATTGTGTGGAGTCATAGGCATATTGGGATACAACAGAAGATGTATCTTTATCCAATACTACAAAGTTAATGCCATTACCCTGTGGTCCAAACTGATTTCTGCCTATCTGAACAGAAGATAATGTATCATCCCCAGATGAAGATCTCAGGTAATAATACAATGCATTATTGATATAACCTGTATCTTCTGCAGAATCATTCCCTTCTTTAAGCGTAATGCCATCATCAGATACTATCGCAAGATGTGCATTCTGATCATCCAGAATAAAGGAAGAAGGTATATGCAATGCTTCAAACGCTTCCGCATCACTCTTTCTTAAATGAGCTGAAGCATCTCCCTGTTCTACCATAAAGATTGTATAGCGTGATACATCCAGAAGACTCAGATCATGCAGGTAAGCCTGCAGATCATTTCCCTGACTGGATAAGAAATGCAGATTGCCTTCATAGGTGAATAATGTTTCTTTCTGCAATTCATCTGTACCATCTGTTTTGATATACGCATTCACTTCCAGATGCCTTGCTTCATCCGGTATTAGAATACTGGCAAGATAGGTACCATCATCCTGTAATGTCATCTGTATCTGTTCTACCTGATTATTTTCATCCGTTATATCGAGATTGAGATGTCTGATATTATCTGCGAATAAAAGATCATGTACAGATATCTCTGCACTTCCACTGATCGGATCATAACTTACAATAGATGCCTCTGCACCAGGAATTTCACCGGTTCTTTCCTGCAAGGCTCTTGCATTTAAATCTACCATGGCAGCTTTTGTCATAAAGTCAGACTTTCTTCCAACATAGGAAGAAAGTACATCAAACCCCATTTCTTCACAGAGTGTCTTTTCATCTGAAAAGAGATTGGTACCTAAGCCAAGTCTGTTTCCATCTATCTCAGCTCCTAAAGCAGCTAAAGTTGTAGGGAAGTTATCCATGGTTGTATAGTCTCTCTTTTCAGAAGGGTCTGCCGGCTGTGCATCCGCATTAATATAAGCTGTATAGACTCTTCTCTGATAATCAGGGGATACCGGATCACAGAAGTCAGAGTCCATGGTCGGATGATCACCCGAAAGAATGATGGTTGTATTGTCATACCAGGGCTGTTCCTGTATCCAGGAGACAAATTCACTGACCTGCCTGGAAGAACATGCAATGACATTGGCATACTGGTTATCCCCATACTTGTCATCACAAAGATCACATACATATCCATCTTCAAAGTGTGTATCTACCGTTAACATCGTATAGTTAAACGGTTTGTCTTCAGAAGCTAATTCCGTTAAATCTTCTTTGGCAAAGTTAATCAGCTTCTCATCTTCATAACCCCACCAGACATAGTAGTCTTCCGGTAACTGACCAGTGGATTTGAAGTAATTGATATCATGGATATCATAGTTTTCATGATCCTGGAAGTATAAGGCTCTGCCGCCAAAGTTTGCATCAGATCCGCATTCAAATACCTGATTGTATCCCTGCTGTTCGAGAATATCTCCTAAGGAAGTAATACCAGGGAAGAAAGAAGACTGTGTATCCATGCTGTTGCCATCAATGCTTACCTGTAAAGGAAGACCAGAAGTAGCTCCGAAGATACCGCCCATGGTCCATGTCGTACCAGGTAAGGAATGAGCTCCATTTAACTTACCGTCATGCCCAGAGAAGTTTTCATTCTCTTCGGATAACTTTGTCAATTCAGGAATATAGTTATCGTCAAATCCACCGCCATTCGCTTTATTGGAATATGTCATTTCCATGGATTCCAAATAGATATAAATCAGATTTCTCTTTTGTTCAGGAAATGTAATATTTACAGAGGATGGATCTACATAGTTATCTCCGATGAAATCTGTATCAGAATTCTGATTTTCAAGATATGCCTTTACATCAAGATGATTCCAGAACAATGTTCCGGATACCGCAATACATACTGCCGCTGCGGCTGTTAATATACTCTTGCCTATCTTTCTGACTTTACTGCCTTTTTTGCGAAGAATGCATAAGCCAGTGATAACTGCAATCAATGCAATCAAGGCAGGCAATCCACATTGTAATAAGTATCCGGTAATCATGTTGGAGCCAGTACCTTCAAGTGGCGCTGTTGCCTCATAGATTAACTCATCCATCTTCAAATACGGCCATGTACGTATTAACCACAGAACAGTAGCTAATAAAAGCACACCAAAGGTCACAAAGATACTGATCAGTACAGATACAATCAGACTGCCATGTTTCTGTCTGTTTTCTTTTCTGACTGCTTTCTTGTGCTGTATTTCCTGTTTTCGTAAAGATTTCTGATTCTCTTTATAAGATACCTTCTGTTTCTGATAATCCTTCCTGGCTTCGTCAATTTCCTGTTTCAGTCTTTCTTTATCCTTAACAAGAGTTTCTTTTAAAGCTTTCTTCTGTTCCTTAAAATCAGAAGATACAGGTTCCTTATCTTCCTGTTTATTTACCGTAACTTTATAATCAGAAAGTTTTACCTTATCATGAGACTTTCCGTATGTTTTCGTTCTTTTTAAATACCTTTTTGCGGCATGACGGCTGTGCGTATGTTTTTTCTTATATGCTGACATGCTGAAATTATAATCTGATTCACTTTGAATATATCAGACAATTTTAAAAAAGTGACTATCCGTCAGGATAATCACTTACTTCTGCATGATAATAGTTCCATCATTCTTCCAGATGGCATTCTCAGGGACAACGCCTCTGACACAGGAAGTTGGATAAACTCTGGAGTTTCTGCCAATAACAGTACCAGGATTCAATACGGAATTACAGCCTATTTCTACATGGTCACCTAACATGGCTCCCATCTTCTTAAGACCTGTTTCAATATCTTCTCCATTGACTCTGTCATGGACTACAACTAACTTCTTGTCACTCTTGACATTAGATGTAATGGCACCAGCACCCGTATGGGCATAGTAGCCGAGAATAGAATCACCTACATAGTTATAATGTGGTGTCTGAACATGATCAAACAGGATGACATTCTTTAATTCAACGGAGTTACCTACAACACAATCTGCACCTACTAATGCAGAACCTCTGATAAAGGCACAGTGTCTGACTTCTGTACGCGGTCCGATGATACATGGTGCACCAAGATACGCACTGTCAAATACATGCGCTGTCTTATGTACCCATACATGTTCGCTTACTTCTTCATATTCATCCTTTGGAAGATTACTTCCAATGGAAAGAATCATATCCCTGATTCCCTTTAATGCTTCCCATGGATAGGTAAACTCAGAAAGATAGTCTTTCGCGAGTGTGTGATCGAGATCATACAGATCCTTGACTGTATACATATTATTACTCACCTTCTTTACTGTTTATTATACGAGCAGTTCTATTCGCTGTCATCTTCTTCAAAACTCCCTTCCGGGAGTTCTCCCTGACTGATGGTTTCTCCATCTTCTACCTGATTCATGACCTTCTTACAGAAATCTATCTGATTGGTATATGGATATACAACCGATAATGCCTGTCCTGGCGCAGAAGCACAGATCTCACTGCCTGCCGTTCCCTGAATATGATATTTCACAATATTCCATTTGATGTTTTCATCTAACTGTTTCTGACATAAGGCATATATGGAATCACTGGATATATTAGTAAGGAATTTACCCTGTATTCTGTTTAAGAGATCATTGAAGTGGGTAATCACACTCTTACTGGTAAGCTTATTGATAATTGCCTGCATGACAATCTGCTGGTGGGCAGCTCTGTCAAAGTCACCATGAGGAAGACTGTATCTTTCTCGGCAATACATCAGGGCAGTATCCGCATTCAGTTCTATCTTTCCTTCTTCATAAGTTGTACCATCGACTGCCGTAAAGGCATATGGGTTATCAATTGTCAAAGTACCTCCCATGGCGTTGATGATCTCTTTGAATGTTGTGAAGTTAATAATGACATAGTTCTGGATTTTCTGATCCATGGTATCGGATAAACCGGTTAAGGTATTATCAATACCCTTTAAACCAAAGTGGGTTAATTTATCCCTGGCACCATTGTAGGCAGGATTAGGAAGGTAAGAGTCTCTGGGCATATTGATAATAGCGATCTGATGGGTATTTGGATTAACCGTCACCATCATGTCGACATCTGTACGTCCTTCCAGGGTAAGACTTCCTTCTTCATCATTGCCACCAAAGAAGATTGTAAATGGTTTATCAGTCATATCTGTATGTACCGTACCATCTGTTTTTATCTCCATTGGAATCTGATACAGAAGTACCGTATCTGCAGTGAAGTTTTCATAGCCGCCCATTTCTTCAATAATGGCATCGTTGCCATGAGCGGTAATCATGATATCCGTATGATTGTTATAGAGATTGGACACTTCATCTGATAAGGTATCCGAATCAATCGTCTTTACATTCTTATCACATAGCTTCTGTAATTGTTCTAAGGCATATTCCTGTTTTGACTGATCTGAAGATATAGCAGTACCATATACGGCATCAGCGTATTTCTTCATATCTGTCTTACCCCCTGGTAAATCAATCGTATTCTGGAATACATCCGCATGGGCTTGTTTATATGCATCAGACATGGCATAAAGATCAATATAGACTACATCATTGGTTGCACTGTTAAAAAGATCAGTCACTTTATCGACATAATACGGTAAGGCTATGGATCCGATTGCCAGTGATATGGTAAGAATACAGTTTACTGTCTTCTGGAATCTGTTCCGGTTGGAAAGATGTTTTGTAAAGAAACCTGTTATAAACAATATAACTGCTAATATCAGTAACAGGATAAGTGACCATTTCTTAGGAAACATCGGCTGTTTTAAGAAAGTAATGAAAAAGACTATGGATACGATAAAAAGAAGCAGCCATATAAAGTGACTACCGAGTGTCCTCTTCTTCTTTTTCACAGGTTTTCTGACCGGGTAAGGTTCATAGTCATCTTCACTCACATAGTCATCATCGTAATAATCCCTGCCCTGATTCTTTTTACTCATATTACTTCTTTACTAATTTACCGATTAATACATACCTGCCATCTGTCACATCATAGGAACAGGTACTTAACATAACCATCTGATCCTCTGCCTGGATGATCTCATCAGACTGAAAGGTAGAACGGTCAGTAAAATACTTTACATAATTCATATAGTCCGCATCATCCGTGAATGAATAACGGACATAGTTATCTGTACCGGTTGTGACGATTCCTGCGACAGGATACATAATGTAATTCTGCTCTGGTGTATAGATTTCTATTTCTTTATGCGTACTGTAATAAGAAGAATCTTTATAGTTCTCTACATCCGCAAACATTGTGCCATTACGCATATGATGGGCATAGAGAACTGTATTCTTATCCTGAAAGTTATGCTGGTTATTCGCATCCACAAATACACATCCTGACCGGTTATAGGTTCCATCAAATAAATGTGTTAAATAATAGGCATTATCATTGGCATAGACAAAAGGATAATCGATATGGGAATCCTTTAAGCGTATCCATCCCGCTGTATCCGCATTCTGATTCTTTAAAGTATTCCAATCTATCTGAAACCCCTGATCCTCAATATCCTTATGTACAATCACCTGCTGGCTGATATCATCATATACTTCTCTGCTTTCATTGTATTCCTGCATACCTGTATATAAACGATATCCGGAATAGCCGGCTGTGATCAGTGCTGCCACAAAGATAATATCTAACAGTACTCTGACTGCTTTGGATTGTTTTTTCTTCTTTTTCTTCATACAGTTACTTTACTGCATTCTACTTTTATTTTCATAATGCTTCAAGATACAATACATATATGATCGGCATAGACATTGTAGATATAAACAGAATTGATTTATCTGAAACCTTTCTTCATACCATACTGACGAAAGAAGAACTGAAGGAATATGATCAGTTAAAAACAGGTAAAAGAAGGAAGGAATATACGGCCGGAAGGTTTGCGGCTAAGGAAGCTGTCTTTAAGGCAATTCATGATAAGAACTACCTGCATTATTCTATTCTTCATCATACAGACGGTTCTCCCTATATCCTTCATCATCCTGAATTAGAGATATCCATCTCTCATGATGGCAATATGGCAATCGCTATTGTCATGAAGACTTCTTCAATACAAAGTAAAGAATAAAGCAGGAAACTATACCCATGCCTGTTAAGAGTAAGCCTTCTTTCAATCCTGGTGTATGGTACACCAGCTGTATCTGATGATCCCCTTTTTCTAATACAATTCCCATATACATCGTATTGGTACGGATGATATCTGTTTTCTTACCATCTACACGGGCTTCCCATCCTTTGGCATATGGAATGGTTACACATAATAATTCCTTCTGATCGGAATGAATATCACCTGTAATATGTTTTGTACTATGAGCGTCATCTTCATGAAGATTTATGTTTTCCAATACATTATTCTTCAAAGAAGAAACATCTTCTTCATAATGATTGAGTGTCATAGCTTCTACACTGACAGAGTCAAAGGTATAGGTGCCCGTCTGCGGGAAGTTAATTGTAATGGAACGTATGCCGTCTTTCTTGTATCCGCTGTTTATTGTAAAGTCATGTCTTCCTGCATAATACTGATGCTTAGGGGTGTAGTAGCGGAAGAACTTCTTAGTCTTTGACTTATCATAATTTGAAAAAGAAACAGTGATCGGAAGACTGTCTGGCTCTACATAGGACGCATCCTTTTCTTCCAGACGTTCTCTTTCGGCAATACCCAGAGAGTTCCATCTGACAATATTATGCGTGCCATTTGGATCTTCTGCTTTTTCATTATACAGATCCATATCGCTAAAGCCTTCATACTGCATACCCTTTAATGTCACATATGTCTCCGCATTCTTTACCGGATTGATATACAGGGTAATGCTTGTATTGTTTTTTGTGACTATAAAGGTATTTTTCTTCTGTGCAACATTATAGTTTTCTGGTTCTAAGGTACAGGCAATGTGCTTTACATCACTGTAATCAGAGGAGTTCTCTAATCCTTCTATGTTCTTTTCAACATGTGCACTCTTTAATAAGGCATCTTCTTTTTCTACAGGATCTAACTGTTCATACTGTTTCTCACTCATATAGCCTGTATAGGCATAGCCTAATGGCAGTTCATTCTGATTGACATGAAGACCATTGTAAGAAGAAATACTGTAGTCATACGCTAAAGGATCTCCACTATCTACATACATGTAATTGATGGATGCTAATTCCTGTAATGCAGTTCTGTCATCCAGATCATAGTATTTAAAGGAACGATTATCCGGCAATGCCATTTCAGAATGAAACATGGCTATATACGGATTGCCCAGGGACCAGTAGTACTGGGTAGAAGATATGCCCTGTAATAATGAAGCATTTTCTTCCAGATATCTGCCTGTATATCTGGTAAAGCTCTGGTTATCTTTCTCAGCTAATTGTTTTGCATTATACGCATCTGTTTCAAAGATATCGCTTTTCGCATCATCAAAGTTTATAAATTCCTTTATATAGTTATCTACACCATAAGCACTGAAGGCATTGAAGACTACCGCAAATACAGTAAAAACAACCAGTATGTTTTCTACGATCTTCTTCTGATGGCGGAAACTTTCCGTAGAGAAGAACCGGTATCCCATAATGAACACAAACATCAGTATTGCAAATAATAACTGCAAGTTATGATCCCCTAAAGACAGAGAGATAACAACATAGGCAGTTAACAAAACTAATATCACAAGTGTCTGTTTACGGGTTAATACCATGAAGTCATCAAAGACAGTAACGGTAATATATCCTACAAGCATGGAATAAGCCCATATCCATCTGTTTACAGGATAAGAGAAACCATTCATGAAAGATCCGCATGCAGGAATCATCATGCCTATGGTTAACAGAATCAATGCAGTCTTTAATACTCTGTTTCTCTTACGTACAAACAAAGTAAAGATACAGGTAATGGATAAAGCACCATATCCAAGATATGCCCAATGACCTGGTCTTCCATATCCAATAAAGTCAGAGAACATCTGTCTGTAATATGTGCTTTCATATAAAAGACCATAGACTGTCTTTACCTTTGTACGCGGATCATTGAGATAGAATAAGACAACCGGCATGAACAGGAACATGGCAATCATTAAGCCAATGATACCGATACCTGACAGTTTTACTATAAATAACAATGCCTGCTTTATATCTTTGTGATACCAGGAATATAAGTGAATAAACACATAGAAAACAGCCATAACTACAATCATATAGAAGAAGTAGAAATTAGAAGAAGCGGATAAAGCTACCATAAAGATAAACAGCCATGGCTTATGACTGTCATTATGAAATTTTTCTATGCCTTCTAATAAGAAAGGAAAATAAATCATTGGATTAATGAAATACGGATGTCTGACGGACGCAAACAAAGCATAGGAAGAAAAGATATAGATCAGTGTACCCGATAATACAGCTAATGTATTATTCTGATTCTTATACCAGCAGTAATGAGAGAATGCTATGCCGGCTAAGTAAAGACGTAAGATAATCAATGTTTCATAGAGATAGACAGTATACCGTACCGGTACAAATGCTGATAAGAGATTTAAAGGATCTCCAATGACATAATAGGATAATGTCTGTAAGATATCCCCACCATAACCTAAACCAAATGTATACGTATTGAAGTGATGATTCTTCAGAATACTTCTGAGCCATTTCCCATAGTATGCAAGAGCCTGGAAGTGCTGTTCTCTTCCGTCCATATGCCATACAAAGGATTTACCCTGAAAGAAGAAATAACCAAACACAAAGAATAAGAGAATGACAAAAACAACTGTGTAAAGAGATACATATCTTTTCCAGTTGTTTTGTTTTACAGTGTTTTGATCTCTCTTTCTCATACGTGATGATCATACACATTTCATAATTCTTATGCAAATATCAGTTTGCGATAGGATGATGGGCAGTATAGCTGCCATCATGAAGAGCTTCAAAGTGATAACCGTTCTTTAATCCCCATTCAATGATACGTGGTACAGCATTGACAGAATAGCTCTTTACATCATGCTGGAGAACAACCGATGGATGCCCTGCGGCACTGTTGCGGGAGATACCTGTAATGACATTGTTATAAACAACATCCGTACTTGTCGTCTCACCTGCATCACCTGAAGATACATTCCAGTCATAATAGGAATAGCCTAAGGCCTCTGCCTGTGAAGCTAATGTATGCATAATACCGCTGCAGTAGTTCTTACTGACAGTATTGGAACTGCCGCCAGGGAAACGGAACATGTTCGTATAGTTGCCGGTTTGAGCATGCACAACTTCATTCTGGGTATTGAAGTCAGCCCAGTACGCATCCGTTGAAGCATAGATCCTGCTATAGTTATGAGTATAGGTATGTACCGCTACAGTGTGACCAGCTTCTGCCTCTTTCTTTAATTCACCTGCATAGGCAGGGAAAGCAGAAGTTGTAAAGAAAGTAGCTTTAACATTGTATTTATCTAATATGCCAAGTAACTGATCAGTATACTGTCCCGGTCCATCATCAAAGGTCAGATAAATTGTCTTGTTATCTTCTGAACCAGAATGGTTTATTGGCCTGTCAGTAACGTGTACAACTCTTGTGGCAGTGGCAGTATTGCCATAGGAATCTGTAACAGTATATGTCAGGGTATAGTCACCAGCAGTTGTACTGTCTACGCTGCCTTCTGCCTGGACTTTATCTGTGATATCACCATCCAGATCATCTGTGGCAGTATATGTATCTTTATATTCTCCTTCTTCGATATACCATGCCACTTCGCTACCGCCATCCAATTCAATTACCGGAGGAATGCGGTCATCATAGACTATCTTTCTTTCTGCCTCAGCCTTATTACCATGAGAATCCGTGACGGTATAGTATACGGTTCCATCTTTTTCTTCACTCTTTACCTGACCGGTTAAATCACCATCATAACGATCCCATGCACTATAGCCTTCTTCTTCATAAGAATGACCTGGCAATGTATAGTGAAGAGAACTTTCTTTTAAGAGAATGACTGGTTTATGCGTATCCTTTACTTCTACCTTACGTGTCACAGATGTCCCTTCAGATTTGTATGTAACAGTGTATGTCCCTAACTGTTTTGTATTTACATTATTTTCTGTTTTATAAGATACAGTTCTATGGATAAATGGAAACCATGTACCTTTTTCACAGGCATCTGCACCTTCATCATTATATAAAAGGCCATATTCTGTAGTGACTGTATCATCTCCATGTATATTGATAACCGTCTTCCATTGATTCAAGATCAAACCAGGAATCAGATACAACGCCAATACCGATAATATAACAATGACAAATATCTTTACCTTTTGTTTCATATATCCAAAATTTTACCATATTAGCAAAAGAAAAAAACCTGTATCTGTCATAAGACAAACACAGGTTCAAATTACTTCAATTCATTCTTTACACATGCTAATGCGGCAGCGATCGTCTGGTCCATATCATAGTACTTATATTCACCAAGTCTGCCGCCAAAGATGACATTCTTTTCCTTGTCACCTAAAGCCTTATATTGTGCATATCTCTGTCCGTTCTTCTCATCATTAACCGGATAATACGGCTCATCTCCAGGTTTCCATTCAGAAGAATATTCTCTGGAGATTACTGTTTTAGGAAGATCATTGCCTTCATCATCCTTGCCAAACTGGAACCACTTATGTTCTATGATTCTTGTCCATGGTGTTTCTCTGTCTGTATAGTTAACAGCCGCATTTCCCTGGAAATTCGGTGTATCTAATACTTCTGTTTCAAATCTGACAGATCTGTATTCCAGATTACCTAAGGAATAGTCAAAGTATGCATCGATTGGTCCTGTATAGACTATCTTGTCAGCTAAGGCATTATATGTATCCTTATCTTTGAGATAATCTGTGTTTAATCTGACTTCAATGCCATCTAACATATTGGCTACCATCTTTGTATAGCCGCCTACCGGAATACCCTGATATAAAGCATTGAAGTAGTTATTATCAAATGTATAACGTACTGGCAGTCTCTTGATAATAAAGGATGGAAGATCCTTGCAGTCACGTCCCCACTGTTTCTCTGTATAACCTTTGATAAGTTTTTCAAAGATATCTTTTCCAACTAATGAAACAGCCTGTTCCTCCAGATTCTTCGGATGATCTGTACCATAGGCAGCCTTCTGCTGTTCTATCTTTTCATGAGCCTGTTTTGGAGTCGTAACACCCCACATCTTATTGAAGGTATACATATTGAAAGGAAGAGAATACAGTTCTCCTTTGTAGTTAGCTACAGGACTGTTGGTGAAACGGTTGAATACTGCAAACTGCTGTACATACTTCCATACTTCTTCATTATTTGTATGGAAGATATGAGCACCATACTTATGTACATGAATACCTTCTATATCTTCTGTATAGACATTACCGGCTATATTTCCTCTTTTATCAATAACCAGAACTTTCTTGCCTGCTTTATGAGCTTCATGTGCAAACACTGCCCCAAATAATCCTGATCCTACGACCAGATAATCATACTGTTTCATATTTCCTCCAAAATAAAAGTATATGCCTAATAATCATATACTTTTATTTCATAAAATTAAAATTTAAATGTATCCTTCAGACCAAGCCACTTCTGATCCTTATCAGAAAGATTTAATGGCGTGCCATCATCTAAGGCATAGCCTTCACCACTTGCAGTACCTTTATATATACCTGTTAAATGAGGCCATGTGATACCTATTTCAGGATCATTCCATGCCATGCCGCCTTCATCATTCGGATGCCAGAAATCATTAACTTTATAGCAGAATTCCGCTTCATCACTTAAGACAAGGAAGCCATGTGCGAAGCCTTCCGGAATCAGGAACTGTTTCTTATTCTCAGCCGTTAATTCCACACCATACCATTTACCATATGTACTGGAATTGCTTCTGAGATCTACAGCTACATCAAATACAGATCCTCTGACTGCTCTGACAAGCTTGCATTGCGGATAATGTTTCTGAAAGTGAAGACCTCTTAATACACCCTTTGTACTCATAGACTGATTGTCCTGTACAAAGTTAATGTCAAAGCCAGCTTCCTTCATGTCATTCTCATTGTATATTTCCATGAAGTAGCCCCTGTTATCACCATGTACGGCTGGTGTAATCACACAGAGTCCTTCAATACCGCCAATATTCTTTTCTACTTTAATCTGTCCCATAATTAATCAAGATGCTCCAAATCTAATTCATCAATATATCTCTTTACGGCATTCTGCCATGTAGGTAAAGGTGTAAACCCATTCTTTACAAGCTTGGATTTATCCAGTCTTGAGTTAAATGGTCTTGCGGCTTTGCTTAAACCATATTCCTCTGTTGTAACTGGAATGACCTTTGTGGTATATCCTGCATCCTTATAGATTTCCCTGGTGAAATCATACCAGGATATATAACCGCCTTCATTTGTCGCATGATAGTAGCCATACTTATCTGTTTCTATCATATCGACTAATAATCTTGCTAAATCCAGTGTATAGGTAGGTGTGCCGATCTGGTCATTGACAACTCTGACTTCATCATGTGTCTTTCCAACTTTCAGCATTGTCTTGATGAAGTTATGACCATTCTTGCCAAATACCCAGGCAATTCTGACTATGAAGAATTTCTTTAAGGTATTGGCTACTGCTAATTCACCTTCCAGCTTGGTCTTTCCATAGACATTGATTGGTTCATAATCCTTGCAGTCAGGATCCCATGGCTCTGTACCTTTTCCATTGAAGACATAGTCTGTAGAAATATAAACCATCTTGGCATCGACTGCCTTAGCCGCATCCGCAATGTTCTGGGTGCCACCGGCATTAATTGCTCTTACCTTTTCTACCTTGTCATCATCTTCTGCCATATCGACAGCTGTCCAGGCAGCACAATGAACGATGACATCCGGATGCAATTCCGTGATGACTTTCATCACGGAATCCTTATCTGTAATATCCAAAGAAACATAAGGCATCTTGGTAACAGCCGTACCATCCTGAATGCCGGAATATACTTCCTGAATATCAGAACCGATACCTTCATATCCTCTTTTGGCCAGTTCATTCATGACATCATGACCAAGCTGCCCGCCTACTCCTGTAACAAATACCTTCATCAGTCAATTACTTCTTTCTTTCCATACATCTCTTCATAGTAGTTTTGATAATCACCCTTGATGATATCTTCCCACCATTCTTTATTATCGAGATACCACTGAATGGTCTTCTTGATTCCATCCTTGAACATTGTCTCAGGCAGCCATCCTAATTCATTATGAATCTTGGTTGGATCAATAGCATATCTCTGGTCATGTCCTTTTCTATCAGTTACATGTTCAATCAGAGATTCCGGCTTGCCTAATTCCTTCAGAATCAGCTTTACAATATCGATGTTATGCATTTCATTATGACCACCGATGTTATAAACTTCTCCAACTTTTCCTTTTCTGATAATCAGATCAATTGCCTTGCAATGATCTTCTACATAAAGCCAGTCTCTGACATTCTGACCTTCACCATAAACAGGCAGTTTCTTATCAGCTAATGCATTGGCAATCATCAAAGGAATTAACTTCTCCGGGAACTGATAAGGTCCATAGTTATTGGAGCATCTGGAAATAGTAGTAGGAAGTCCATAGGTTCTGTGATAGGCATTGACTAATAAGTCAGCACCAGCTTTGGAAGAAGAATATGGGGATGATGTATGCAGAGGTGTTTCTTCTGTAAAGAACAGATCTGGTCTGTCTAATGGCAGATCTCCATATACTTCATCAGTAGATACCTGATGATATCTCTTTACATTGTATTTTCTGGATGCGTCCATCAATACAGCTGTACCGATAATATTTGTTGTTAAAAAAATCTCAGGATTTTCAATAGAACGGTCTACGTGTGATTCAGCCGCAAAGTTTACAAGAATATCCGGTCTTTCTGTATCAAAGATCTTATCGATAGCATCCTTGTCACAGATATCTGCCTTATAGAACTTGAAGTCAGGCTTATCCATAACCGGCTTTAATGTCTTTAAGTTACCGGCATATGTCAGTTTATCAATTACAATAATTCTGTCTTCCGGATGATTCTTCATCTCATAAAATACAAAGTTAGATCCGATAAATCCGGCTCCGCCTGTCACAATAATATTCATCTTAGTTTTTCTCCTTTTCTTCAGCGTTATGAATAGGTCCCTGGATATTGTTATTTGCCAGTTCCCTTAAATATTCTCCATATGGACTTTTGCCATATAAGTCTGCAGTTGTTAATAACTGTTTCTCATCAATCCATTGGTTATAATATGCAATTTCTTCTGGTACAGAGATTCTGATTCCCTGAATATGTTCGATGGATCTGACATAGTTTGTGGCTTCTGCCATAGATTCCACAGTACCTGTATCTACCCATGAGAAACCTCTGCCAAGTACTTGTAAGTCAAGATCACCGTTATTTAAATATACTTTATTCAGATCGGTGATCTCATACTCTCCTCTTGCGGAAGGCTTCAGTTCTTTGGCGTATTTCACTACCCGGTTGTCATAGAAGTATAAACCGACTACTGCATAGTTGCTTTTCGGACGAGCCGGCTTTTCTTCTAAAGAAATTACCTTTCCATTCTCATCAAATTCCGCAATACCGAATCTTTCCGGATCATTGACATACTTGCCAAATACAGTAGCTCTGTGATTCTCTTCTGCATTCTTAACAGCACTTCTTAACATCCTGCCAAAATGGTTGCCATAGAAGATGTTGTCTCCTAATACAAGGCATGCATTATCATCACCGATGAATTCTTCACCCAGCACAAATGCCTGGGCAAGTCCATTTGGTGTTTCCTGTACTTTATAGCTGAAGTGAACACCAAATTCACTGCCATCTCCAAGCAGACTCTCAAAGTTAGGCAGATCATGCGGTGTAGAGATAATCAGAATATCTCTGATTCCCGCTAACATTAATGTACTGATCGGATAAAAGATCATTGGTTTGTCATATACCGGTAACAGTTGTTTGGATGTTACACGTGTCAAGGGATACAGACGTGTACCGGAACCTCCGGCAAGAATAATACCTTTCATGGATAACCCTCCATCATTCACATAAGTATATTAAAAGATGACGTAACGTCACCTTCAAGGGCTATTGATCAATTTCTGAATAATAATTTACATGAGCATGTAATCAATTCATCGAAAATTGATATTTTAATCAGATTAGTATTTACATTGTAAATTATAAGCATTACAATGTAAATACAAGGAGGCAGATGATATGTCTACAGCACAAACTCAAATACGCATTGATTCAGATGTAAAAAAGCAGGCCAATGAACTTTTTAGTGAACTAGGACTAGATATGTCAGGTGCCGTCAACATTTTTCTAAGACAGTGCATTATGAGACATGGTCTTCCTTTCAAAGTAGAAGTTCCACAATATTCCAATGAATTACTGGACGCCGCCAACGAAGCTAAACGTATTTCTCATAATCCTGGCATCAAGGGATATACGAGTATGGATGAGCTGAAGAAAGCTCTTGATAATTAAATGTCATACATCATCAAATTTACATCAGCTTATAAGAAAAGTTATAAGCTGATGAAGAAACGCGGATTAGATATTTCTCTTTTAGACGATGTAGTTGATACTTTGCGTCAGAGCAAAATATTAGAGGAAAAGTATCATGATCATGAGCTTAAAGGGAAGCTTAAGGGTTTCCGTGAATGCCACGTTCAACCAGACTGGCTGCTTATTTATCTTATAGAAGATGATATTCTTACTTTAACGCTGGTCGATACCGGCAGTCATTCAGACTTGGTGAACATGTAACAGACCATCCGAAAGGGATGGTTTTTTATGCGGTCACTGGCGAGACCTTCAGGTATATTTTGAATTCAATTGTGAAGATATAACCTTTCTGCATTCTCCATGCAAATAAACAACCCTGCATCTTTTGTTATATGAAACCCATCTTTGACTATGCTTTTTACATATTCATAGAATTCATGATAGTGATCAAGAATGATACTGTTCTGATTGCCATGACAAGAGAGAATATACTGGATTAATGGTTCTGGTTCCTCAATATAAATCTCATCTTCATATTTCATGCATATAATAGAAGTAAAGCATGATGATAATATTCTGTTTCCATTCTCTAATCCAAACTTTTCATACAGGTTATCTTTTGAAAGATAAATATCTTCATTGAATCCCTGTACCAGGTCTCTGATTTCTTTCATATGTCTGGAACTGTATGTACTGCATATAAAAGTGCCGTCTTTCTTCAATACTCTTTTTACCTCTGTTAGTACCTTGTCTATATCACAATAAAACAGCATATGATTGGCAATCACCAGATCAAATGTATGATCGGAATATGGTATATCTTCACCAGGGAATGTACGGCAGATAAATCTGCCATCATTCTGAAAGGATTCATGTACATTCTGTATCATTCCTTCTGAAGCATCAGAAAGAATGATATGTACATTTCCAGGCAATATCTGAAGATTCTCTTTCCATAGCTGACCATTACCGCAGCCAATCTCTAATATACGCATATCTTCTCTGATATGGCATTGTTCAAATACCCATGGAAACCATCCCTGTTTGTTTACAGAATACTGTTCATGCAGGCGGATACGGGCAGAGATATTGGCAGCGGTACGGTATTGTTCCTTCATGCTCTGTTCCACATCTGAAGCGTGCAAAGCCTGTAATAAAGCAGACCAGTCTGCTTTATCATGTTCTTTTAAGGATTGTTCTGTTTCAATCAGTATTTCTTTGACTGACTGCATTTCCCGGATCTTTTCTTCAATCAGTTTCTTCTGAATCTCTAAAGATTCCTGCATATGATCCGTTCCGGTAATGATCATTCCCTTGATATCTTCCAAAGAAAAACCAAGGTATTTAAAAAGAAGGATCTGCTGCAACTTTGCCAGATCCTGATCTGTATATAAACGGGCATTGGATGCAGTATGTGCAGAAGGCTTTAAGACTCCTTCCTTGTCATACCAGCGTAATGTTCGGACTGTAACATCTGCTTTCTTTGCGAACTGTCCCGTTGTATAAAATCCTTCTTCAGAAGCTCTTGTCATACTTCTTTCCAAGAAATCTTGCCTTTAATACACCTGTAATCTTATGATACCAGTCTACCTTTCCTACATAAAGATACGGTATTTCATGTACTTCTTCTTCTTTAATAGTACCAGTACCAATCTGATATAAAAGCCATGTATCAAATAATCTTTCAGATATTCTCCCGGCATATCTTTTTTCAAAAGGTGTCATGGAAGAAGTATCGATTCTTTCTTCCAGTTTACTTAATACATCAAATACCCATGTACAGTATGTATTCACTAAATCCTTATTCATCAGAAACATATTGAACAGCCAGGCAGTTGTACCCTTCATCAGATGATCCCAATATGGTACATATTCCGGATAGTATGTTTCAAGTATCTTTCTTGTTTCATCTAACTGTTCTTGTGAGAAAGTATTGGAATAGTGTCTGTATACACTTTCTATATAGTAATGTCTTTTCTTAGGCACAATCACTTTATATTGAACCATCAGCTTCTGTGCTTCCTGCTCGGTTAAGACACTGTTCAATACTCCATGTTTCTTCTGGTAAGACTTTGATTTTAAAGTGAAGTAGCGCCGATAATGAGATAATCCAAGATAGTCATAATCCAGATTCTTCCAGCACCAGTAAAGACCTGTTAATTCACAATAGACAGGATTTTTTTCACTGATGTTATCTCCTTCATCATCTCTTTGGAAACCTATGCTTTCCTTACCATGTGAACCCACCTGTACAGGCAGATACAGACTGTCAGAAGGAACATCACATTTCTTATGACATGCAATCATCACTTTTATCTTTGGTAACATTACTGTGCTCCTTCTTCCTTTGCGACAGACTTGAATGTTCTGAAGAATATCTTGATATCCAGCCATAAACTATGGTGATCTACGTAGTACATCTCCATAGCCTGTCTTTCTCCTGTTTCATAGGTCGCATTATTTCTGGCATATGCCTGCCAATATCCGGTTAATCCCGGTTTTACAGATAACAGTTTGGCAATATCCTTACCATAGATTTCTGTTTCTTTTTTGACAATCGGACGTGGTCCGATGATAGATAAGCTGCCGCCTAATATATTGAATAACTGCGGTAATTCATCTAAGGAAGTCTTACGGATAAAAGAACCTACCTTTGTAATTCTAGGGTCATTATCAATCTTGAATTCCTTCTGATATTGTTCTAACTGTTCTGGAGTTAAAAGCTTATTCAGATCACCGGCATCTCTGCGCATGGAACGGAACTTGGCAATATAGATCTTTCTGCCATGTAATCCGATTCTTTCCTGTTTATAGATAGGAGAACCGCCATCATCTGCCATTACCGCAATGCATAAGATTAATAACAATGGAGATAGAATAATTATTCCCATTAAAGATAAGACAATATCAATGAATCTCTTGATAAAGAGGTATACACATTCACCTGCTGTCTTTTTATGTACATATGCAGAGTGGTCATATTGAAGAGGCTTTCTGTTTTCAATATAAGAATGAATCAGACCGGTTTCTTCTCTTAATGCTTTCTCATTGTACTTTCTGGATGAATGGAAAGTAATATAACGGAAGAATACAGCTATATAAACTTCCAGATCCTTTAGTACAGACCAGTTTTTGATGTATTCTCTTTCAGAGCGTGTTACCTGTCTTCTGTCCTGCTCAATGCACCAGCTGCCAAAGATACCAGGCAGTACGCATAAGTTCTTACGTCTTTCTGAAGAATAGGAAAGATAAGACTGTACATCCGGTCCATGAGGTCCGCACATAGACATATCACCAGAAAGGACATTGACTACTTCCGGCAATCCATTCAGATGGGTAAACTTCAGGAATCTGCCCCATACCATATAAGGGCTCTTTCCTTCTTTGATTCTTTCTTCTGCGTCCATACGCAGTACTCTGAATCTCTTCTTATAAAATCTTCTGCCATTCTTTCCTACCCGGACCATATCCATTAATACTGGTCCTTTGGATTCTATAGAAGTGAAGATCCATGTAAGCAGATATACACATGCATATAAAGGAATAAAGAATAAAGAGATAATGACATCCAGAATTCTCTTCATAAAGGCATGTCTGCGCGGCATCTTTACAAAAGGAATATAAGATACAGCCGCGCATCCTCCGATAACATCCATATAACGGTCTGTTTCAGGAAGAATGTCAAATTCATTGATGTTGATATGAACTGTTTTACCAGTTTCTGTTAATCTGTCTATAAATGTTGTTAATTCCGGGGTAACGATCTCTGTAATAACAAACAGGGAGTCTGCGCTTTCATCAGACAGTGTTTCTATCAGATTACGTTTATGTGGAATCACCGGAACATTATTAATGTATTCCAGATCGTCACGATCTGTGATGACAGCCCCAACAATCTGAAAACGCCAGTCCCTGGAATGTTTCATTCTTTCCATGGTACTATTGATGTTCTTTTCCTTACCGATCATGATGATCTGTTCGGCACTCTTGCCATTACGGAATAAAGGCAAAGCCCACTTCTTCAGTAACATTCTCAATACGACTGTGAGAAGAAAGTCAATTCCCGCATATACAACTACGAAAATGCGGGAATAATCTCTCCCTGTCTGGGTTCCGAACAGGTAGAAGACAACAACCGCAAAAGTAATCGCTACATTTCTGAAAGCAGAAGAAAATTCTCTGCGCCATCCTCTGTTTAAAACATTCTTTTCCTTGGACAAGAAAACTATAGATGCGATGGCATATCCGATTAATGCCACAAATAAAACATTGATATAGGGATCGTAAGAAGGAACTTTAATACCAAAACGTATGACTTCCTTCATGGCGATAGCCAGAAAGTATGAAATAATTAATGCAATCAGATCTGAAAGAGTCTGAATGTAATATGTATATCTTGATAAGTTATTCATAAGTCAAAAACATACGGCAGGTCATCCTGCCGTATGTAATTATAACAATAATCAGATTTATTGCCATGTTTGCCCGGATTTCGGGCATAAACATTCAGACAAAATTCACATTAATGCTTTAAATGAAGCCTGGTTAATACCGTATCCGCAGCTTCTGTGACAATAGATTCATGCATCACCAGCAATACTACAAAATATAAGCCGAAGAATAATATTGCGGATATTAACAATGTTATGAAATCACCCATGTGCAGATATAGTGTCCAGAAACTTGTCACAAAGCCAAGTATCAGGGCCAGCAGTATTCTTCCATAATGAATTTTTTTAAATGCTTCAACTAACTGATCTTGTATCGCAAAAAACTGTACTAAAAGAACCACAAACTCAGCTGCTAATGTTCCAATGGCGGCACCAGTAGATAAGAAATGCGGTATCAGAAACCAGTTAAGAATCAGATCTGTTAAGGCACCAGCCACTTCAGAATACAAAACAATCTTCTCTTTTCCTAAAGGAATCAGTATCTGTAAACCGGTAATATTTGATATACCGATAAATACAACCGTAGGCATGATCCACTGCATCGGCAGTATTGAATTATGATATTGATCACCTGACAGGAAATAAATACCCTGTTTTGCAAAAAGCATGAAATATATCGTTAATGGTAAGGCAATAATGACTGTGAAATTTAATGCTTTCTGCGCTATTTTCTTAAAATCATTCATGTCATTATTGGCAACATAATAAGATGCTCTTGGCAATAATACAGCAGCTAATGAAGTTACAATACTGACTAATACAGTTTTGATCTTTACTGCCGCATTGTAATATCCGACTTCTGCATCACCACTCATAAATCCAAGCATGATTGTGTCAAGGTTTGTATAAATTGTTGTTGCACATGACATTGCAAAGAATATGCCGATAGGTTTCAGATGTTTTTTAAAGTTGTAGTTTCCAACAGGTTTAAAACCTATATAGTGATGTGCATTCGCAAAATTCAATACATTACTGGCACTGGATGCAAGAATTGATATAGCTCCGTAAATAACATAGTCATTCTGCTGGTGAACTAAAAGAAACATACTGACTAAGGCAACCAGTTTAAAGATCATGGAACGTACCGTAATATATGTATACTGTTCCAAAGCCTTATAGAGCCATTCCATGCCAATAGAAGTTAAGAATATAGTAGAGCTGATAACCACCAGAAGTGCCCTGTCTGTACGGAATTTTGGCACAATCACTAATGAAACCGCAAAGGCTGCATATGTGATGACATCCATGACCAGATTGATGATCAGAAGTTCCTGTGCTGTTCTGGTAAGTTTCTCATGATCATCTCTGACTTCTGCACACACTCTGATGCCATAGGTAGGAATACCAAGCTGCGCAAATAAGCTGAAATAGTTGATAACAGAAGACGCAAAAGATACCTTTCCTGATCCGACTGGTCCAAGGACTCTGGAAACATATGGGAAAGTAATCAATGGAAATATTATCGATGACATTGTCAGGATAATATTCATCAGAAAGTTTTTCTTTAAAGATATATTCTTTGACATAATTCTTCTGTTAATAAATGTCCCTTTTATTCAATCTGCTGTTTATCTTTTCTAAACAGCATTCCGTATATTAAAAGCATAAAAGGATTATAATCCAGTCTCATTAACTGGAAATCCGTAAATGCATGTATCGCTATAAAGATAAGCGCAAGCCATAAGAAATACTGTTTATCTTTATGCGATTTATATATCATAGCTGAAAATGCCAGTACTACAAGAACTGTAGGGATAATTCCATAAACCATCGCATCATAAATATAGGATGAATCTACGAATAAATAATCACCTACACGGTCAATATCATCACGACCGGTATTAAATTCAACAACTTCACCAAAAGGTTCAAATCCATACTTTTCTACAGCATTCTGACTGAATTCCAGTCTGCCAGATAAAGCATCATTAATCTTCACAAGAGTAGTACTCTTTTCTGAATAATTGATCGTTGCACTGAAGATAAATACACATAGAAACGGCATTAACAATACAGACAAGATTCTTACCGTCTTTGTTTTTAACAGCTGCAGATCAGTATTCAAAAGCCATACCAGAATAAGAAACAGAATGACCAAGTAATATACAGCTCTGGTTCCGGTGTAGTACATCAAAATCTGATTTATGATCAGTATGATAATTGTTTTCAGGATATTGATTCTGCCCTCATCCGCTGCAAACCAGGCAATGACGACATGCAGAAAATAGTTTGGGAGGGTTGTCGTATAGTCAAAACCAAGATAATAACGGATACTTCTCGCTGTTTCAGTCAAGAAGTCATTTGTATATACATTTGATGTGACAAGCAGAACCGTGATGAGACATACTGCAGTAACCGTTACACAGTATACTTTCAGGAAATACTTTGTATGCATGTTTATGCCGCATACAATAAACATCCCTAATAACATAGAAGATGTGAAATCCTGATTGCCACGGCCTGTCAGTACTGACATAATCAGTATCGCTGCCGCAAACAGTATTTTCCTCATGCTGAGTTCATGCGAGCATAAGAAACTGACTATTAATCCAGCCAGAATCAGATAACGGATATACTTGATCTCTGTCTGCATTTCTCCGCCAGCCACGAATTGCGTTGCCTGGAGAACTGTAACAATCAGGAAAACAGCATACATTAATAAAAGGATAAATTCTGGTAAAGAGATTTTTTCTTTTATTGCATTCAACATTATGCGGTTATCGTCCCTATAACATTCTTATGATATTCATTTACAGTATTCAGGATACTGTTGATTCTGTTCATAGAAGAATCGCCTATCTTGACTGCCAGTACTACTGCATCAGCATTCTTCAGTTTCTGTCTTTCATCTATGCTTTCATCAATGTGACCACATACGTTTACATTCGCAAAGCCTGCTTCAGAGAACAATTTCTTTAATTCATTACCATATGCACTACTGAAATTACCAAGAACAAGCACGTTTGCGGAATCTCCCTGATTCTCTTTTACAGAATCCATAAATAGCTGAATTCTTTCTATATCACTGATATCAGATCTGTTATCTGCACTGATATTTAAAATGGCCCTGTCTAATCCTTTATAAAGATGATTATTTTTCTTCTTTCTTGTTAAGACTGTCAGTTTATTGAGATTAAAGTTATTCACAACTTCATCTGCAGAAGTAACCTTGTCACTGAGCGCATAATAAGCAGCTAATAAAACAATCATGATTAACAGCCCTGCAAGTCCATACTTAACGCCTGACTTAGCCGCATCTTTCCAGGAAGCAGCTGTTGACGTACTTCCATTTGTAGAACTGAATGCTGTCTGATAAGAGATCAGATTTGTACGGCGCATCATAAGATCATTCAGTTCACCAAACCTGTTTAAAGCCCAGTCTGTATAGTCAGAGTCAGAGCCAGTAGAAGTTACAGCTTCACTCTTCTGTACGGTTATATCCGGATTCTTTTCCTGCATAAAACTGATTTCATTATCTAATGCATCTGTCACAAACTGCAGGATAGTCTCTGCATCTTTCTCATTCGTGTAAGTAACTTTTACATTCAGAGCATTACCCGAAGCTTTCACATTTAAAAGATCTGCCATTAATCCTGCTGGTGATACATCATACTGCTGTGCAATGGAACTCCAGTTCAGGGAAGAATCCAGATAAATCTTAAGACTATCCGCAATACTGCCGGATGTATTTGTCAGATCTTTGTCCGTATTGTCATCGGATGTTTCTTCATTAATCGTATACAGATCATTTACAGTATGAAAATAATAGGTTATCTGTGCCTTACCAGCATTATTAGGATCTATGTTTCTGGCAGGAGAGTTATACAGATATACTCTTTTCTCCTGAATTGCTTTATCGATTAATGCAATCTCCTGTGTATTTGCGTCATCAATACTCAGATCACCGGTATCTGTTTCTGTTTCAGCCTGTGGCTGAGCGGTATCCTGACTGGATGAATCAGATCTGTACTTCTTTACAGTACCTGCCGCAAAGCATAAAACAGCCACTAACAGGATGATTCTCCACTTAAGCAATACTTCTATAAATATTCCTTTGGCGTCAACAACTTTATCAGTTCGCTTCATTAACGGATTCTCCTTTTCTGATTTAATCTGTCCATGCTCTTTTTCTCAACACTGAGTAAAATAAACCATTTCCTTTATCTGCTATGCGGCTGAATCTGCTTGATTTTAACAGTAATTCATAAACATCCGGACATGTAGTATGCATGTCAATAATGAATTCTTTCAGTCTTTCACGATTTTCCTTAGACTTATCAGCCATGCAGATATAACGCAGTCCCAGTTCCATCTGTTTTACAAGATGAGCCTGTACATACTTACGCTGTCCAATTCTATCTGCAGGCATCGCATTATAGCATGCAATGACATGATCCATCACTTTTTTGTGATCATCCAGATGCTTTTCAATACTTTTGCGATTAACACTTTGTCCTTCTCTGCCCATCATGTACTGATAAACATTGTTCTTAGTGATTGTAATGGTTTCTGCTAAAGAGGCCGGATAGATATCTAATTCAACATCCGTATACAGACAATGTGTATCCAGTCTTTGTTTCATCTTCTTTAAAATGCTGGTTTTGAAGCATAAACAATGCATTGGAATATCTTTTGTAAACACCACATCTGCAAAGGCATAAGTTCCTTCTTTGATATTTTCACAAGGATCTACAATTTCCTTCTTATCTGAGTCTTCATAACGGGTTGTATATAAAGATACAACATAGTCACTGTCGATAGACTTCAGTTTATTTACAAATTGTGATAGCTCTTCAGGATCATACCAGTCATCTCCATCCAGCTGCTTGAAATACTTTCCTTCTGCTATCTCAATGGAATGATTGATTGTGCTTCCATATCCACCGTTTTCTTTATTGATTAATGTAAAACTGTCTGGATATTGGGAAACATACTTTTTTCCAATCTCTGCCGTGTTATCCGTAGATCCATCGTTTTCTATCAATACTTCAATATCATTTAATGCTTTACACTGTGCAATTGAGCCCAGGCATCTATCCAGATATGCAGATACGTTATATGCCGCAATAGATATCGTTAATGTCTTCATACAGATTCCTTTCTGTATATTTCTTTATACAGGCTCATAATTTTATCAGAATATTTGTGGATATCAAATTCATCATATGCATATTTTCTGCCTGCATTGGCAATATTTCTGCAGATGTCTTTATAATTGAGAGCCCATACGATCTGATCAGCTAATGACTCTGCATGACGGCATTCATATAACAGACCTGTTTTATGATCATCAATAATCTCTGGGGTTGCGCCTGCATCAGCACCGATTACCAGAGCACCGGAAAGCTGTGCTTCTATCGTAACTCTTCCTAATCCTTCGGCAGAAGAACATACCAGAATGATATCGTCTTCATTACGTGCATCATACAGTTTCTTACGGTCATCAATACGGTTAATGAAAGAAACATTGTCCAAATGAGCTTTTTCTACTTCTGTAACTGCTTCTTTCCCATATTCTGTTTCATGGTCACCTATAATCCGCAGTCTGATGTTCTGAATACCTCTTTCATGCAGTACTTCAAATGCTTTTATGGCATCCATCTGTCCTTTCTGCTGGTCCAGAAGACCATATACAGAAACTGTTACTTCATCCTTATTGAAGATTGTCTTATTTTGATTTAAGTAAACAGATGTATCAAAGCCATCTTTTAATTCCATGAATTTACCCTGAGGAACTTTCTTCTGATATTCATCAAGGATAAACTTTGAAATAGCAATGTTTACATAAGCATTCTGCATGATGAAAAAATGCTTCTTTTTATCCAGAAACTGAAGGTTTAAGCCATTTTCAACACTTTCACGGATATGACATATATAAGGTATACCAAGCTGATTAGCGGCATCCATACCACCTAATGCCGGCAGGCTGTTATTATGCACAATATCCGGTTTTATTTTCTGGAATAACTGTTTTACTTCCTTCACTGCTTTATTTTCATAAACTTTCTTTGAACAGTCTTTAATAAAACTGGTAGTTTTTACAGCATTAATATAAGGAATTTTATAGTAAGGAATATGCATTTGATCTAATCTTTCAGTGATATTCCCTTCTCTTCTCATTAACACAACCGGTTCAAACTGTTCTCTGTCAAGACAACTTAACAAGTCCAGCAGTGAACTGTTGGCCCCGCCGTTATATTCTGATGTACTCAATACATAACATACTTTGATCATAATACCTTATCCTTTATAATCTTTTCTGCAGTAAGAATAGCCTTCTTTGTATAATATCCTTCTTTCAGTTTACCTGAAATCAACTGTGCATTTCTGCACATTTCCTGGTATTGTTCTGCGGTTATTGTTTCAAAGACTGCTGAAAGTTCTCTTAAAGAGGAAACCGTAATACCTACATGATTATCTGTTACATACTCTGCCTCAGCTGCCTGATTCCATATAACAACCGGAAGCCCTGAAGATAAATACAGGGATAATTTGTGCGGATTATTATATTTTAAATACTCTCCTGCAGGTCCTTTACAGCCATCCACAGAAGAACCATCCCAAACAAGTCCAAACCCCTTATTCAGTTTCATAGGGATCTCTGAAGCAGAGAGTGATCCATAATAATGGATAAATGGATACGTATTCAGAGAATCATCATAGTTAGAACCATACAAATTCACTTCAGCACCTTGTAATTCTGATAATTCACGGATGTAATTACTCTTCTGAGTATTCAGATTTCCGGCTATCGTAATAGATTTATCAAATACAGGATATACAGAAGTATCCTTGTTCTGCAGGTAGTCAAATATTTCCAGAGTAACTAATCTGTCTGTATCAAATCCATTTTCTATAAACCATTGTTTCATCCTGTCGTTATGTACAATGAAAACATCAGACAGGTTCTTCATGAATTCAAATTCTTCTTTGTAATAGTCACTGTAGCGGTATTTTCTGATTTCTTCTACATCATGAATCAGAGATATAAAATGACAGTTCTTTTTATCCTTTAAATTACTTAATGTTTTATTTCTTGTTAACTGACCATGATGATAAGGATTCTGAATGAGTACTAATGCATTGTCTTCTATTTCTTTATATACATGATTCCAGTCATGATAAAAAGTGATTTGTCTTTCGATCTTTGGAAGTGTGCCGTCTTTGTCATTATTAAAATGTAACAGACATTTCTGATATCCGAGACTTTGGGCAATCGTTCCTACATCAGAAACGGCTTTACTTCCGGCATTGTGCTTGTCTTTTTCTGTTTCAAATATTTGATATTTATTCATTAATCCTCCATCAGCATCTTTTCTAATCTTGGAGCTTCTTCATCAATCAGATATCCTTTATCTTTGAACTGTTTTACGATATGTGCTTCATCTGCTCTTTTCTGATACTGAAGATTCTCATATATCTGATCTGCCCATTCTTCTGCGGACTGGTCAAGACTGAAGAACTGAAAGTTATCATTAATCTTTAATTCTTCAGGTATTACTTTATTGGAAGCAAGTACTGGCAAACCATCTGCCTGTGCCTCTAAAGCCGCAATACTGAGTCCTTCAAACAAAGAAGGGAAAAGGAAAAGATCAAAAGTGCTGAGCCAGCCGGGAATATCTTTCTGCATACCGGCAAAAATCACCTGGTTTTCAATTCCCAGTTTACTGCATTTCTCTCTTAGCTTTGTTTCATCTTCTCCCTGACCAACCAGGATAAGGTATACATCAGATTTTTTCTTTTTCAAAGCAGCCACTATATCCAATGCGAACATCTGATTCTTCTGGAAATGAAGCCTGCCTACATTTCCCATGACATAACTGTTTTCATCAATACCAAGCTGTTTACGGACATTCTTTCTCTTTTCTGCATCAAATTGATATTTACTTACATCGATAGCATTATGAATAATCTTTACCTTAGGCATCAGATCATCACGGTAGAACCACTTTGCGGCATCTTGTGAACACGCCCAGAAATCTGTCGCATATTTATCGATGATCTTACGATTATGTTCATGCAGCAAACCGCGTAATCTGCTGTCCATATTACGGCTGTTATGACTGTGAATAATTCTCTTTGGAATGCCATATTTCTTTGCAAGTTTCAGATAATCAATATTTGCAAGACTGCTTACATTCACCCATATGGCATCATATTCTTTAGCATGTTTTTGAAAGAAATTATTTAATTCTCTACGAAAGACAACAGGATTTTCACGTCTTGGTGTGAAATGGAAGGTCTTACTTCCATAACCTATCAGCTCATCTTCATATGCAATCTTATTATAAGAATTACATAGGAAATCCAGATGCACATTATCATGATTCATCTTTCTGTAATAATTCATCAGGAATGATTCTACCCCACCAGGATTTTCAGTCATTCCAAAAACGATAATCTTTTTCATACTGTCTATTCCTTACTTGTTCCTGTATCTGCTTGCAGCATAACACAGGAAGTAGTGTTTATGTTTCAGCATATATGCCATGATTCTGCTGGTTTTAGAAAGAGACTCAGGATCATATACATTTAATGCATAGCTGACTGCATCATTAGAAAGAATATCTTTCATCATAGCTTTACCATTCTGATAGGATATTCCTTTTTTCCATATATGATGAACCATCATTATCAGAAGATTTATAACACAAAAATTTCCTGCATATTTTTCATATTCTGTATTCTGATATATCTGAATGACATATTTCATGGAATCCAGATAATGTTTTACTGCTTCCGGATTCTGTTTGGCAGAAGAACTGGCATATACATAATACGTGTAAAAAACTTCATTGAAATACCGGATATGTTTCACATGTTTCATATATTCCAGAATGAAAATGGTATCTTCCGCATGTGTCAGTTCTTCATGAAATCTGATATTGTACTTATACAATGTATCTTTGAAAAAGAACTTGGACCATACTGTTCCATATAAATTAGGAACTGATAAAGTTTTTTTAATTAATGCATCAGATTTCTCTACAGAATCCAATGTAACTTCTTCTTCCCTGTCTTCTTTTATCTTTCTATACGATGCATATCCATAATCTGAGTCATTTAATTTAGTAATGAAACTTAATGCTTTTTCTACGTCTATATAATCATCAGCATCACAGAATGTAATCCACTTCCCTATCGCATGTTCAATACCATTATTTCTGGCAGAAGAAACACCCATGTTTCCCTGTTCAATGACATGAACCCATGGCTTATTCTCAGCGTAATGTTTTAATTCATCAACTACGTTATTATCTGAGCCATCACTGACAATCAATACTTCATATGCTCCATTTAAAGGATTTTCAAAGCATGATAAGCATCTTTCTAATACTGATCTGTCTGGATTATAGACAGGTACTATAATACTTAAATTTATTTCAGTCATACTGCTCCAATCAAGGTAATAATACCTTTCCATATGGTATCTTTCTGATAATCCAGATAAAGAGAATACCTATAGCAAGAATAATAAATGGCATTATCAATCTGTAAGATAACAAAACTGTATTCAAATGAAATTCTGAAAGAACTGTCTGCAGTATAGGTCTATGCAGCAGGTAAATAGAAAATGTATAACCTTTCACATGTTTTACGATCCATGTGATGAAGGATGGTTCTTTAAAACGTTTATAAAACTGTTTAATAAATAGAAAGATTGCGGTGGAATATAAGATGCATGGCACATTTACATATTCTTTAAATGTGCGCAATATTTCACCAGCACGCATGGATACATAATATGTACCACCTGCATGCAGGATAAATCCTGCTATACCCAGAATATAAATAATAATCCGATAAGATTTCTTTACATCATAATGACTGATCAGATACCCAATAACAATAAAGATGAGATAACCCTGTATGGCTCCAATAGTAATCGGCCATCCAGAATCAATATTTAATAAAGAAAAGACAAATGGAATTAATGAGTTCAGAATGAATCCACCTATTGCAAGATAGGTAAATACACTCTTACGTTTTTCTTCAGGTACAGCAGAAAATAAAGGTATGGATAAATATACAGAAAATAGCACAGGGAAATACCAATATGCACCTTCAATTCCATTTCCATATATCAACGATCTTATGATCATCTTAATAGAGATATCAGATACACTTATAGTCTTTAATACAAATGCATAATAAAACAATAAAATAAATGTCCATATAACATAAGGTACTACTGTTTTATGTATTCTTTTTTGAAAGAAGGTTTTTGTATCATACCTTTTTCTGTAATCTACTAACGTAGCACCACTGATCATAAAAAATACAGGGACTGCAAAATAGAACAATGATTCAATGATATTTGCGGATGGCCAGTAACTATGCGGATCGGCATTAAAATCCCAGAAGCAGGAATTTACATGCATGAATATTACAGCTATACAGCTGATAACAGATAGAAAACTAATCCATTCTTTTTCTTTTTTTGCAGATTTCATTAACTTTTCCTTCATAACGAAAAAAATCAGCCGTGGAAATATATCCACGGCTGTAACTTTAACATATATTTTGTGTAAGTTATATAACCTTAATCCTCTTTGTGCATTAACCACAGAATCAGATGATAGATAAGACGTACACAGGAGAATATGGCAAAAAAGAATATAAATCCAGCCAGTCCTGCGACAACATCTTCCATTTCAACACTGCCAGTATGCGTAATACCCTGTCCTATTTCTATGGCGAAGGTTAACACAATCATACAGGTAAATACATAGATCCAGGCGACAACCATAATGTGATTATGCTTAGCTAAAGCTTTAAAGATTGGATAAACAATAAAGATCATGATTAATCCGATTAACCCGATCACTATAAAATGCAGTTCTTTATCAGTTAATCCATAACTCTTGTTATCATTCAGAGATAAGAAATATGTATGCCATTTAGTAATCTGTTCAACAAGCCAATACATTAATCTTGTAAACATAAACTCACTCTTTTCTTCTTCCAGATTTCAAATCTTTTCTGTACTTCAGGATCTTTGAAATCTTTCAATATGTCATCTATAAGGGACGCGGCTAAAGCATCTATTATTTCCTGTGATATTTCTTTCATTGTTTTTATTCTTCCTTATAGGGTATTCATAATTATACTCACTTGAAAATGAAAGTTGTTGCAAAGTATCTGCATAATTTGTATTGAAATATGTTATTCTTTACTCAGAAATTATTGAGTCAGGAGAAACTGAGCAAAAATGAAGTTTGTAGGACGTGAAAAGGAAATAAGAAGAATAGACAAAGCATTGCATGCGAACAGATTCCAGGCAATTATGCTTTATGGCCGTCGGAGAATAGGTAAAAGTGCTTTGATAAAGGAAGTTTTAAAAAGATCCGATCTAAACAGCATTTACTATGAATGCCGTCAGACTTCTGAAGAAAGCAATGTTAAAAGTTTTTTGTCTGTCGTTTCTGAACAATTGAATTTACCTGTATTGGGATATTCTTCTATTGAAGAGGCATTGGAGTATATTTTCAAATTATCGGTAAATACACCTTTTATACTTGTCATTGATGAATATCCATACCTGCAGAAAACAGTAAAGGGCATGGATAGTATCCTGCAGATAATGATTGACCAGTTTAAAGATTCTTCACAGATGAAGCTCATCATATGTGGATCCTATGTGGATGTCATGAAATCATTAATTGACACTTCCAATCCATTATACGGTCGTTTTAATACAATACTTGAATTAAGATCAATGGATTATTATGACTCTCAGAAATTCTATCCTTCTTTCTCACCTGAAGATAAAGTGCGCGCATACAGTGTCTTTGGAGGCATTCCTTATTACAATGAGAAGATTGATGATCAAAAGAGTTTTCGTGACAATCTTTTGGATCTCATTGTAGAACCTGGTTCTGTTCTGGAAGATGAAGTCCTGAACTATATTCGTTCTGAGATATCCAAGATAACAAATGCAAATGAAGCTTTTGAAGCATTATCACATGGGAATTACCGATATTCTGATATTTTCGATAATTCTCATATATCTTCCAGTCCTGCACTAGCTGAAGTGTTAAAGAAACTCATTGATATGGACCTTGTTGCTAAAGAGGCTCCCATCAACGATGAAAATAACAAGAAGAAAACCGGATATGTTATCAGTGATGCTTTATCACTATTCTTCTACCGCTATATTTACCGATACTCATCACAAAGAAATATCATGAATCCGGATATATTCTACGACCGTTATATTAAAGATGATTTTGAGCGTCAGTATGTACCTATGCAATTTGAAAGAATATGCAGAGAATATCTGATTCGGCAGAATAAAGCCGGAAAACTGGAAGAGCCATTTGAAAAGATTGGTAAATATTATTATGATCTTCCGGCCGAGCATAAGAACGGTGAATTTGATGTGGTTACATTAGATCCTAATGGATATATCTTCTATGAAGCCAAGTTTCGTTCTAAACCAATATCAGAAGATATGATACAGGAAGAGATCAATCAGGCTAAAGCATCCGGAATGAATTGTTATAAGTATGGATTCTTTTCAAAAATGGATTTTGAAGAAATTAAGAATATTAAGGAAGATCTCACCCTGATAACATTAGAAGATATATACTCATAATCTGTTTTTCAAAGCAATGTTTCTGTAACTCCAGCCCTGGTTCTTTGCCCAGGCAATGGTGTCTTCAGCATTGTCATACATCTGATTGTCTTCAGAATCATCATTATGAATTGCACGTAAGAAGCACGGAATCATGGAGTACCCGCCTAAATCATCTACAACGTCGACACCATCTCTTGCGATCATGACCGGACGATAGGAATGCTTTACTTGTGCTATAGCTCCATTGCCTTCTTCCATAGTGATTCTGTTATTCTCTAAAAGATCATTAAAGTCTGAAATTCTGGTAACCTTTACCTTCCATCCATCACCAAAGTCATAGAAATAGTACAATGTATCTGTAATTCCATAAACATCACTGTTTAACTCATCAGATGACTGTTTTAAGTCAATGACACCATAGGTTAATACCTGGTCTATTGTCAGACGTTCCAATAAATCACCCGCAAAGTCGTCCATAACCCATTTCAATGCAAGAACAGGAAGATCCTTTAACTTTCTGTTTTCTACATAAAACCTGTCATCTGAAGTTCCTGTACCTGCTTTATAACATCCTATAATAGAGTCTTTATACCACTCTACAGTATAGATATCATCATAATGTGCTTTATAAGATTCCATATTCTCACGAACAATATCATACTCTTCACCAATGCAGTCAGAAACATAGGGGCCTGTATATTTCTTTCTGAACCATGCTTTAGGACTTCCCTGGGTATAGTCATCTGCCCAGAACTGATCTTCTTCATCCATAAACGGATCACGGAATACATATCCGCATAGAGAGAAATAGCTTTCTGCATTATCTTCTGTTATCTGCTTTAATCTGTCATCAGATAAATTAAACCTGTGCAGGTGACTGTTCTGCCATCCAAAACATCTTTGAATCGTATAGTTTAATGCCCACAGCTGCATATCTGATGGTACAAGTACATCCCTGCTTATAGTATTGCCATACTGTACATCACCATATTGATGCAGTACATCTGAAATATCTTCATCACCTGCCAGTTCTAAATGAAGACGCGTTACTCTTTTACAATCCTTTTTCTTTTTCATAATATCGTTTGTTTCCTTTCCTGTTCTGATCATATGTTTTTCAGCATATGCATTACGTTTTCTGTATTGACTGATTCTTTCGGCATTCTTACTTTTATGTTCACTCTTATAGAGAACATTCTCATAAGGAAGATAGGTACATACTGTAGCAGCAGAACAATGCATGATATCTGCAATGTCTTTTAATTCCATACCTTCTTCTTTTAATTCATTAGCCTTCCTTGAAAATGTTGTATCTATGTCACCTGTTGTTACCAGGATCTTCCTGGTTTTTACTCTGGTTATGTGGAAGTGTTCTGATATTGCTTTAATAGAGTGTAATTGTTTATAACAATTACTGACTTTAAGCATATATTCATAATCTGGTGTTTCTTCTTTTTCCATAATATCATTTCAATTTGACATTTAATCAACTGACACCATGAGACTTGCCTAAATTCCATATTCTTCTGACAATGCATAGACGATTGTATTTATTGCTTGAAAATACATGTCATCATTAAGAACTATGTATAAGTGCCAAGTTCTAATCTTATCTTTGTGCCAGCAAACTGATCCTTCGCATCTTCCAGTTCTTTTTGTGAATAATGCTCCTGACTGCTTTCTGGCAGAAAATCATAATGTTGAGGAAGCCACGTTTCAAATGTATCCAGCATATCAGATAATACATAAAGAGCTGACTGAACCTGTTCCTGCATGTATGAGATAAACAATAAACGTTACTGCTGTAATAATTGATGAAATATTAGAGATAGTTTGCATCATATAGATTTAGCCTATATCGTTTCAAAGGTACCGGAGCTATGGCTTTAGCGAGCAAATACTTTTTCTTTTATTGCGAATTCTTTCATCTTATTATGAATTATCTCTCCATATCTTTTAGCAAGATAGGCTCTTATCTGATCGATCACAATACATCCTAAAAATACTACACCTATGCTCATCGCTGCATAAAGTGGAAATAGCATTTTTTGATATGCAGCCGCAACTTTGAAAATATTATTCCAGAGAAAATAGCGTATCGTCGGAAACTCATGAATCATATATACCGCAAGTGTTGATTCAGCCATTCGATTGATCCATGATATATAAGGCATTCTAAGGCTGGCAAAGGTGCAAAAGATAAAACATGCTGCAAGAAGAGATACAATACCGGCATCCAGACCAGTTGAAAATTTTACTATTGCTTTTAAAGCAAGATTATCATCAACTCCTGCATTTGCAATATAGTTAAGGCCAGCTGAACAACACCATGCAATAACAGATAATATTGCCCAGATTAAGAACCGATGTTTTTTTGCAAGATTACTTTTTCTTAAAAAGCCTCCAAGCATGTAAAAGTAAACAGCCATTTCGATTTCAATAAGAGGTGAATTAAACATATAATCAATGACTGCAAATGGTAACCATAAAAAAACGAGAAATGCAAAATATCCCTTTAATGTCAATTTTGAAATATAACCGTTAATGATTGGAACCAAAAGCATTAACAGTATATATGCAGTGATAAACCACCACACTCCTGTTATAGGTGTAAACAAACCAATAATCGAATTTTTTATTATACTAGAAAATCTTACACCCTCTGGTAGAATACCCATCAAGCCAAGCAATCCTGACACCAGCGAAAGTGTGATTCCATAAAAGATAACAATACTGATCACTTTCCTAAGCTTGATGCTTTCAGTTCTGTTAATTAAAAAGTATCCTGAAAGCATAAAAAATATATAATTTCCTACTCTTCCACCCGGATATAATAAAGAAGCTATTGCTCTAGCGATACCCCCCCCATTTATCCAAAGATTGGTTGCGCTTCCAGTGAGCATTGAAGCATAAAGGCCATGGTGAACATAATGATGTCCGATGATAAGGATCATTGTGATTATTCTGAGCAATTCAATGTTGCTATCTCTTTTGCCAGACATACTATGCCTCCTCCATGGCGTGCTTAAGTTTAATTAAATATTTATATGCGGAATGATCAACTTTAGTGCACTTCATTTCATGTTTATAAAAGTAATCAAGGTCATGCGGATTTACTTTAAAATAAACATCGCCTTTAGACCTTTTGGCAAGGTACTCCCCATAAGATTTCGTAAAATAATGATTGATTTGAATAGGAATTTCGTGATTTTTCAATTTATCTCTTTGCCTGGAAGTGCAAACATATCCGCTGATATTGACTGGCGGATAATATCGATTCTTCTTCTTTCCCCACACATAATGATGGAATGTTGTATTCTTAGCGTAACCGGTATCCAATTCGTATGCAGTATTAAAAAAACACTTTCCAACCTCATCTAACTTAGGCCATGCTACAGTAAAATCTTCTGTTACCAGTCCTTTCATATCTCTGTTCATCAAGCCTGAAGAGCCGAAAAGCCGCCAGTAAATCAAAACAGCTGGAGTGTTCTCATAATTCTTCAGAAACTCATAAATTGAGTTATACGCTTTAGGAACTACGAATTCATCTATATCAATAAACCCAACCCATTTTGTATCATCTGCGTAATGTTCCATAAAGTCAGCATAAGCTTTCATTTGCGTCTGTGGGTATGGCCACTCAATCAGGTCTACCATGCCATTCTTGATATATGGCGCTAAAACTTCCCGATAATTATCTTCAGAGAGGTTATTATAAAGATAAAAATGATCTATCCCTATAATTCTATGGAACTCAATCCATTCCTTCAAATACGCCGCTTCATTCTTAAATATTGCACATATGACGACATTATATTTTTTGCTTTTCTCTTCTTGCTGTGATTTTCTTATGTGATAAAGAAATTGATAATAACAATCAGCAATACCATAAATCATTCGCTTTATTCTGCTTTTCACTCCGTAAGCTCGTGGATTATCAAAGATAAAATCTTTATTGTGATCAACGATTTTCACGTTTTACCCTCCCGATTACTAAATTCAAGCCTTGCATAAAAAATTCATCTTTAAATATCAATAGCACAATTCCATAAATCAAGACGCTTCCTAAAATCATCATAATAATATTAACGAATGAAATAATCATTGTCTTCTTCATAAGCAATATGAATATTGAAATAAAAATACATCCTATTATGGAATGGACTAATGGTTTTCCAACGTGTGTAATATGAATATTTTTATTAATCTTCTTTGAAAAAATCAAAGCTGATATAAGTTCCGCGATCATAGTCGTTAAAGCGGCTGCTACGAATCCATATCTGGGAATCAGGATTGCATTCAATACGATATTTGTAAGAGAACTAATAATTGCAGCTACAATTCCAATGTTAAAATCTCCCATTGGTATTGCCAATAGATTTCCCAAAAAACCATGAATATACGAAAACAATAATGCAACAGCAAATATTTTCAATGCAGGAGATGCTGATGCATACTCTGCGCCAGCTATTAAAATGATTACTTCTTTAGATAAAAAAAACATTCCTACAGCACAAGGTAATCCTAAACCAATTAAGAAAAGTATCACTTTTCTTAATATTTCGTTATAGCGTTTATAATCACCTGTCTCATAAGAACTACATGCTTGTGGAAGTACAACAGTAAAAATTGAAGCAATCATCATATTGATAATATTAAAAATCTTAGAAGCTGTACTATAGAGTCCTACCTGAGTTGTATTTGTAATCCATCCAAGCATAACTATATCTGAATTAACGTAAATCTGCTGTGTAATGACCGACACAAAAAATTTTAGAATGGGAGGCAGATGCTTGCTAATATTTGGATTTCTTACCAACTTGATACGGCAATACTTTCGTCGATAGAAAATATTAGTTATATTCGAACCGCTTGATGCTATAACTGAAATAATTACATATTTGACATAATCATCCGGTTTATGCACAAAAATAAACATGAGAATTAGACTGATAATTTGGAATGATACTGTTCGGAATGTAATATACCGAAAATCTTCCATTGCTGTATTTATCCAGTCTGCGCCTAATGTTGTAAAAATCATGTTGACACAGTATATAACGATTATTGATTGGATACTTTGAAATTTAGGAATACACAGGACAACGAGCATTACTGCATAGGCAATAAATGTAGCATATAGGTTTATGGTAAAAAGTTCGCTGGCTGTTTTCCCTAGCTCATTTCGGTTTTCTCTAAAAATTGAACACTCACGCACTGCATATGTGGTTATGCTTAAAGAAGCAATTAACGAAATGTAAGAATATATTGAATTTGCATAATTAACAGTGCCAACAGCATCTGCATGTAGCACACGAGAAATATACGGAAATGTTATCAGAGGAAAAATTATCTGTGATACAACTTTAATCATATTATAAATTGTATTCTTCTTGATGCTTCCTTTTGCCATTATGTTTTTCCTCTATCTAAGCTTTAATTTGCGTACTGCCTTATGTAATATCAATTTTCTGACGTTTTTCTTTACTTCATCCAAACTGTAAAAGACAGAAAGATGATCAGATAAATCATCCAAAGAATATGAGCAAGGTTTCTTTCTGACCACATAATCCAAATATAGATTAGACAGAAAATCTAGATTATCGTCTTTTACAGATAAAAAAGTATTTAAGGATATGTCCTTGTTGTGAACCAAATCTAGTAGCAAGGCTGGGTAGTATTCTGCAAAAGCTTCAAAAAGATTATATTTTCCTTTTTTTGTAGCATCAGTTTCTATGCCTTCTGTTAGAGAGGTATTATCAATTATATACTGTTCTTTGTTTCTATAATAAAAAAGAAGTGCTGTATGCGGAAAAAAAGAGTCTACAGAGATCCCATCAGGAATATTTTGAAAGTCTTCTTTCCACATGCTTAATCCACCTGACCACGAAGACCAATACGACAGTTTCTGAACAAATTCATCGAAATTCTTACATACCATAATGCTCTCATTTGTTTTCCTGCTTTCATTCAGGAAAAAGATAACCGGACGTTGATCTCGATATTTCTTCTCCACTTCAATTAGATATTGCAAACTACCATGTTTCAGAAGGGATCGATGGTTAATAAATTTAATTAGATCTCCAGTAGCCAGGCGGAATGCATCCAGCTGATTATTAAACATATAAGATGTTGTTTTTTGATATTTTAGATTTGAATGTTTCTTCGATACATCTATCATCTGAGATTCAAATGCCTGATTGTTACCATTATCCGTTACCACTACCTCGAAAAGAGTTTCTGGTACGTTATCTCGATAAATACTATCAAGAACCGGAAACACCCACTCCGATATACCATTTGTCGGAATGCATAAGCTTACAAGATATCCCATTATTTTCTCCCGCTAAACTATACTCTGCTGTCAATTAAACCATTCCTGTAGATCTCATAAACTCAGCCGTTTTCTTTATTCCCTCTTCTAAACTCAAAGGATCCAGTTTTCCATAAATACCCTCATAGCGGCTGATATCCAAATAGTTCACAGGAACGTCGGTAGTTCTTCCAGCTATATATTCTACCGATAGATCAGAACGAATCGTCGTACGAATTGCTTCAATTACGTGATTCACACTAGTGCCTTTTCCGGATCCCAGATTAAATACGCGGATTCCATTTTCTCCGTTCACAATCTTTAGAATTCCTCGTATAGCGTCCTCTATATATATGAAGTCACGCACGACTGACCCGTCTCCATACACTTCGAGTCTTCCACTTGTTAAGGCCTTATATACAAATGTGGTTACAACGCCAAGTTTTCCGTTGGGTCTTTGATATGGACCATAAGGATTTGCAAGGCGAATAATTCGGTAATCAAGTCCCTTTTGATAACGATATAAATAAAGTAACTTTTCTATGGTAAGTTTTTGGACGCCATAGGAAGTTATCGGATAAGTAACTGTATCCTCATTGATTGGACATGTGCCCTTCTTACCGTAAATCGCTCCTCCTGAAGAAATGAATACTACCTTTCGCACTTTTTGTCTAACACATGCATCCAGAAGTTTGCATGTCACTATAACATTAGCCTCTATCTCAGCTCCAATGTCCTGATTCGAATTGCCTGGAATTACTGTGGATGCAAGATGGTAAACGACATCCTGTCCCTGTACCTGACTATCAAAATCGGCGGACATATCAAATGGGGCAGACATGTACGAAATAGGGAGGTTCAGAGATTTAAGAGTGGAAAAATATTTTTCCTCCCGATCAACTACAGTAACCTTATCAGTTTTTGATAAATGGATTGCAAGATTTGTACCTATAAATCCTGCCCCACCAAGTAATGCTATTTTCATATAAGCTCCATTTTCTGTTTCTATATCATTTCTTCGGAAACCAAGCCAGGAGTTTCTCAACCTCCTCTGGAGATTTGCCATCCAAGGAGGTGTAGAGATCATCAATCCTCTCCCGAATCATATCGTCTGTTAGTTTGCTGTAATCCAGTTTAAGGAGATGTTCAATGACTTCCGGACTAAATCGGTACTTTATAACCCTTGCAGGCACACCACCGACGATAGCATATGGGGGCACATCTTTCGAAACCACAGCTCCCGCTGCAATTACAGCACCTTGACCAACACGAACACCTGAAAGAATAATAGCATTTTGACCAATCCATACATCGTCTTCAATAATAATGTCTCCTTTTGAGGTTGCTTCGTTCATTCCTAAATTAAGAATTTTTGCTTTAAAAGGAAATGTCGAAATTCTATTATATGGGTGATCTGCATTTAAAGAGAAAACTACACCTGAAGCAATAGAACAAAATGCCCCGATTTCCAGTTTCTCATTTTTCCCAAAATTAAGGACTTTTAATTCTCCATAAGTGAAATTTCCTATTGAAACGTTGTCAAAGTTAAATTCATTTACACATACTGTCGAGTTATTCTTATTGCGACTACGCCATTCACGTGCTCTTTTATGCTTATTTAATCGATATTTAATTGTTCCAAACATATTTAGCAATTGTTCTTATCCTTATATTCTTTTAACCATTCTATATATTTATATCCATTTTCCTCTGTTGGCTCAAGAATCATTCCTTCTGCCCATTCATTCCACGCATTTATAAACAGATATTTTTCATTATTTATTCTATTCATATACTCATTAAAGAGATTTTTTTCATATGGAGTGATTACATAACCTCTCTGTTTATGCCGCGGCGTATTGTCCCATTCAAACCAAAGTCCGTGCGCAATATTTTCACCAATGGGTTCATTTTGCAATTTCCATTTAATTAATTCATTACCGTTCAATATTGATGGTTTATGAATTAAGTTTCTATTTCTTAACTTTGTACTAACATGGTATCTTGCTTTATAAAATTCAGATTTATTTTTATAATTTCCAAATTGTGAAAAAGCTGGTTCACGATAATAAACATATGAAGTTAATTCACTTTTTTCATTATTATACTTTTCGATCGATATATCTCCGTGATAGCTTTCAATGAAACATATTCCAGAGAATCCTTCGTCAATTGCTCTAGAGTTAAAATACCTGAACATTGGTTTTTTTTCTTTAAATGAACTCTTGAATACCATAAATAAAGGTTTGTTATTTTCTTTTACATATCTATTATCTTTAAAAAAGGGGAGCAAATATTGAAAATGTTTCTCCCAACTTTCTCTACCACCATAGTTTAATGGCATCAATATCTTTGCCGATCCTTCCCAAGTTCTTTGCCATGGATGATTAGCCCAGCAGAAGAAAAAAGGCTGTTTTATATCCTTCCATTTCAATAAGTTCTCAACCGGTCTTTCTAACAATAACTTTCCGTCAAAATAATAATGATAATAAATAAAACCATCTAATCCTGCTTCATGCAATAATTTTGTTTGCCAAATAACAGTAGATTTATCCAACAAATTATAATAGTTATTATTCAATGGATGTTTGGGCTGAATGTGTCCTTTGTATAAAGGTTTTGCTGCCTTTACATTTGTCCATTCTGTAAATCCTTTACCCCACCATTCATCATTTTCAGGTATTTGATGAAATTGGGGAAGAAAAAAAGCAAATTTTTTTAACATAAATTCTCCCAAAAAATATATGAAACGTTAAAGTGAAATACAAGACAAGAAATAACAACTTTAAATATTCTGAAAGCCTTATCTAGCTATTTATTTGGATAAAATGACTATTAAATTATTTACATCATATTTGAAATGTATCTTAATATTTCATCCAAGATATTAATCTAGGACTGCTTAAAGACTGAATAGCATTATTACATGCGTTCCTGCATGCTCTTTTAGCAATTAAAGACTAGATTTTATAGAATCAAAAGATTTATTAGTAATGTTTTTATATTTAAAAGATAAAATAGAATAGACTAGCCGATATTTTCGTCTATAAACTAGATGCAAGAAAAACTTATATGATCGTGGAAGGATATTAGCATCTGAATCATATATTTTTTTGAAATATTGGTTCTTTGAAATAGTATTTATAAGATCTTTTAAATCTGTAAATGATCTTTCTTCTGTAATCCAGAATTGAACGAGACCATTTATTACATTTACCAAAAATCTTGAATTACATAACTTGTGTGAAGCGTCTAAGCCCCATTTTTTAGAATATTTTTCTAACAATTTAGATTTTAAAATTGCTGATTCATACCAATTATTATCATATGAATAAGATATACTAAAAGGATTGTCCCTATAATAATAGAGTTCCTGCGGTATATACATTACAGACTCAGATTTATCTAGATAAGGCAACTGCATAACCATATCTTCTTCATGTCTTATTTTGTAATAATCACTATTCAGTCTTTCAGATCCTTTTAGAACTTCTGTTTTAAAACATTTCAAACATATATTATTAAATCTTTGACTTTTTAATAGTTCATGCCGTATAGAAGAAACAGAATCTTTTCCTCCAAACCAAACTTTGTTTTTATACTCAGGCCAAAATAATTTTTTATCATTTTTATCTTTGTAAAACCTGTATGCATTGAATATTAATACATCTACTTCTTTTAAGTTGAGTGAAGAATTTATGATTTCCAAAGCATTGTTTTCTAAAAAATCATCAGCATCTAAAAACAAACAATATTCAAAATTTGCCTTGTCAATTCCCCTAAATCTAGCACTAATTTGTCCGCCATTTTCTTGATGATATATTTTAATATGTTTTTTATCTGATTCTTTTAGTTTTCTCATTATCTGCCAACTAGAATCAGTAGATCCATCATCAACTAATATCAGTTCAAATAAGGAGTAACTTTGCCTCAAAACAGACATAACGCACTCTTTCAAGTACGTTTCAGCGTTATAAATGGGAACTATAATTGAAAAACTATAT
>DXZE01000060.1 GCA_019415435.1 Erysipelotrichaceae bacterium
CATCACATAATAATCTTCTTTATAATTTTCAGATATATATTTATAAGAATAATTAAACGCCTTTGCTATACCAGAATTCTTAGACAGCGTGAGATAAATAATGTCTAAATTACTAGCTATAGTTCTATTATGAGCGCGAAAATCTTCTGATGAATTATCAAAAACCACTATATGTACATCGTCCCTTTGGGCGATATCTAAAAACTGGTTTATTGAGCAAATCTCTTCTATTGTTTTATTATATACAACGACTACGATAAATAGCATTTTATTATCCTTAACAACGTTTTATTGCGTTATCATCGATACTTTTAAGCTTTGCATCAGCATCCCCATATGCAATACCACAACAAATACAGTAAAACATAATGCCTATTGCATTGTTCATAAAAGGATTAGTAAAAGACTCTATACATATGATCACTATACTTAATCCATATAATAAATAGATTTGATTATCATAAAACTTATATTTATTAAACAAAGTAGCAAGAGTCCTTATTAATTTATTAACATTTGGATTATAAGTACATACCAGTACAGATACTTCATATTTAAATTTTTTCATATCATCATTATTGTAATTGTAAAATCTCATTTTCCATAGACTTCTGGTAGTACTCTAAATAAACTCATATATCGGAACTGCACTAATTAAAAATAAATTATTTATTCATCATCACATTTTAAGATATTGCTAATCAATATCATAGTGATAATATGTGTACTATCAAAACAATAAGGGTTCCAAAAAGAATAAATTAGATAAGATAAATATGCAAACAACATATATTTTCTATCTAAATATGGAGAAATTGTTAGCGTATAAAAGAATAGTAGGCCAATCATTCCTATCTGATTAAGAATATATAAGGTTTGTAATTCAAAATAAGTATTACCATTATAATTTCTAGTAGAAGTGTTTGCTATTATAGGATGCCCTAATCCAAAACCAATTGCCGGATTAGTATCCAAAAGAACCTCTGCTTGTTCATCTCTAACCAGATTGGAGCTTCCAGACTTCTGAGTCATGGATCTATCTGCATATCCAACAAAAAGCACAAAACCAACAATAATAAAAGGAATAAGAACGAAATTCTTCCACTTTTCATCTACATATCTTTTTTTTAGCATTGGTAAGAAAAAGAAGACAAGTCCTACTGCTATCCCCAAGATATACGCAGAGTTGCCACTTACCAATGCTCCTATTATCATCAATACTCCAAAAGGAGTAAGTTTCTTGTTTTTATATAAATCAACAAGAAACGTTAAAACAAAAAGACTGGACCCTTTTAACTGAACTCTAGGGATGCCATTAAGAATATATATATCTCCAGCTCCCGTCTGTTGAGCCCATGCTCTGTAACTAGAATAGTTCTGTGTAAATAATAATTGAATCCAAACAAATAATACTGGAATTACTCTTGCTGCTGATATACATTGAAAGGTGTTCCATTCAAGTTTGAAATCAGGTTCTTCAATCAATTGTGCTAAAGGAATAATTAATAATATGATTAGAAAGCGAAATGAACTACTATTTATGCAAGAATGAAATGCACCATTTATAATTGAAAAAAGAAGATAAGCACAATAAATACCATATAATTCTTTCCATCCATTAACTTTTCCAAAATTAATAGATGGTATTTCTAACATGAAAAATATTCCCAAAGAAGGAACTATAAATTTACTTAATGAAGGAAAATAACACTGAAAACAAAAAGAAATTAATGCGACTGCCCAAAAAATATTAGCAATAGTATTTTTCTTAATAGATAAAATCATACATTTTCCTTTTCAGCATACAGTATTAATAGTGCAATTCACCTTTAATACCTTTTTCGTAATCTTTTTTTCCTTTTTTTATAAAATAACGCCTTTTATCTTTATCATCTAAAAACATAAGATGCACTACAGGCCGAATTGTTACATTTGCCAGTAATCTCAATTTCATCTTAGGCGGAATATAATCTTCTTTTAACAAATAATATACATCTCTAGTCTGATAGTATTCTCTAAATGGTGCACCTACACGAAGATGCACTGGTCCTATTTTCTTCTGCCCTGAGCCAACAGAATGATGCAATACTACATTCTCCGTGATCACACACATCAATCCTGCTTTTTCCATGCGCCAGCATAAATCCCAGTCCGCAAAGTCCAAGAATAAGTTATCATTCCAAAATCCTATTTTTTTCAGATTTCTATATCGAGTAATCATTGAAGAAGTAATAACATTATCTACTTTGTAATTCTTTTCAATTAATTCTGTCTTTATATGTGGCACTTCAAGAGTCTGATTACTAGTATTATAGAAAACAGGTCCCATGCATCCTAAAGATGTATATTTTTTTTCAACATCAATATAAGCAGAAACAAGGCCACTTATATACCCATCATTTATTTGTGAATCCTGATCAAAGAAAATAACAAACTCATCTGCTTCCCATCTATATGCAGAATCTTTTAATACAGAATTAAAGGCTCCAGGCAAGCCAAGATTACGGTGTTTTGAGAAATAAAAGAAATTGTTTTTTAAAAACATTTCTTTGTTATCTTTAGTACTATTATCACAGATAATGATCCTGTTTACCTGTTCACCAATAGCATTTATATTATTTACAATTTTAGGATTCGGATTATAGACCGATACAATAGCCGTAATCTGATTATTCATATTTTACTTTCTCGAAAACTTTCTTAAAACAAAACCTCTTACTTTATTAGGCATTAATACCTGTACACCAAATCTCATCGCAAGAGTTTCATAGTATTCTTTTTTATTAATTAACCCATGCATCAGCTTATAGTCTTCTATCTGATGCCATGAATTGAAATACTTCTTTCCGCCACGTCTCTGATATGCATCATCACCGAATCTTGCATATACTAGTACATCAGGTACATTGGCAAACTTGTAACCATGATCCCACATTCTTAACCAGAGATAGTAATCTTCAACTAAATGCAGTTCCTTATAGTTACCAACAGCTAATACATCATTTTTTTTAAACATGACTGTCATATGGTTAAAAGGATTTCTCTTCTTCATGAATTTAACAATATCTTCATGATTTAACGGAACTTCTCTTTTACCTGTCTTATTGGATAAATCTCCAATAAACTCATATGTCTGTCCACCACATACGGATACATCAGAATGTTCTTCCATAAACTTTACCTGTATTGCAAAACGTTCAGGTAAAGCAATATCATCTGTATCCATCCTGGCTATGTAATCATATTTAGCTTTTTCTACACCAATACGAAGGGCATTGCCTAAACCCATGTTTCTTTCCTGAGGATAGTAGGAAAACAAATCTTTATGATCATTTACGTAAGAATCTATTGTTTTCTGCAGTTCATCTGGAACCGGCCCATCTCTCATTAAGACTATTTCATCGGGTTTTAATGCCTGATTCAAAATACTGTCTATTGCCTGTTTAAAGTTAGAAACAGACTCATTTTTGTATACACTCATTAATACAGAAAACTGCATACTTATTTCTCTTCTGTTAACTTAATAGATTCTTCAAATCCATATTTACTTACAGTATCTACTTTCTGATATGTAAGATCTCCAAATACTTTCTTAATAAGGTTAACACCCATTGTTCCTATCTTTAAAGATGGATTAAAGATACGTGTTTCATGTATGTTTTTCCCATTATTCAAAGCTACAAGTTTAACCATCTCAGATGTATTCACATATTCTGAATTCTGAGGGAAGAATAAACCTTCTTCTTCTCTGTCTATGACTCTCTTAACAAATTCACAGAGATTGCCAATATAAATCATAGATCTCTGATTCTTATAATCAGGGAATACAGGACTCTTTAATGCAAACTTTCTTAATAACTGATAATTACCTTTACAGCCATGTCCATAAACCATTGGTGGTCTTAAGTAAGCAATCTTAAATGAATCATCTGCTAAATGAGATAACTCTTCATCAGCTTCAAGCTTGCTCATGCCATATGCTGTGACTGGTTCAGGCTTAGTATTCTTAGTTATATAACCTGTAGATTTTCCATAGACAGACATAGAAGACAATAATATAAACTGTTTTACACCAGCTTCTTTAGCTGCCTTAGCTATCTTTACAACCAGGTCTCTGTTGACTTCATAATACAGATGTCTGTTCTCATCTGTTTCTTTCCTGTGGGCAATACCCGCCACATTAAAGACAACATCTATGTCCTTAAAATCTTCAGGTACAGGATTCCATCCCATTGTGTCTTTTACATCAACAGAATAGTAATCCTCATTCAGATAATGATTTTCTTCTAATAAATAATCTTTTACACTTTCTCCAATATAAGACTTGGCACCAGTGATTAAAATATTCTTATGCTTTACAGGAACTGTATCTTCATCAGGAAGACTTTCTTCTGCCTCCCTGTTTAACTCTCCGGTTCCACCTTCAACAACAGAATCATCTTTCGCAAAGACACCAACAGAGCCAAGGAAGCACTTCTTATCCATAGCTGCTGCTTCTTTAGCAGTACCTTCTAATGCTTTTGTATACTCTCCATCTAACTTTGCTTTATCCGGAATCTCAAGCTCATCTCTGCCATTGATCTGAGCCCATCCGGTTAAACCAGGCTTGATGTCATTAGCACCATACTTATCTCTTTCAGCAGTTAATACGTCCTGATTCCATAATGCAGGTCTAGGACCAACAATACTCATATTGCCAATAAAGATGTCCCAGATCTGAGGCAGTTCATCAAGACTATGTTTTCTGATAAATCCACCTACTTTAGTTATATAAGAATCTGGATTATCCAACATATGAGTAGGTACATCATGAGGTGTAGACATCTTCATGCTTCTGAATTTATGAAGCTTGAAATACTGCTTATCCTCACCTACACGCTTCTGAGTAAATAGTACAGGTCCCGGATCTTCCATTTTAATAGCTGCACTGATTCCTAACATAACTGGAGAAAGTGCTACTAATCCTACAAAAGAAAGAGACTTATCCAAAGCTCTTTTCAGATACTTCTCATAAACATTCTTTTTTCTGAGTCTTGCATTAGAAGGACCAACACCCTCTAAATGTCCTCTCTTGCCATCGGCATTCTCTGAATCATCCGAACTTTCCACAAAAACAGTCTTCTTTCCTTCCATAGGATTCTTCTGTTCTGGTTCGTTCTCATAAACAGAATCCGGTTTCTTTACCTTTGCAATAACATCTAATACAGCATACGCTGCTGTTAATGCTAATGCTGTATTCTTTATTACTTTCTTTGTACTATCTTTACTCATATCTTTGTTCTGCGGTTTCTGGGAAAAACTATTCAAACATCTGAAATATTGCACTACTTTAAGGATATTTAAATCACAAAATAACCAAGAATATTAATCTTAGCTGTATTCAGATACGTAATTAACGTATCAACGTCCTTCATCTTTGAATGGTCTGCCTTAATTACTAATACAGCAGATTTAAAAGAAGATACTTTTTCAAAAGACTGTGGATCCTCTGTTACCTTACTGACAGGAACCAGATGATAACCTTCCTCTTCTTTAGAAAGATTCACCGCCTGGTTATCTAACGCCTTCTGGCTTAATGGACCAGTCACAGCTATATCTTCCTTAGAAACATTCAGATTATCAATCATGACAGAAGCTAATCCATATGTTTCTGTATCCTGATCTTTACTCTTCTTGTTCTTATTCACTCTTCCAAGCTTTAATAAGTTATAACGATAGCTTAAATCATTCTCATTATGTATCTTTCCATCCAATACATACTTCAATACATAACAGAATGCGTACAGGATAAAGCCTAATACAGCACCTGTCACAAACATCTTTATTAATCTGCTAGTTGTAGGTACCTTTGATAATATCTCAGGCTGTGCTGGTGGTGTCAGACTGTTTTTTGAAGCAGTCGCATTATTAATAGCCTCCTGATACTCTAAAATCTTATCAGGATTTGTAGTTCTCCTGGATTCACTCTCATACGAACTAATCGCATCATTGTAGTTATCCAGATTTTCCTGATAGGCATCCATCTGGGACTGATAGTCCTTCATAGCCGCATCATAGGCACCAGACTGTACCTGTCTCTGATAACTGACATAGGAATAGCCTGTGACAAGCAAACCACCCAGAATAATGCATACAAGCCATGCTTTCCACTTCTTGAAAAGATGTCTGAAAAGATCTCCCAGATCAATTGTAATTACATTGTTTTTCTGTCCATTCATGCATTATCCTCACTAATCCTGTGCCTGGTCTACATGTGTTAAATCCGGATGATAAGTATCTACTACTTCCGCAACAGCTTTCTTCATATCCATTGGTTCTACTTCAGATCTGGATAATTCATCCAGGATCTGAAGCTGTTTGATAAACTTGTCATCATCCATTTCAATCGGATGTCCGATATGAATCAGCTTGTTAGGCGTATCCTTCATACCTTCTTCATCCATTAATAACTCTTCATATAACTTTTCACCTGGTCTTAAGCCTGTATAAACAATCTTGATATCTTCATCCGGCTTATAACCCGATAGCTTGATCAGATTACGTGCCATGTCATCGATTCTGACCGGCTTACCCATATCCAAAACAAAGATCTCTCCACCTTTGGCATAATGAGCAGCTTCCAATACAAGAGATACAGCCTCTGGTATTGTCATGAAATAACGGATGATATTCTTATCTGTAACTGTTACAGGACCACCCTGGGCAATCTGTTTCTTGAATAATGGAATAACAGATCCATTAGAGCCTAATACATTGCCAAAACGTACAGCCATAAAGGTTGTACCTTTATACTTGCGGTCCATCATTTGTATAATCATTTCACAGATACGCTTTGTGGCACCCATTAAAGAAGTAGGATTGACTGCCTTATCTGTAGATATCAATAAGAACTTCTTAACACCATTCTCTGCAGCTGCCTTAGCTGTCTTATAGGTTCCCATGACATTATTCTTAACTGCTTCACATGGACTGTTTTCCATTAATGGAACATGCTTATGTGCAGCCGCATGGTAGATGACTTCCGGATGATATTTCTGAATAACGCTCTCTACTCTGGACTTGTTTCTGACTGAGCCGATTAATGTAACCAGATTCAGAGAATCTCCATACTTACGGATCAACTCCTGCTGGATTGCATAAGCATTATTCTCATAGATATCAAATATAATTAACTGCTTTGGATGGGCTGCCGCAATCTGACGGCATAACTCAGATCCGATGGATCCACCGCCACCAGTAACCATGATGATCTTGCCTTCAATGGCTTTCTTGATTTCCTTTAAATCAACCTTGATTTCATCTCTGCCCAAAAGATCCTCAATCTGTACATCTCTGAGCTTGGAGATTTTGAAATCACCATTGAGCATCTGGAATACGCCAGGAATTACCTTTACTTTACAGCCTGTTTCCTTGCATATATTCAGAATGTCTGCACGATCTTCTTTGGAGGCAGTAGGTATAGCGAAGATAATCAGATTAATATCATATTTCTTTGCCAGTTCAGGAATATCGTAACGGTTTCCGGCAATCAGGATACCATCCAGATATCTCCCCTTCTTTGTGACATTATCATCCACAAAGACACGTACATCATAATCCTGATGTTTTCCAACCCTGAATTCATTAATCAATTCCTTACCAGCCTGACCAGCACCGATAACCATGACTCTCTTCATGTCATGTACTTCATGATTCGCTATTCTCTTATCACGATAATAACGAATCAGACGATATCCAAACCTGATAATACAGCAGGATAACAACATGAAAATATACGCTAAAAAAGATACACTCCTTGGTATTCTGTATCCAATGGCAAGATAAACAAGCGTTTCAACTACTAAAGCTGCCGCTATGACAACATAAGACCATGCGATCTGATATGCTTCATTGATACTGACATATCTCCATATACTCTGATACAGATGGAAAGCACGATAAACAATCAATACTGTAGCTGCCGCGACAGGAAGGAAAATCAATACATTATGAAGATACTCTGCTGGGATAGAAGTAACCTGCATATCAAAGCGGAAAAACAATGCCGCAAAATATGATAAAACTACGCAGAGAATATCCGCAAAGACCAGGACAAAGATTCGTATGCGGTACTGCTTCATCAGCTTGTTCATGATTATAGATCCCCCTCAAAACCTGTCTGTTCACTTTCATCAGACAGTCAATCTTTTTATGAAATTACAAAACTCCCAGAAAGTGCTGATTCTACGAGTATATTTATAACCCATACCATTATATCAATATAAGTGTCAAATGCAACAAATCGATAAACGTATTGAACGTGTTGAACGTATTTTTAATTAGCATCTCTGCTAAGTGTATACTTTAATAAAGTTGGTTTTGTAATATACCGTAATTTTTTTACGGCATTTATTGCTAAAGTGTTAATGCTCTGATGGATTGACCGGTTTCTGCTCTCTCCAATTGTCCGGAAA
>DXZE01000061.1 GCA_019415435.1 Erysipelotrichaceae bacterium
ACATTACATATAGATATAAAAATGCCCGATTCATCTCCCATACAAGTAAGGGAGAATTCTCGGGCTGTTTCTTAAAATTGAATGACATATACCTACCTCGCATTCTATTAACTGTCAAAAAAAATGCAAAGAAAAGATCGGGCTTTTACACCCGACCGAAAGGTGAAAATTGTCTGTGAAATAGGTTTTCCTATCTCACACTTACAATATAGCAGGTAGCCTTGTACCAAATCACAAAATTAAGTATTTTTTAGAAAAAATTATGATTAATTTGCAGCTTTTTCGACATCTTTATTGATGCCTGCTGTCGCTCTTGCGGCTTCTCTTCCACCTGCACCTGTATCCGCGTCGATACATGGATCAGGCATCTCTTTTGGCTCTGGTTTTGCACTCTTGTCTACCGGCGTAGAATCACCAATACCTAATGCTTCAGATGCTACACCGAGAGCACCAACGGCATTAGTAATATCGGAAGGAATAAAGATTTTTGTTGCTCTGCCATCAGCAACATCTTTTAACGCTTCAATTCCTTTCAGTTTCAAAACTGTATCAGATACGTTTGCATTCTTGAGTGCTTCTAAACCCTGAGCTTCGGCTTCATAAACAAGCAGTACGCTCTTTGCTTTACCTTCAGCTAATGCAATCTGGGCATCTCTTTCCGCCTCTGCTGCAAGCTTCTTTGCCTGTTTGTCGCCTTCAGCACGGGCAACAACTGCTTCCTTGTGTGCAGTAGCTTCAAGAACTGTCTGTCTACGATCACGCTCAGCACGCATCTGCTTGGTCATAACTTCTTCAATTTCCCGAGGCGGCTGGATATTCTTAACTTCTACTCTTACCAGTCTTAATCCCCATGGATCAGTCGCTATATCCAAGGATTTTAGCATTTGCGCGTTAATTTCCTCTCTGGATGTCAGCGTCTGATCAAGTTCCATCTCGCCAATAACAGAACGCAATGTTGTTGCAGTTAAGTTCTGCAAGCCTGCAATGGGATCATCAATTCCATAGGTATAGAGCTTTGGATCAAATACCTTTGCAAAAATAACAGAATCAATTTGCATGGTTACATTATCTTTAGTAATTACAGGCTGCGGTGGAAAATCTAAAACCTGTTCCTTGAGATTAACCTTATTAACCACTCTTTCGATGAATGGTGTTTTAAGATGTAAACCAGCATTCCATGTGTTGCTGTATTTACCGAGGCGTTCTAAAACCCAGGCTTCCCCTTGCGGAACAATACAAATATTGCTGCTGATGAGCCAAATAACTAATGCTAAAATCAAAAATACAAAGATAATAAATAACATAAATTTCCTTTCTTTTCTTTACTTGACATGTATATATTCTGAACATGATAATCCATTGATAGTACTGTAGCAACTATTCCAGTTTTCACTATAAGTTCCTGCCCAGTTGCCTTGCTGCACGTATACAAAGTTGCCATCAGGTGAAACCTCAGACACATATGCAACATGTCCTAAGCCGTTTCCGCCATATACTGCAACATCACCATTATACATTACTGATATATTTTCTTCTGACAGTCATCTAAAAAGCGTTTTGTCTTGTAAACAAAACGCTTTGACTCACAACTTATTTCTTACGATTCCACTTCCAGTCAGCTACTTCTGGCAGATCCTGACCATATTCATGGATGTACTGCTTATGTTCTACAAGCTTGTCTTCCATCTTCTGGAAGAGGTGTGCTGTTTTGTTGCCATACTGCGGTACTCTTAACAGTACATCTTCTACAAGGTGGAATCTGTCTATATCATTCTGTACACGCATATCAAATGGTGTCGTAATTGTTCCTTCTTCCTTGTATCCACGTACATGCAGGTGATGATTATGTCTTCTGTATGTTAATTCATGAATCAGTGTCGGATAGCCATGGAAGGCAAAGATAATCGGCTTATCCTTTGTAAAGATCATGTCATATTCTGCATCAGTCAAGCCATGAGGATGTTCCTGCTTTGGCTGTAACTTAAAGAGGTCTACAACATTGACTACCCTGATCTTTAATTCAGGCATTTCTTCATTCAGAATCGATACAGCTGCTAATGTCTCTAATGTAGGTGTATCACCGGCACAAGCCATGACTACATCCGGTTCTTCATTCTGATCATTGCTTGCCCAGTCAATGATAGACAATCCTTCTGTACAAAGCTTTACTGCTTCATCCATAGAGAACCATTGTGGACGCGGATGCTTGGAAGCTACGATTACATTGACATAGTTCTTTGAACGTAAGCAATGATCCATGCAGGATAAGAGACAGTTCGTATCAGCAGGCAGATAGATTCTTACAACATCTGCTTTCTTATTGGCAATATGATCCATGAAACCAGGATCCTGATGGGTAAAGCCATTATGATCCTGTTGCCAGATATGAGAAGTCAGAATGAAGTTTAAGGAAGCTATCTCTTCTCTCCATGGCAATTGGTTGCATACCTTCAACCACTTTGCATGCTGGGCAGCCATAGAGTCAATGACTCTTACAAATGCTTCATAGGAATCAAAGAAGCCATGTCTTCCAGTAAGAAGATACCCTTCTAACCATCCTTCACACATATGTTCGGATAACATACCATCCATGATGCGTCCATATCTGCCAAGATGTTCATCTGTATCCTTTAACTCTGCTTCCCATGGTCTGTCTTCTGCCTCAAAGGCATGATTCAGACGATTGGACATACCTTCATCAGGAGAGAAGATACGGAAGTTTCTGGCCTTGTCATTTGCCTTGAAGATATCCCTGACAAACTTGCCAAGTTCCATCATATCCTGTGCTTCAACCTGACCAGGCTCCTTTACATCCACCGCATAGTCACGGAAGTCAGGCATAATCAGATCTCTTAATAACTTACCGCCATTAGCATGTGGATTAGCACCGAGTCTTCTGTCTCCTACTGGTGCTATTTCGGCAATATCCTGATCTAATGTTCCATTTTCATCAAACAGTTCTTCAGGCTTATAGCTTCTTAACCAGTTTTCAAGAATATGAAGATGTTTATCATCCGTAATCTCTACAGGTACCTGATGGGCATGGAAGCTGCCTTCAATCGGAACACCATCTACCTTCTTAGGTGCTGTCCATCCCTTAGGTGTTCTTAAGACAATCATTGGCCACATTGGTCTGGTTGGATCATTGGTGGCTCTTGCATGATTCTGAATAGCCTGAATCTCTTCAATAACAGTATCCATTGTTTCAGCCATTAACGGGAACATCTTTTCAGGATCATCCCCTTCTACAAAGTATGGCTTCCAGCCATATCCCTTTAAAAGACTTTCTAATTCTTCATGAGAGATACGGGAAAGAATGGTTGGATTAGAAATCTTATAGCCATTTAAGTGAAGGATTGGTAATACCGCACCATCAGAGATTGGATCCAGGAACTTATTGGAATGCCAGGATGTCGCTAAAGGTCCTGTTTCTGCTTCACCATCACCAACAATAACTGTTGCGATCAAGTCAGGATTATCAAAGACTGCGCCAAAACCATGTGCCAAAGAGTAACCAAGTTCGCCACCTTCATTGATGGATCCTGGTGTTTCTGGTGCACAATGAGATGGAACACCACCAGGGAAAGAGAACTGTTTGAACAGTTTCTGCATACCCTTTTCATCCTGGGTGATATTCGGATAGATCTCACTGTATGTTCCATCGAGATAGTCATTAGCGATAAAGAAGTTACCGCCATGACCTGGTCCGGATAAAAGAATCATATCCAGGTCATACTTTTTAATGACACGGTTACAGTTGACTGTTACAAAGTTCTGACCAGGTACTGTTCCCCAATGTCCGACAATCTTCTTCTTTACATCTTTTCTTTCAAGTGGTCTTCTTAATAACGGATTATCAAGAAGATAGAGCTGTCCTGCAGAAAGATAATTGGCAGCTCTCCACCATCTGTTCATCTCCTGCAGGTAACCTTTGGAGTCATAATCATTACGCATAATTGTTTTTCCCTTCTTAAGTTAAAAAAGAATATCTACTAATAATTATAGTCTTTTCTTTTACCTTCTCAAATGACATTGCAGTAAAAAGATGGAAGTACCCATGTACTTTCATCTTTTGCTTTGATGACCACCGCATACTTCAAAATGCATTGTATTCAGCATGGCATCAATATCATTGCCTTCTTTCTCACTTAAGCCAATGTTGCCTGCCTCAAAGTTTTCCTTCAAACCTGATATCAGAAGAATACTTGCCAGTCAGAAATCCATTAGCCAAGGAAGAGAAAGCAATATAGGCAATATGTAATTCTTCACCAAACAATACATCGTCATTTAAATGAGCAAACTCTGGGGCAAGCTAACCTAAATGATCTCTTCCTGCGGTCTGTTTTTCTGCCATATTAGTTACCTCTTTTCACTGTAAGTATATGACAGAATCATGATGTATTGTTTTCATGTAAGGTATAGCTGTATAGAAAATGGTTATATTGGTTCTGTAGAAGTTGTTCAAATGGATCTTGAATGTTGGACGCATTTTTGCTATCATTTTTATAGAAAGGAGATCGCATGTACAGCATTGAGATCTATGAAGATGCAAGCGGATATTCACAGCTTTGGACTTTTTTCGAAGAATTACGTACAAAAGCTTCATCTAACAAGAATGCAAGAATTCAGTTCAATCAGATATCCCTTTACATCGATCTTCTTGAAGAAAATGGAACAAAGCTTGGTAAAAACATTACCAAACACATTGATGAAGACATCTAGGAACTGCGTCCAGGTAACAATCGGGTTTTTTATTTTTACTTTGAGAACAATACTTTTGTCCTGCTACACCAATTTCGAAAAAAATCTCAGAAAACCCCTGCCCACGAAATTGCTAAAGCAAAAGCAGAACGAGATGACTGGATCACACGCAATAAAAAGAGGTGACAATTATGGCTACTTGGAATGATTACAAAAAACACGTTCATGAAGTTGACCCTAAAATGGCTGCTGACATTGATGAGACCGATGCGCGTGCCAAGATTATTAGCGAAATGATTGACCAGCGGCACAATCTTGATCTTTCACAGCGAGACCTAGCTGAAATGTGTGGATTACCACATTCTTCAGTTGCAAGAATTGAATCTGGCAAATCGACACCAAATCTCAATACGCTACTGAAGATTTTTGATAAACTCGGTCTTACATTTTCAATTCAGCCTTCTCATTCAGTAAAGGCAGCAAGATGATTTGTATGCTCCTTCGGTTATTCCGGAGGAGCATTTTAATTTCCTTCTTTCCACCAGTTTACCTAATCCAAATAGTCCTTTCAGCAACATTTTTTTCATCCATTATTTTTATTAAACAATCCCCTTATGACACGTATCATGCTTTAAAAATCTACAAGGTAGATCTTAATATTTACCAGTATATAACTGCCCTTCTTCTCTATGTTATCTACATGAGCAGTAAGCATTTTTCCTGCATCCATTAGTCTGGAGAATATCGCATTGTCTCTTTCCGGAATATAACCCAGCTTCTTCTTATCCTTTGTCTTTACTACTATTGCCTTGTCATCATATCTGTTCTTTTCTCTTAGTAAGATCAGACTGTCTCCTGCCTTGATTTCATCAAAGACACTCTGATCATCAATATGACTGGTACCGGCAATATAGGTATCAAACAGATAGATTTCCTTTGTTAAAGGTTTCAGAATGGTATCCATGCCATTCTGATCAATCGCATGAATTAATTCTCCCTGTTTCTTAAGTGTTAGTGCGTTATCACCACTCATAGTATTTCCTTTAATGGATTTTCGAATGATTAAGAAGGAAATGTACCAGGATCAGATACATCAATATCATTTTCTTTTAGAAGAGTATTCAGGGAATCGTCCAGTTCTTTGAGATAAGTCTTATAGCTGTTGATTTCTTCATTTAATTCTTTTTTTTTTCAGATACTAATACATCATCTTCAAGAATATCTTTATAGCGGTATGGATCTGTTGTTTTGATTGTATCTATCTCTTTCTTTAAGTCGGAGATCTTCTTCTTTAACTGATCAGGGGTATAGGAGATTAAAGGTATTGTCATTCCATTTACGACTTTCTGTACAAGTAACAGCAGTTCTTCCATGCTCTTTAAATCATTCGCATGATATGCCTCCTGTGTCCTCTGCCAGAGGTTACGGATGGTTTCATTATTCTGTGCTTCGGGGTAGACATCCGGATGAATCATATTGGCTATTCTGCGATAGATCTGCTTTACCTTCCTGACTGTATATTCATTGCTTATCTTTGCATTAAGACTGTCAGAGGATGCCTTTAACAGTTCCTCTAACTGTTCCTCATAGGTTTCCATTTCTAGCTGTACGGCTTTGTTTACATCAACAAGGTTAATACTCTTACCGGCATTCACTGCCTGCATGATATGAGAGATGGTTTTCTTCTTACGGATACATTCAATCTTCATCTGGAAGCTTTGAGTCATAAAGGTACCAAAGCTTTTGAGATAAGATGTCCATATACTGCCTGCTTCTTTTCTTGTCTGATCTCTTTCAACGATTAACTGTTCATATTCTTCATATAAAGGACCAGTAACATCTGTCATGTCATTCATGATACATGTTCCTCTTCTATAGCATAGTCATAACAATCTGTATCTGCATGTGGAATATCTTCTCCTTAAATGCTTCCTTTACTTATCAAGTCATCTACGGTGTGATACCACTTGTTATCTAAAGATGCAGCAATACCCTGTCCTTCTTTTTCTGCTTTGATAACATGATTGTTTTTATCTTTGAAGGTAACAATACATGGCTTTTGTAAGACATAGTAAAGATCCATGTTTACAGGATCGAATTCTTTTAACTTATACAGCTGTAATACAATACTTTTCATGATACTGAAGTTACCAAAGAATGGGTCATCAAATAACCTTTCTACCATTCTTTCTTTAGCATCAGATAAAAGATCTATAGCAGCATTATTATCATTCTTTAATGTTACAAGTATCTCTGCCTGTCTTAACTCTAATTCAGGCAGATAGTCATCAGGAACTTCCCATGGATCAGAATCTGTTATCAGTTGTAAAAGATGATTTATCAGATAAGCATAGCGGTCATAATCCTTCGTTACATAATGACCGGCATGATACATATCAGCAAGCTTATAGACTGTATTGATATAAGCATCATATTCTTCCATGTCCTTCAGTTTTACTTTTCTCTTATCATCATAGAAAGCATGATCTTCTATACTCATACCAGTTAATAACTTAAGAGCCTTATTAAAGCATTCATATGCCTGTTTATAGTCCTTAACACCAGTACGGCCATAGTACCAGATATAACCCAAGTCAATCCATGCATAAGGGATATCAGCATCAGCAGCTATAGAGTAATACTTATAGGCAAGATCGTACTTCTTCTTGCCATAGTAATAACCACCTAGATCCAATGTTGTTTTCATGTCACCGTATTCTTCTATGAGAAGATGACTGGCTTCTTCAAAGGCAGGTTCATCTTCTCATAGGAGTATCATATCTGAAAAAGTTTCTGATGATAGATTGTGCTTCTTTTTGGTTCATGATGGATTTCTTTCTATTGGTTCTTATACAATCTTATGCATGACTGCAATTCATGCATTCACTAATATGTGTAACGTGCCTGTTCTAAAAGAAAACGGTTTCATTGCCCGCTATCTATCTTATAATAATCATATATCTACTCCATAAAATAGAATTTATCAACTTATTATTGTGAGGATAAACATGAATGAAGTTAATAAAACAAAAACAATATTCCCGTTACTATGAATTAATTTTCATGGTTAATGCTGAAGAAAAAAACAATCTGAAAATCAGTTGTACAGAAGATGACAATTCTGAAATTATCCCATCAATTTATTTTAGTGACAATATATGCAGAATCGAATTGAACTCTCCTTATGATTCTCTCAGTGTTCGGGTCAAAATCAAAATTTATGTTCATGATAATCTGATTTTCTCTTTAAGAATTCGTATAAGAAGAATGCGTGAATACCAATCAGCATATAGTGACAATGCCAAAGAGCAAATTGAAAATCCTGAACTAGATACCGAAACAGATGACAATATTTCAAATGATAAAAACGATATAGTTGAAAAGGATAACATTGCTGTGGAGAGTGACGCTAATAAGACAGAAGAAAACAGCACAGCTAAAAACGATAAAGACATGGCTATTGCTGACCTGGAATTTAGCCTTTCAGAGATCAATACATATGCAGATTCAATATTAGGATTGTGAGGTATGAAAAATGCTCAATGATTTAGATAAAGAAGCAAGGAAAACATACTATAAAGTAATAACAATTGACGATTTTAGAACACTAATACGCATAGCACATATACCCTCTAAAATATTTGTAACTACTATGGGAAAATCCATTGATAGAATCAGTAAAGGAGATCT
>DXZE01000062.1 GCA_019415435.1 Erysipelotrichaceae bacterium
GCATAAGCTCTGTCCAGTATGGTAGAAGATATTTTTGCGGTCAAAGCACGTAAGATATCTTCCTTATCTTTAAAGTACAGATAAAAGGTTCCCTTGGCGATACCTGCACCTTTGCATATTTCTGCAATAGATGTCTGTGAAACACCTTTTTCAGAAAACAGTTTGTAGGCAGAATCCAGCAGAGCTCTTCTCTTATTCTCTTTTTTCTGAGCTATCAACTGCGTCATTTCAACATAATATTTAATACAAAATGACCAAAAGTCAATCTTACTACAATTGTTACATATACATTTCAGATAAAATGACTAAAAGTCATTTATTTTAGTTGACTAGATAATCATGATGACTAAAATGTTCAATGTGAATGACCGTTGGTCATTAATTTTTGGGGGTTTATGTTATGCGGAAATTTGCACATTTTATTGTCAGATTCCGTAAGCTGATTATTGTATTGGCTGCATTGCTGTTAATTCCTTCAGCAATCGGGGCAGCTTCTACAAAGATCAATTACGATATTCTGACATACCTTCCACAGGATCTGGATTCCATGAAGGGTGAGCAATATCTGGAAAAAGACTTCAACCTTGCTTCATCAGCGATGATTACAGTTGAGAATATGCCGACTGCCCAGCTGATGGATCTGAAAGACAGAATTTCAGAGGTTGATGGTGTATCTGAAACTTTCTGGCTCAGTGATGTTCTGGATGTTACCGTCAGTAAAGATATGTTGCCAGATGAAATCAAGAACTTTATGTTCAATGATTCTGGCGCAACGTTAATGATTGTTCGATTTAATGACGTTGCTTCATCACAAAGAACCATGAATGCTATTGCCAAGATCAAGACAATATGCAAAGGGGAAGCCTACATCGGCGGTATGTCCATCATCCTGCAGGATACCAAGGCTCTGGTAGATCAGGAACTTCCGATCTACATCTTCATTGCTTTTGCTGCATGTATCGTTGTACTGTGGCTTGGTATCAAGCAGAACCTGTTACCATTCCTGTTCATGTTAGGATTGATATTCCCAATTCTCTATAACTTTGGAACAAATATTATCTTCGGTCAGATATCGTATATCACCGAAGCCCTGGCTACCGTATTGCAGTTAGGTGTTACGATGGACTACTCTATCTTCCTTGTTAACAGATGGCAGGAAGAAAAGAAAACATCCAAAGATGACTTTGAAGCTATGGAAAAAGCCATTGTCAATACAGGTGTTTCCATCTCTGCCTCTTCCTTAACTACAGTTGCCGGATTCTTAGCCTTATGCTTTATGAGATTAACATTAGGACGTGATATTGGTCTGGTTATGGCAAAGGGTGTTATCCTTGGTGTTATTTCAACCATTACGATATTGCCTGCATTGATTCTCTGCTTCAGAAGACAGATCAATGCCCATACACACAGAACCGTTATTCCTAAGTTAAAGAGAACCAGTTACTTTGTCACAAAGCATCATAAGTCTATTCTTGCTGTATATGCAGTTATCCTTGTCTTCTTCGGATTAGCGTATCCAAAGGTACAGCAATATTACACATTAACCGATTCATTGCCTAAGGATATGACAGGTATTGTCGGTAATGATAAGCTAAAGAAAGACTTCAATATGACTTCTTCCTACTTCGTCATCATCAAGGATGATGTCAAGGAAGATCAGGTTGCCCAGATGTGCAAGGAAATGGAGAATGTTGATAGCATTACTTCCGTATTGTCATTAGAGAAGTTTGTCGGTTCTGCAATTCCGGCTGATATGTTGCCGGCTGTCGCAACAGATACATTCAAGGCAAATGGTCATGAGATGATTCTTGTTAACTCTGAATTAAAGGCAGGATCAGATGCCATTAACAAACAGATTGATAAATTAAACAAGATCGTCAAGAAGTATGACAGTACAGCTGTTATCACTGGTGAAGCGCCAATGACCAAGGATCTGATTGAGATCGCATCTGTTGACTTCAATAACGTTAACTGGATCTCCATTGCCTTCGTATTCTTAATCATTGCGGTATCCTTCAAGAGTTTCTCGATTCCGGTTGTTCTTGTCGCAGCTATTGAATCTGCTATTGTCATCAATATGGGTATTCCTTACTTCAATGGTACGGTTGTTCCATTTATTGCAAGTATTGTCATCGGAACCATTCAGTTAGGTGCGACCGTTGACTATGCGATCTTAATGACAACGAGATTTGAAGAAGAATTAAGCAAGGGACATACAAAGATGGAAGCAGCCCAGATCGCTGTTGAAAACTGCTCACAGTCTATTATTTCTTCCGCATTAACATTCTTTGGCGCAACGGTAGGTGTATCGTTCGTGTCCAAGATGGAAATATTACAGAGTATCTGCTTATTGATCGCAAGAGGTGCCTTGATATCCATGGCTGTTATTATCCTTGTTCTGCCATCCCTGTTAATTCTGATGGAACCAGTTATCAGACATACAACAATTGGCTGGGCAAAGAATAAAAATAATGAAAACAAAAAATCAGTAAAAGAGCTGAAGGAGGCTGACTGAGATGAAAAAGAAGAATATTGCAAAAGCAGCAGCAGCTGCATTTATCGCCGCTAATATTACTGCAACAGTCGTACCGGTTTACGCAGATGAAAGCGACGACAGTGATGTAACAAAAGATGAATCTGTATATACCGTATTGAATGCGGATGGTTCTGTAAATGAGATTACTGTAAGTGATCAGTTACATTCAGAAAATGGCTTTAACAATTATGATGATAAGTCTGATCTGAAAGATGTACAGAATCTTAAGAGTGAAGATCCAGTCAAGACATCCAAAGATGGCTTTGTATGGAACTCCAAGGATAAAGATATCTACTATCAGGGTACATCCACAAAGGATCTGCCTATGGATATCAAGATTACCTATAAAATGGATGGCAAGGAAGCAACAGCCAAGTCCTTATTAGGCAAGTCTGGTCATATCCAGATCAAGATTGCGGTAGATAACAAACAGAAACAGACATTTGAATCCAATGGCAAGAAGTATAACCTGGCTACTCCATTTGTTACTGTAGCTGGAGCTATGCTGGATCAGGATAAGTTCTCTAATGTAAAGATCAATGAAGGTACTGTTACAAGTGATTCTTCTCATAACATTGCGGCAGCCGTTATGATTCCTGGCTTAAAAGATGGTTTATCATCTGTTATGGACAGTGACATCTACAGTGCTATCTCTTCTTATCTGATTGATGATATTACTATTGATGCTGATGTAACAGACTTTGAATCTCCTACAATCATGTTAGCTGCAGCTACATCTACAGATAAGCTGAAGGATGAATTAGGAGATGTAGATATCCCGGATATCTCTTCACAGCTTGATCAGCTTCAGGATGCAACAAACCAGCTGATTGATGGTTCTCAGTCTTTATATGATGGTGCTGTTAAGTTAGATGATGGTACAGGTACATTATTAAATGGTATTAATGCCTTAAGCTCTGGTGCAAATACATTAGCAAGTGGTGCTGATAAGGTATCTGCAGGTGCTGCAACATTACAGAATGGCTTGGGACAGTTATCTGGAAACAGTGCAGCAATCAGATCTGCAGCACAGCAGGTAGCTGATGGTGTCCTGAATACAGTTAATCAGCAATTATCTGAACAGGGGTTAAATCAGGTTACTTTTGATAACTTTAATCAAGTTCTCGCAGATGACGGTTATATCCATGATACGCCACAGTTAGAAGCTGCTGGCCGTAAGGGTGTGAAAGACGCTATTGAGAGTACAGGTAACCAGGTAAGTGATAGCGATGTAGATACTATCGTATATTACGCATTAACAAATCCTGGTATTTCTGGATCTAATACAACTGAGAAGATTACTAACGCTGCTAATGAGTTAAATACAATTCAGACAAGCATTGCTCCAAAGGCCCTTAAGGCTCAGCAGACACTTGCTGGAGCTACTTCAACAGACGACTTATATAAGAAAGCACTTGCTGTTGATGGTGTACAGGCAATCGTAGATGCCCAGAGAAAGGCTGCTGCTTCAGATAATACGGCGGCAACTGCATATGCAGAAAAAACATTTAATGATGCAGCTTCTGAAGCTAAAAGTGGTGCTAACGCTTATGGAGTCAAACTCCCAGATGATGTTGCTGATGGAATAGTTGTTTCTGCATTTAGTGCAGCTCAAAAAGATAACACAATTAGCAGTGAAGATGCTATTAAAGCAAAAATTACAGAAAATGTAACTACATATCTACAGGCCCTCCTAAGCAGAGATACTAATACAATCAATTCCATAACAACATCTTATCAAACCGCAGCAAAGCAGAAGGGAGCTGTTGAAACTGCTATTGCTGGTCTTTATAAGCAGACGGTTTTGAATACGCCTGACGAAAAAGTACTTGGTCAGATAGTTCAGGGAATTAAAGACACAACAGGCGTTTCTGATGATGCTACAGCAATGACAGTCATTGTCTATGCTGGACAGAATGGTGTTGATTTAAATACAGCAGGTTCTGAACTACAGAAGGCTCAGTCTGCACAGGCTGCTCAGACAAATGCTGCTGCAGATGTACAGAACGCAAATGGTTCTATCGTACTCGGTACATATTATGTATTGGCAGAACCAAGTGCAACAGCGGCTGTTAAGGGTGCAAGTAATAATAGCTCTGCTTTAGCTACATTAGTTAAAATCAAGGCTTTCGTGACAGGCATTAATAACTATACTGCAGGTGTTGATTCTGCTTATACAGGTAGTAAGACATTAGCTAGTGGTGCTTCACAATTAGCTTCTGGTGCATCTCAGTTAAAGAATGGTATCTCTCAGTTACAGGCTGGTGCAAAGACACTGAAGAGTGGTTCTGATACACTGGCAAGTGGTGCCAAGACATTACTGGATGGTCTGAATCAGTACAATGATGAAGCAATCTCCAAGTTAACAAATAACGAAAAGATTACTACATTACAGAATGCTGCTGATCTCTTCAAAGTCATTGAAGAGAATGCTGATGATTACAATAACTATTCTGGTATCTCTGAGGGTACAGATGGTTCTGTAAAGTTTGTCTATAAGGTTGAAGGCGAAAAGGAAGATAAGAAGTCAAACGAAGCAGATGATTCTACAAAGAAAGATAACAGATCCTTCTGGGAAAGAGTCGTAGATCTGTTTAACTTCTCTGATCTCTTCTAAGTCACAATAAGCAAATCAGATTTGATATCTGGTTTGCTTTTTATTTACGCGCATAATAAAAGCATGGATCTGATTTTCCATGCTTATTCATTACCAGTAGATTCCTGCTGTGTCTGTTCAGCCGCATCACTTTCAGACTGTGGAGTAGAAGAAGGTGTTTCCGATGCTGAAGGAGCAGGCGTTGCTTTTTTCTTCTGTGTCTTTTCTTCTGTATGATGCAGCTGATAGACTACGACTTCTGCATTTGCCAGGAAACGTATATCTTCTTTAGTTGTACCAACACCATTTGTGATATCTAATGTAAACTGACCATCAATTTCATGCTTTCCTCTTAAATACTCATTTGCCATAGCTGGCGTATATAAAGCAGAGAAGAAGTAATATGCCTGACCGCCATGAGAATGTCCTGCCAGGAAGTAATCTGTTAAGTCTTCTGGTACAACAGCCACACTGTCAGGTGTATGACAGATTGCTATGACATAGTTATTATCAGATACATTGGCATAGGCATTCTGTACATCCTGTTTGCCATTAAGACCATTATCCAATCCTACCAGGGTAATGGAGTTACTTCCTTTTTTATGAAGGAATAAGGAAGTATTGTTTAATACTTCAAAGTCAGAAGAAGCATAGATATCATTGACAGATGACTTCATTTCAACTGAAGCATCATCATTATCTCCATATACTGCAAACTTACCGTAAGGAGCCTGTATCTTCTCAAATGCTTTCTTGATGATGTTATTGCTGTCTTCTGTTGCAGTGACATTTTCATCATAGAGATCACCACCGAATATCACGGCATCTGGTGATACTTCATTGATCTTATCAATCAATGTATTTAATCTCTCTTCATTCATGAATGTTCCATAATCAAGATCTGAGAAGAAGAGAATATTCATATCATTGAGCTGTTCCGGTATTTTCTTATCTTCTAATGATACATACCTTGTTGTATAGCGCTTAGGCGCTATATGGCCTGCATCATACCAGATAAATCCGGCCGCTAATGCAATGACCATGAATACAATTACTACTTTATGCCATGTTTTCATACCTGACTATGATATCACAGTAAAGGGTTTGAATATGCTACAATATCACCCGGAGAAAGTATGATTTACAAGAATTACATCATTCCTATGGAATGTCTTTTAGTTGGAAACAGAGTAAAAAGAGGGGCTGTAGAATTACTGAATGCCTTAGAGACAGAAGGCATCAGCTATACAGTCATTACCGAACATTCTGGTAAATACAGAGATAACTTTGTGGATGACATGGTAGACCATGGCTTTCAATATGTAAGACCTTCCTATGTCTATACTAGCTCTATGGCAGCGGTAGATTATGTCTTATGGGCACATCCAGATAAAAGAAAAGCCATGATGCTTGGTGGAAGAGGACTGCATTCTGCTTTGGAAAAGGGTGGATTTACATTTACCCATGAAAATCCTGACTGGTTATTTTTAGGCAATGCAAGAGAAGCTTCGTATCTCGATTATTCAGAATGTCTGGAAGCTATTATGAATGGCGCCTATATCATATCGGTAGATAACAGAAGAATGCAGTTATATGAAGGCAGACATATACTGGGCAATGCTTCTGTAGTGAAGATGCTGGAATATGCCACAGGCAGTAAGGCTGTATCCTTTGGCAGGGGATCAAAGTATCTGCTTGCCTCTGTATTGCGGTATATGCAGACAACTTCTGAAAATACCATTATGGTAGGTTCTGACTTTACTAAAGATATATTGCCTGCCCAGTCTTTAGGAATGGAAACATGCTTTGTCTCTGATGGCAGGGATATGAGTGAATGGGGCATTGAAGCTAACAAGCATCCGGATTATATCGTGGAAGATTTATTTGGCTTAACAAGATAGGAGGACTATGAAGATAGCAGTACCAGTAGAATACAATCAGATATTCCAGCACTTTGGAAGAACATCTATGTTTTATAAAAAACGGCCGGGAAAACCCATGTGCTTCAGCCATGAGATGAAAGGCCGCTGTTACCGTATAATTTAAGCGGAAAGGAGGTGAAGTCATGTA
>DXZE01000063.1 GCA_019415435.1 Erysipelotrichaceae bacterium
TTATGATCATACCAGCCAGGGATTTTTACTAGATGCATACGTATTGACGCTTACGTTCAAAGTTTGTGATGCCGTTTGAAATATTGATATAATCACGGATTCTACGGTTCATGTATTCAGCCAGTGAATTAGTTTCCTTGTGATCATTCTGATCTCGGGAGAATGATGCGATGATTTCGTCCCTCCAGTCAATCACCGTATTCAAAAAGTTCTCATAACACGGCAGGTTTGCAGTCTTGAAGTCATCCAGAACATCATCGAGTTTTTCAGCACAGTTTTCTTCTGCTGCAGTTGAATTGAATGTTCTGTATTCTTCCTTAAGAGTATAGGCAAGTGTCAGATTTTCATTGATCTTTAAGATCAGATCAAGTATTTCAGCTAATGACAGGTAAGTTCGATAGTAAGAGTCATAAACTTGCTTATCCGGATTGTAATCATCTTTTGTCAGAAGCCATGCATACTTCTTCAGAAGGTGATAGGACGCACTGTCTTTAAAGTACTGATTCATTACCTGAACTCTGAGGCGTGTGAAAGAATCTGTAAGATCTTTTACACAGTGAAACGGGTCCAAAGCAGCACGGGCATTCGGGAGAAATTCATGGGTAATATCTCTGTAAGGACCCCAATGATCCATCGTTACAAATTTGACTTCCTCCCGCTCTGCCAGAGGAATATTCATGAAGTAGTTCTTAAGTTCCCTCTTTGAACGTGAGCGGAGAATCTCCTGAAGGTCTCTGTTCCTGTTATCTACCATCGTGCATAAATAGGCACAGCCATATCTGGAGAGAGAAGAATTTACTTCATCAATTCCAAGGCTTTCAGGAAGACGAAGACGCGGAACAATCAGGAAACTGTCGCAATAATGTTGAACGGTAGTAGGTGAGACATGTCTTTCATTTGCAATGTCTTCATAGGTTTTGTTGATATTGTGAAGAACCTTCATGATAAGATCAACTACGGCAAATGATTCAGATGTGTGAGGAATCGTAAAGCGATTTTCTTCACTGAAGGACTTATGGCAGTCAGAGCATATATAGCGTCTTCTTGTCCATATGCCAGTAATCTGATGACCGTTGAAATCACCGAGATTAATGGTTTTATCTTTGAAACCATGGGCAGTAGCTTTACCACCGCAATAAGGGCAGCAGGGATGACGATCTGTAAGTTTAAAATTGACTTGAAAACCATTATCGGTTTTAACAGATTGAAAGCTGCAGATCTGATCAGAAGTCATGTTGAGAAGTGTCATGATATAATCATTGTCAGGCAATATTAAAGCCTCCTTTCACGTTATTGGATCTCCGAACAAATCCATTTTAGCGCGGAAGGCTTTTTTTGATTTTCACCGCCCACACGAATATTTAGAGCCACAGCACACCCACACGGAAATTTAGAACGCCTTATTTCGTTTATTTCGTCAGTAGCAGCTGGAGTCATTTCCTACTATTTCTGTAAATGGCTAGACAACCTGTTCAATAAGAAATAATTGTCTATTTGAAAAGGGGTGAGAAATACCTTCTCATCCCTTTAATTTATTTACATACAGTTGTATATTCGGCATCATGATGTACTGTTTTATATGTTGCATCATGGTGAACAGTTTTATAAGTAGCATCGTGATGTACATTTGAATATTGCATATATGAGTGATATGAAGCGTGTGACCAATCGCCATTTCCGGCAGCTGTTGTCATATGGTTATACCAACCATCATATGTATTAAATTCTTGACCACAGCCATTGCAGACATATATTGTGGCAATTGGAACTTGCTCATCCCAAGCTGGTTGGTCTACCACCTGTTCATCCCATGCAGCTGACACTAAAATTTGTTCATCCCAAGCATCCTTAGTTTTTACCTGACTGCAATTCTGCTGTGGCTTATTATTTGAAGATGAGCCAGACGTTCCAGAATTATTACTACCAGAAGATGTGTTTCCTTTATTGGAATTAGATGTTCCATTATTCTTTGAAGAACTACCTGTATTATTCTTGCTACCTGATGTTGAATTGTTTTTACCAGATCCAGAATTACTATTAGTAGAACCATTTGAAGAAGACTTATCTTCTTTCTTTGCTTTCACTTTAACTGTAAATTACTTTGTTGCTTCATTACCAGCTTTATCAGCAGCAGTAAGTTTTACTTTATATTCTCCAGCTTTTGAAGTATCTAACTTTGAAGAATCAATCAGATAATATGCTGTTCCAGCTTCATCTGGTTTCTTATCAGTCTTTGCAATATTACCGTCAAAGTCATCTTTAAATGATTTGATATTAGTTGATGGATCATAGGTATCACCAGCAGTTATTTCTACAGTATCCTTATTGAATTTGATATCTGGTGCTACTTCATCAGTATTTTTAACAGTGAAAGTCTTTTTATAATCCTTAGTTGCTTTATTTCCAAGAGAGTCTACTGTTTCAATAGTATAAGTGATTGTGTATCCACCTTCTTTTGATGTATCAATTTTATCTTTGCTCACTTTTGTAATCTTAGTGTTTTTGTCGGCTTTTCCGTCTTTCAATATTTCAACCAAGTCCTTTGTCTTGAAAATCTTTTCTTTACTTGTCAAAGGAATTGTTTCTGCATATTCATCCTTTACTACAACAGAAACATTGTCAAATGCAGTCTTTTGAGCTTCTTCTTTTTTCTTTGACTGCGATGACAGGTAGCCGAATTCGGCTACCCCTGCAATCAACACAAAGCAGATGATAATGATTAACCATTTTTTCTTTTTCTTCTTGCTATCATCAGGCTTATTAGAGGTTTCCTTTCTCTTTTCAGTTTCTTTCATATTTGACACATCCTCTCTATTTTTTTTGTACATTGTTATACTTCTTTAGTCTTATGCTTAAAGACTAGAAGGGGATACCCGATTTTTATATCAATTATCATAAAACTATTCTGTGTGAAGCACTTACACTTAAAATATTCAATAACTATAAAAGTCTTGTATTTTACCATTACTATACTCATGATACTCCAATTACTCATATCTTTTTTTCTTCTCAGTTTGGATTTCAGTACAATCCCGCAATAATTAAACAGGACAATATCAGTGACAGGGAAATTCTCATCAGAGAAGCCAAATCTCTCTTTAAAGAATAATTCTATTCGTTCATCTTTAAGGAAAGTGTTATTGCGCACTACATAGCAATACAAAAAGAAAAATCTCGAATGACCGCATATCTATGCTTTCATCCAACATTTTCTTTGTATATCAGCGGGCAAAGACAGTTATAATGAATGGCATATGGATTTTACAAAAGACAATGTAAATCAGATATACAGAAAGTATCTTGTACCTACACTAGGCTCAGCCTTAGCTATGTCTATCTACAGCTTTGTAGATACGATAGCAGTAGGACAATATGCAGGCCCTGCTGGTTCTGCAGCACTAGCAGTTATTAATCCTGTTTATATCTTAATGGCAGTCATTGCTTTTCTTTGTTCTACTGGTGGATCGGTACGCTATGGCAATGCTTTGGGAGAAGGCAAGAAAGAGAAAGCCTTGGCTTACTTTACTGTTTCTATTGGTTTATGTCTTGTCTTAACATGTACAGCCTGGCTTATCTTTTCTTTATTCTTGCCACAGATATTTACATTCTTTGGGGCAGATAAAGAAGTATTGCCGGTAGCTATGGAATACGGCGTATGGATCATACGTTTCTTTCCGGTTATTGTAATACCTGATTTATTAGCACCATTTATCAGAATGGATAAAGATCCTAAAAGAGCTATGGCAGCTGTCATCACTGGTGGCTGTATCAATATGTTTCTGGACTGGTTTCTTGTATTCCCTGTAAATATGGGAGTCAAAGGTGCAGCTTTGGCAACCGTCATTGGTACAATTGTACAGTGCCTGATTATGCTGTCACACTTCTTTACAAAAGAGAATCATCTTCATTTTGTAAAACCTTACAAGATTCTTTCTGCAGTTAGAAACATCATTACAACCGGTGCACCATCTTCATTACTTGACTTGGGTAATGTCATTTTAGTCATATGTATGAACAAACAGATGCTGTTATGGGGAGGACCATCCGCATTAGGCATCTATGGTGTTATCAATACTATTTCTATTCTCTGTCAGGCTTTATTTGCAGGTGTAGGACAGACAATCCAGCCTAGTGTATCTGTAAATCATGGTGCAGGCAAGGAAAACAGAGTCAGAGAGTTTTATCATCTTGGTGTTAAAACAGTATTCATTATGGGTATCTTCTTTACTGTTACAGGAGAACTATTCCCTGATACAATCATTCATATCTTTATGAAAACGACACCAGAAGTATTATCCATGGCTCCTCATATCATGCGTTTATATTTCTTATGTTTCCCGTTTATGGGTTATTGTGTTTTATCTGCATTATTCCTACAGTCTGTCTTACAGCAAAGAGTATCCGCATTCTTAGCTTTAATGAGATCCGTTATTCTTCCTTTATGCTTACTGTATACATTACCTCTCTTACTGAAAGCTGATGGTGTCTATATCACTATGCCTGTATCAGACTGTCTGATGGCATTGTTTACAGCTGTTTATTTAAAGAAATACCAGTTTCAGTGACATTTATATCTGCTATCCAGAGGATCTTACAATAAAACTCTAAAATATGAGGGTGGAGATATTCATATTGGCAGTAAGCTATACAGTATCATGAAGGCGGCAGACATGCGTATTATTGATTATTCTGCTGAAGCAATATTGCAAGACAGCCGGAACCGGAAGTGATCTGGCCTGGGTTACATCAGTAATGCAGAAAAGAATGCAGGCGGCCGGCATCCATCCGGAAATGGACTCTCTTGAAAAAAGCTGCAGGAAGAAAAGGACAATGCTGATCGGGCATTCGTTCGAGATCTGACATACGGGATCTGTGCCTGAAAATGAATATATAAATTTGAATTTGTGGGAGTGAACTTGCAATGGAGCTGGTTAAGGCAGTAAAAGAAAAAGCAGCCGAATATTATCAGTGCATTGAAGATGCGAGGGCTTATCATAAGTCCATGGGGTTTGAACAATGACATCCGGGCTATCCGACACGGCAGACCATTCTGGAAGATATAGACAATGGAACCGGGTATGCCTTTGTAGAGGATAGGGAGACGACGGTTTTAAGACAGCCCAAAGCGACTTTGTCAAGAAATTTGTGTAAGTTCTTTATTGTAAAGTAATAAGTCTTATATATGTAGACAGAAATGGATGGTTATGAGGTATCCCATAACCATCCATTTTCCGCCTCCGCCGGGCAGCACTAGATTCAATGCTTATTCAATTAATCAGCTAATCAGCCAGACGGGCATGATGAAAATACCTTTTTTTAATTATCTTTCCAGACTGTATTTACGGATTCTTTCGCTGAACGCTTCATCGATCATCAGCTGATTCAGAACCATTGACCAGTTTGCCTGATGTCTGCGTTCCCATTTCTTCTCCAGCTCGGTTATCCGTAGATAAAGTGCTTTAAAGACCGCATCTTCACTCGGAAATGATCCCTTCTTTGTTACTTTGCGAAGGCTGCTGTTGATGCTTTCTATGGCGTTTGTAGTGTACATAACTTTTCTTACAGCACTGCCATAATTGTAAAGCTGCTCGATGTGACTGTAGTTTCTTCTCCAGACATCTACAGCTCCTTTGTAATGAGACCAATTTGACTGGAATGTCTCAAAGGCTTCATTAGCGGCTTCCAGATTGATCGCCACATAGACCTTCTTCAGATCGACAGTAAATGCCTTATAGTCCTTAGAGGGCACGTATTTAATGGAATTATGGATCAGGTGAACAATGCATCTCTGCACTTTTACGCCAGGGAAAATAGACTTAGCTCCATCTTCCAATCCGCTGACTCTATCCATGGAAATAAAGAAAATATCTTCTACACCACGTCCTTTAAGCTCATCGAAAATCTGCATCCAATAGCTCTTTGATTCAGATGTGTTCATCCACATTCCAAGGATCTCTTTCTTGCCTTCCAGCGTATAGCCGAGAACGGCATATACTGCCTCTTCATGAGATCCGATCTTGTCTCTTACAGAAACATAGGGACAATCTACAAACACGAACGGATAGCACTTCTGCAGCGGCCTGGTACGCCATTCATTCCAGGTTTTCATGATGGAATCCGTCATATTTGAGATCATTTCCGCTGATACTTCAAATCCATAGATGTCCTGGATAGTCGCGGAGATATCTCTTTGACTCATTTCTCTGGCATACATGGAAAGAACTTTGTCTTCAATCTCGGATACATCGGTCTTATTCTTAGGAACTACCGCCGGTTCAAATGATCCATCACGATCACAGGGGAGCTTTGATCAGAACTTCTTCCATCGTTGTTTTTAAGGTCTTATTAGTGTATCCATTACGGCGATTATCAGTGTTTTTCTTTTCTTTGGAATTACTAGCATAGCCAAGATGAGCATCCATCTCACCTTTAAGCATTGATTCAAACATCGGCCCGAATATCTCCTTCAGTGCTTCCTGCATGTCAGCTACTGATTCCGGTTGATATTCTTTCAGGATCGCGCCTGCAATCTTTTCAGCTGCCGGGTTGCGAGTTATCTTTGTCATGTCTTTCATCCTTCTGTTATTCCTTTCATTCTATAAAACAAAAATAATCTGTGCTCGTCAGCTGAGCCGTACGATCTCAACTAACTTACACAGATTAATTTACACTCTCGAATTATCTTTTTTTAATAACTAAATTGTAATTGCTATCATAATACAGTCCAAGTTCTCTACACATTCTATCGTTCACATTATCTAACGCTTTCTTATATTCTGCATACGTTGGAGACAGAACCATTAAATTAGGAATGAATATATCGTTATATCCTTTATTTTGTAACTCTTTCTGCATTTTTCTCTGTGCAATAAATGCTGGATGGTATTTCATTATACCGTTTTTCATTTTAGCACCTTTCCATACTTTTTCTTTTAGTCTTTCATATTCACTTTCACTCATATCACGATAATAGGCTATCATCTCATCTGCGGTTCTGGTTTCTTGTGCAATCCCACCTATCATCTTCGCACCTATTCCCATAATAAAAGGAACTTTCAATGTCGTTTCATCGCAATATTCTAATATATTCTGTAGTGCTTGCTTCTGTTCCAGAGTGTTAATGCTCTGATGGATTGACCGGTTTCTGCTCTCTCCAATTGTCCGGAAA
>DXZE01000064.1:0-224 GCA_019415435.1 Erysipelotrichaceae bacterium
CTATGGTATAATGAGACTCGCTTTATGAAGAAGTACCCAAGAGGCTGAAGGGACTGGTTTCGAAAACCAGCAGACGTGAAAGCGTGCGAGGGTTCGAACCCCTCCTTCTCCGCTTATATTAAAAATCAGGCTGAGATGCCTGATTTTATTTACCTTTTAAGGATTTCTGGTACGCTTCCTCTTCTTCGGAAAGTTCTGTCCATCTTTCTTCCAGATGTGCCATT
>DXZE01000064.1:234-6801 GCA_019415435.1 Erysipelotrichaceae bacterium
TCATCGATATCTTCATTCAGATCATTCATTTTCTGATAGTCCTGATAATATTCCGGTTCAAAGCGGAGAGAACGCATATCTTCCAATTCCTGCTGCTTGTCATCCATCGCTTTTTCAAGCTTACGGATTTCTCTGCGTCTGGCATCAGGGGACATCTGATGTCTGGTTTCTTCAGATGTTTTGTTTTCCTTTACTTCTTTTGTCTCCTGAACTGGCTCATTATTCTGAGTCTGAGATTCCATATACTCATCCCAGGTTTTATCAATATACTCAGCTTTCCCATTTTCAAACCTGAGTAATCCTGTAGCCATCTGTTCGATAAAATAACGGTCATGGGAAACAAATAATATGGTTCCGGTAAATCCTTTTAAAGATTCTTCCAATGCTTCTTTACCGGGAATATCCAGATGATTGGTAGGCTCATCCAGTATCAGCATATTGGAATGCTTTAATAATAACTTGGCCAATGATAATCTTACTTTTTCACCACCGCTTAATACATCTACGCTTTTAAATACATCATCTGCACTGAACAGAAATTGTCCTAATACACTTCTGACCGTTGTTCTGTCTAACTGGAGATTTTCATCCCATACTTCTTCCAGTACGGTTTTATCAGAAGAAAACTGGGCAAGCTGCTGATCAAAATACCCTTTTTCTATCTGATGTCCGAATAAGAAAGACCCACCTAGAGAAGGAATAATTTCCATTAATGTTTTTACAAAAGTAGATTTACCGGTTCCATTAGGTCCAATGATCGCAATTCTGTCTCCTCTTCTCATTTTCATGGTGACAGTTGTTAATACATGGTCATAGCCAATTGCCAGATGATCTGTTTCCAATACATTCTCACCGCCTTTTACAGCAGGTGTGAATTTAGCATGGAATGTTTTATCATCCGACTTTACCGGATCTATCTTTTCCATTCTTTCGAGATACTTGATCTTTGATTGGGCAAAGGATGCTTTGTTTACCTTATATCTGAACTTTTCAATTAAAGATTCCAATCTGGCAATATCTTTCTGCTGTCTGACATAAGCAGCCTGCTGGTGTTCCAGATCACTTTTTCTCTGAATGACATAAGAGGAATAGTTACCTTTATAGCGCTTCATCTTCCCATATTCCATGTTGTATACATAGTCAACTGTATGATCTAAAAACATACGGTCATGGGATACTATAACAACAGCCTTAGGATAATTCTTTACATACCCTTCTAACCATCCGATCATTTCAATATCCAGATGGTTGGTAGGTTCATCTAAAAGAAGAATGTCAGGCTTAGATAACAGCAGTTTCACGAATGCTATTCTGGTTTTCTGACCACCGCTGAATTCTCCTACTTTCTTCTGTAACTCTGAAATTGGAAAGCCAAACTTAGTAAAGACAGTATGCATTTCAGATTCCCAGTTATAGCCATTCATGGATTCAAACTGTTCCTGAAGTTTGGCATATTGATTTAATACTCTTTCAGATGCATCTCGACTCATTTCTTCTTCCAGTTCATGCATCTTATCCTGAAGTTCAAATACTTTCTTATAAACAGTCTTTAATTCTTCTTCAACAGTCCAGTCATCATGTTCCAGTACCTTCTGGGCAAGATAGCCTATAGTAATACCGTTCTGTTTACTGATGGAGGCAGAGTCGAATGATTCTTCCCCAGCCATACATCTTAGAAACGTAGTCTTGCCACATCCATTACGTCCAACGATTGCTATCTTTTCATTTCCTTTAATTTCAAAGGAAACATCTTCAAATACTGTATCTGCACCAAAAGACTTTGATGCTTTTGTTACGGAATAAAGCATACTCCACCACCTATACCTAATAAAAAGCGAATGCCTGTATATCTTACAGTACATTCACTTCTCTATCAAATCATCAGAATTCAAGATTACGTGGTGTTCTTGCAAATGGAATGACATCACGGATATTTTCCATACCAGTGATATACATAACTAATCTTTCAAAGCCAACACCAAATCCTGCATGCTGGCAGCCGCCATATCTTCTCAAATCAAGATACCACTGATAATGATCCTTATTCATTCCTAACTCATCCATTCTCTTTTCAAGAACGTCGAGTCTTTCCTCTCTCTGGCTACCGCCTACTAATTCACCCACACCCGGTACCAGGCAGTCAACTGCCGCAACAGTCTTGCCATCGTCATTCTGACGCATATAGAAGGCTTTGATATCCTTTGGATAATCTGTCAGGAATACCGGGCCATCTACTACCTGTTCGGTAATGTAGCGTTCATGTTCAGTCATGAGGTCCATACCCCATTCAATCTGATTGTTTTCAAACTTATGACCATCTGCGACAGCCTTCTTTAAGATATCAATTGCTTCGGTGTAGGACATACGTCTGAACTCGGAATGTCTGACTTTATCCAATCTTTCTTTAAGTCCCTTGTCAATTCTTTCATTGAAGAATTCCATTTCTTCAGGACATTCTGCATATGCATAGTTAATGCAGTACTTAATCAGGTCTTCAATAACATCCATGTCATATTCAAGATCCGCAAAAGCCATTTCCGGCTCAATCATCCAGAATTCCGCAAGGTGATTGGTTGTATTGGAGTTTTCAGCACGGAAAGTAGGTCCGAATGTATATACATCACGGAAAGCCAGGGCAAATGCCTCTGCCTGTAACTGGCCGGATACTGTCAATGTTGCATGCTTGCCAAAGAAGTCACTGGCATAATCACCATCTGTACGGGTTGTAACAGTAAATGTTTCACCTGCACCTTCCGCATCATTGGATGTAATTAATGGTGTATGAACATACACAAAGCCCTGTTCCTGGAAGAATGTATGAATTGCCATTGCAAGTGCACTGCGGACACGGAATACCGCAGAGAATGTATTTGTTCTTGGTCTCAGATGTCCGATCTCACGCAGATATTCAAAAGAATGTCTCTTCTTCTGAAGTGGATAAGAGGAGTCACATGCCCCTTCCAGAACAATTTCTGTAGCCTGAATTTCAAATGGCTGTCTTGCGTCAGGTGTAACTACAAATCTTCCGATTACAGTTAAAGCAGTACCAGTCAGATACTTTCCTACTTCTTCATAATTGGAAAGCGAATCTGCAGAATAAACAATCTGTGCATTCTTGAAATAAGTACCATCATTCAATGCAATAAATGATACATTCTTACCAAAGCGGTTGGAACGTACCCACCCCTGCAGTTGTACATATTCCAGCTGGTCCTTTTCCAATTCTGTTCCCTGTTGAACTAATCCGTATAATTCACGGATACTGATTTCTGTCGGCATATTAAACTCCTTCTATTTCTTCATGGCATTCGTTTCGAAAACAAGTTCCTGAATAGACGAAACCACATCTACCTGCTTTACATATACACCTGGCGGGACAGAGAAGTGATCCACTGTAAAGCTTACAAATCCCTTGATACCGTTCTTTACTAACAGATTGACTGTTTCTTGTACATCCTGTGATATACAAAGTATCGCAATACGGCATCCCTTAGGCATCTTTGCTGATATATCTTTTAAGTCATAGACCGGAACAGAAGCACCATGTACTTTTTCTGGTGCCAGATCAAACGCACATACAATTTCACCAACAACATGATTCCAGTTGTTATAGTTCAATAATGCTTTGCCCAGGTTGCCTGCTCCAATCAGTATGATTTTTTCATCAAAGTTAACGCCAAGTTCATCTGAAAAGATTCTAATCAGATCATCCACATTATATCCATATCCCTGTTTACCTAAATTTCCAAGAAAGCTGAAATCACGTCTTATCGTAGTTGATTCTATAGATACATAGTCAGCCAGCTGGCGTGACATGATTCTGGTTACGCCTTCTGCTTTCAATTTACGCAATGCTTTCAGGTATACCGGATATCTCTGCAATGTAGCCTTTGGTACTTTTCTTTCCGTTGTTGTCATAATTGATCACCGTAACAATAGTAACATTGGAAAAGAACTTTGTGAAAAAAATCTTAAAATAAATTTATTATTCTTCGCCCGGCATCATTAATCCAGGATCTGCAGAAACACTGAAATCGCCAAATTTATGATGCTTATAAGCAATATAGCCTGCTGCACCAATCATACTTGCATTATCCGTGCAGTATTTGATCGGAGGCTGAGATAATTCAACATCAGGATATTTCTTCATACCCTCTGCTAACATGACTCTTAATCTTGAATTTGCAGCTACACCACCAGCTGTAACAACCATAGCCGGATGCAGGTCTTCAACTGCCTGCAATGTTTTACCAGTCATAGATTGTAAAGCTGTTTCCTGGAATGCATAAGCGACATCCTCCTTGATGACAGGTCTGCCAGCCTTTTCTTCACGGGCAATCATCTGGGAAACTGCGGTCTTTAGACCTGAGAATGAGAAGTCATATTTTCCATCTACATGCGGTGTAGGCAGCTTGTAATGCGGCTTACCTTCCTTTGCCATCCTATCAATGACAGGTCCACCAGGATATCCTGTTCCTAGTACACGTGAAACCTTATCATATGCTTCACCAATAGCATCATCTCTGGTTGTGCCGATTACCTGGAATGTCCAGTCATCCGGCATCCATACCAATTGTGAATGACCTCCAGATATAACCAGGGCAAGTAACGGGAACTTGAGATCATGATCTAATGCAAAGCGGTTTGCATAAATATGACCTGTCATATGGTTGATTGGAATCAGAGGCTTATGAAATTCAAATGCCAGTGTTTTGGCAGCCTGTACACCTACATGCAGGGATCCTATTAAGCCAGGTCCTTGTGTAAAGGCAATGCCATCAATCTGATCCATTGTTACACCAGACTGCTTTACTGCTTCTGTAACGACTGTAGAAATATTCTCTACATGGATACGGGAAGCTACCTCCGGTACTACCCCGCCATATAATGTATGCACATTAATCTGACTGGATACGATATTTGATAATATTTCACAGCCGTCTTTTACGACTGCACATGCTGTTTCATCACAGCTTGACTCAATTGCCAGCAGCATTGTCATAAGCTGAACCTCCTAATTCTTTTACCATTAGCCATGCATCTTCACCATCACTGTAATAATGTCTGCGTTTTGCGGCTTTGGTAAATCCTGTTTTTTCATATAGTGCTATTGCATTCAGATTGGACATCCGGACTTCCAGAGATATGTTTACACAATTATTCTGCATGCATTTCTGTATGCAGTAATCCATTAAAGCGGATCCAATATGCTGATGCTGATAAGAAGAATTCACTGCAATATTTGCAATTTCTGCATTTTCGTAGCCGATCCAGAGATCCACATATCCTATGATTCTGTGATTCAGCTCATATACATATAAGAAGGCAAATGGATTTGAAGATACTTCTTTCATAAATGTATCTGAATCCCATGCATCTTCAGCGAATAGCTCTTTTTCTATTCTGCAGATTTGTTCTAAATCGCCTGTTCTGAATTGTCTGATCATGCCTTCTTCTTTGGAAGATAAGACGCAGATGACTTGAGGTACTCAGGAACTACCAGATGTACATTATCGGCCTTTTCCCAAAGGCCCTTTAATGCGAGAAAGTTCTCCGCAATATCCGGCCAGTTATCTTCTTTGCCAATCAGGCTGCCATCTCCAATAACTTCATAATCATCTTCAGGCAGATCATCATCTGCAACAGCTCTTACTTCTTCTAATGGCTTGCCATGATCGTAAGCACACGTATAGACGCGATGCCCTCTGGCATCCGTTACAACACGGCATTTTTTCAAGCCTGCATACAACTGTAAAGTGCCTAATGTATATAAAGGCAAGTCACGCATTGCACAGAATACCTTGGCAATTGTCATTGCAATTCTGACACCTGTGTACGATCCCGGTCCTTTAGTTATAACGATCTGATCAATATCATCTGACTGAAGACCATTTTCATCCAGAAGATTAATCAATTCAGGAAAGATTTCCTCAGACTGTTTCTTCCAGCATTTCTTCTGTACTTTGCCAATCAGTTTGTCATCCTGAATCAGCCCTAAAACAAGCCATGTATGACTTGTATCCATGCATAATGTAATCATTCCGATATATCCTCCAGAAGTTTCTTATATTCATCACCAACAGCTTCAAATCTGAATTCCCTTTTATTTTCTTCCAAAAGGCGAATAGAGATCTTCAGATATGTATCAGGAATCAGATATGACATGAACTGCGACCATTCAATAACTGTTAAACCATCGTCATACAAATATTCATCAAATCCAAGATCCTGTTCGATACCTTCCATACGATATGCATCAATATGGTAAAGGTTCATCTTTGTACCATGATAAATCTTCTGAATGGTGAAGGTCGGTGAAGTGACATTATGTTTAACACCAAGACCTTTGGCAATACCCTGGGTCAGAGTTGTCTTGCCCGCCCCTAAATCACCATCAAGAAGGAATACCATGTTTTCTTTCGCTGCTTTTCCTAGTTTTACACCAAGCAGATGTGTTTCTTCTACACTATTTGTCTGTATTACTAAATCATTCATAAAAGCCTCACGCCGCTTATTATATAACCAAAGGGAATAATAATAAAACAAAAAAAAGAGGAGGAGTAGAAA
>DXZE01000065.1 GCA_019415435.1 Erysipelotrichaceae bacterium
ATCAGTGACAATCAATCTGATCTGCGTATGGTCATTTCATGAGAGGCATAACAGACAAACTCGAAAAGAGTATTCACTTGTTTTCTCATTCAGGTCCAGAAAATCATTAATGGTAGTAATCACCTTATCCTTCTGGTAAGGAAACAACGATTGTATTTTCTCGGAGATCTCATCGAAATCAGCTGTGCCATTCACTTTATCATCCATGAAATTCACTTTACATGAATGATGGTAATCGGCCAGCTTAGCATTACTGTACCTGAACAAGTACAGTAACCATAGAATTCACCAATTTGTTAATATGCCCTTTAGAAAAAATTAATTCTATCATGCACTAAACATTTATTATACAAAATATTTAATTAATATATAAGACTGTAATAAATATTGTTATTCTCATAAACTATATTTAGAATCCTGGATTTTATGAAAGGAAAAATTAATATGTGCGTCTCTAGGTATAAGACTGGAATTTATTAATTATTTAGAAGTAAATAATTCTGTTGCCAATGCATGTGATAAATGTTTTTCTGATACCTTGCTTCATGATTTGAAAAAAGCTAAAAAATATTGAAGTATTCAGAAACACGTATTATTACTACATTTTCTATTGATAGATTTATTGGCATTTACAATTGATAGTTTCTTGTAAAGCTTTGACTGTTACTAATGCAAAAATCAGAAAGGTATATTATGTTTAGAAAAGTAATTACATCAATAATGGCCATTGCAATTTCTATTTGCGTATTTTCAGTAAGTATTAATGCTGCTGATAATTCTAATAATTCAAATGATAACTTTCAAATTGTTACAGAAGAGCAGATGGAGTATGAATTGGGAGAGGATTCTCCATATGCAGGCAAATATATCACTTATAGGATTGATAAAGATGGTAATTTTGTCAGAACAAGTATTCAGGATCAAGTCCCTTACAGGACTAGAGCGGTAATTTCGACTTCTGTAGCAGTTTTTATTGGAGGAACATTAGTAGGATATTTAATTACAAGTGTCGTTGATGGGATAGTAGTTGCTGCAACAGGAAAGTCTGGAGCAGATTGGGTGGCATATGCAATAAAACAGGTTGTTGGCAAAAAGTCAACTTCTTCAATTACTATTGATAAAACAGCCGTATGCATCGGATACCCGCCATATGGGTATAAACCAGATTATTGCAGATGAAAAATAAGAAATATTTATACATAGCTATAGTTGGTTTCCTTTTTGGAGTAGTACTGTACTTTGTATTAACAACTGTTATGTAAAAGCCGCTGTCAAGGGCTAATTCTCAATTTTGGCTAATATCTTCTTTTACTATTTGAGGGCACGAGGAAAGAGTTCCGGATTGTAAACAGTTCGCGGTAGTTAGCCATTCTGTTATTCGTGTATCAGGGACAATTGCTCTCCCACCCCACAGGCCAATGGTTTCGCCGCCAGCTCTGCTGTCTAAAATCGTGGATCACCAGGAATCAGTGCCATCATAGTTGAATCGCAGATAGCTGAACCGTCCAATTTATATCCGGACGACTCCTTCCTGATGCCCTCAATTTATTCATGTATTGCTGTGATTCATCGGTTTGATTACTGTTCAAGTCATTCACATTCTCCTTATTTGTGCTATATCAAGCTGCTGTCTATCATTCTTGTAATGAAGGAAAGTATATTAAGCAAGAGCGGTATGAATATTGCCTGTCATCATGCCCCATATAAAGCACGCCAGCTCTCGTGCTACTGCCGTTGTTGCCTTGTTATGGCACTTCCGGTTGTGCAGCACAAGGTGCAGATACCTCTTGCGAAGGCGTTCATTTGCTCTATCCGCATAGGCAATGATTTCAGCTGTGTTTCCTTCCTGGCGTTTCTTCAAGGCTGCGCTCTTGCCAGACGATGCCCGTGAGAAGGATTGTGCACATTCCACAAGAAGTTTGCGCAGAAACGAATTTCCCTGCTTCGTAATACCTGTCTGGTTCTGATTGTCACTGCTGCTGAGCTCCCCTGCAACCAGGCCAAGGAATGCCGCAAAGTTCTTTGCCTTGACGAATCTGGTGAAATCCCCAATCTCCACAATCAAAGCCAGAGCAGTAAGGACCTTAATCGACTTAAAGCAGGTCAGTTTATGCACTGCCTCACGGTATTTATCCTTTTCAGCGATCTCTTCAATGCGTCTGTTCAGCTGTTCCAGACGATCATTAACTGTTTCATAAGAAAGCAGGTAAGCATCCAGCGTTTCCTTATTGATCCCCTCCAGAGGAAGTTCTTTAAGCCACTTCAGGTGCTTCTTTGTCCAGTAGTTTTGTAAGCGTCAAAGTAACACCGTCTTTCAATAAACAGCAGGATTTCCGATACTGTATGCAGTAAAGGAGGTCCTGTTTTTTTATGAATGAAGAAGAATGGAAATTGCTTTGGGATCAGTTTAAATTATCGGGTGAGTCTGTCAAAGAGTTCTGCAGTCATATCGGGATGAAGCCACGGGCTTTTTACTATTTTAAGAATAAATACCAGGATGACAGTGCCTGTCAGTTATGTCCTGTTGTTATCAGTCATCCTACTGAGACGACAGTAAGTTTCAATGGCATTCAGGTTTCTTATGATGATGGCATTTCCGATCTGGAACTGCAGAGAATCATTCGCCTCTGCAGAGATCTATGATGCCCTTTGACAAGATCGGTAAGCTGTATCTTGTGACCGGTGTTACTGATCTGAGAAAAGGGATTGATGGCTATGCCGCATTAATTCAGTCACAGCTGCACCAGAGCCCAATGGACCATTCGATGTATCTTTTCTGTAATCGTGACAGAACGAAGCTGAAGTGCCTTTACTTTGACGGCACAGGGTTCTGGCTGTTGTATAAACGTCTGGAGAAAGGCCATTTCAAGTGGAAAAAGGATGATGCCAACCACTCTGTCATGATCAGTGAGCAGCAGCTCGGATGGCTTCTGGACGGTCTGAAGATTGAACAGAAAAGTGCTTTTCAGCCTGTCAAAAAAGATTATATATGAGGCTTTAATACTGTTGTATAAATGCATGCAAGAATGTATAATATAATCAATGATAGATGAGAAAGAATTCAAAAAGAATCTCGATAATATGAGCCATGATGCCCTGGTATCATTTGCTTATTCCCTGGCTGTCAAGAACTCTGCACTTGAAGAAAACTATCAAGCTTTGAGACGCAGAGTTTTTGGCATTAAGCACAATGAACATAATCCACATGTTTCACCAGATCAGCTGTCATTGTTTAACGAGGCAGAAGCGATTGATGATACGGCTTCTGCTGATCAGAAGAAAGAGCCATCTGGGGATGATATTATTGTTAAGCCGAGTAAAAAGCACAGGCATGGCAAGAATGCAAAGCTGAAGAATGTACGCATCATTGATGAACCGGATATTGAACTTGAAGATAAGAGTTGCCCAAAATGCGGTAAACCAATGGGAGAGCTGGCTCCTACTGTTTTTGAATGGCTTGAGCATATCCCGGAGGAGTATGTTCTGCACCGTGTAAGAATCCATAACTATACATGTCATTCATGCAATGACCAGAATATGAACTGCGTGACATATCATGGCAATACAGACTGCCTGCCTGTAAAGCCGATTCAGAATTCATTGGCCTCAGCTTCTGTGATCAGCCACATTGCGTATGAGAAATATCTGGTCGCCGTTCCCATCTATCGCTTATCCAAAGATCTCAGGACCAGAGGAATTGAAATCAGCCGCCAGGTAATGTGCGGCTGGCTGATGAAGTGTGCAGAGCTGTATCTGGATCCCATCATCAAACGAATGACTGAGGATCTGAGAAACTGTAAAGTTCTCAATATGGACGAAACATCGCTTGAGGTTCTGGAAGATATCCGTAACGGATCCAGAGAAAAGAGCTATACGTGGCTTGCCATGAGCGGAGAACACGAGACAAAGCAGATGGCTTTGTACTTTTATAATGTCTCAAGGGCATACAGCTTTATCTATGAGATCCTGGGACATGATTTTCATGGTGTCATTCAGTCAGATGGGTATCAGGCATATGACAAGTATGAGGCTGCCAGTGCTCATGCCGGGTGCAGCGCACACTGCCGCAGAAAATTTGAAGAAGCGGCGAAAGCTTATACCGATCTCTATGCAAGGTACAGCAGCCTGAAAGATAAAGAAGAGATCAAACAGCTTCTTGATAACAATCCTTCCTTTGGCCTGATCATTCGCTTTCTGGATGAATACTCCAAGCTCTATGGTATAGAGAAACAGTTGAATGAAGCCAAGGCATCACCGGAGACTATTCTCAAGATCAGGCAGGAAAAAGAAAAGCCAATATGGGAAGAGCTCAGGAAACAACTGGATTACATGGATGAGAAACTCATGACCAGCGGAAAGCTTGGAAAGGCGATAACATACGCAAAGAATCAGTGGGACAAGCTGATGTATTATCTGAGCGACTGGCGGGTTGGACTGGATAATAATCTGGCTGAGCGTGAAGGAATAAAACCTTTTGTCCTGGCGAGGAAAAATTTTCTGTTCGCTGATACAAAGCATGGAGCTAAATACTCCTGCATGTACTTTTCGATCTTAATATCGGCCAGAATGAATTCCCTGAACCCAGAGAAATATCTTGCCTGGCTGATTGATCAGATGGCAAGAGCTTCAGTTGATGGAGGCATTCATGAAGAAGATATCCAGAGATGTCTGCCATACGCATCTGATCTGCCACAAGATCTTCAAATTTCAAAGAACTGCTCTGAATCTTGATACACACATAAGATACTCAGAACAGTCCTTATTTTCTATACGTGGCTATATTGACGCTTACGTAGTTTTTGCCATCGGTATACTGATACCCATGTCTGGTTGTAAACGCACAGATCTGCTGCTTGATCACCCTTAGCTGCTTCTTATGATCCTGCTCCATACGGATGTAATCACGAACAGCTTCATCTTCTTCATCCGGTGTGTAAACTTCACTGTATTCATGGTTCTTCAATGCCTTGGCAATCGCTTTGGCATCACGCTTGTCAGTCTTTTTCCTGCGGCGTCTGTTTATCTCTGTCCCCGTAATAGATGCAGGAGCCAGAACCTTTGCGGTAATGCCATTCTTTTCAAGATCACGCTTCAACTTGAAACCAAGGCATCCGGCTTCATACCCGGTTATGATCTTTGTATCATTTCCGAACTTTTTGCGGATTCCCTTGCAGTAGTTCACGATGTTGGCAACAGCAGGGGAATACGTATTTGTATTCACTGATACTGCGGATCCTTCAAGACAAGTAGAGAGTGTGTAGTTTGTGGTGTGTGCATCAATTCCAACGTATGCTATCATGTAAAGGCCTTCCTTTCTTGGATGAGGCAACTTCCCCATCTCGTTTTTAGCCAATAACAAGTATGCGGGATGATCCTCGAACACACAAGTTAATGGAGGGCTTTTACATATTGTCTATTTATTAAGCATTTCAGCTTTTTAAGGAGCCCATTTCTGTCATGAGAACAAAAGAAACGCTATTAACAAAAAAAATGAGACAGCGTTTCTTTTTAAGTAATCAGTATTTGATCGGGAATTCAGTATGATAGTAATCATTAGCATGAATTTCAGTATTCTTTCTATCAATGGCTAGATCAGAAATCCGCTTCAAATGAAGTTCTGTTAGAACCACATACAGCATAGAACTAATGGCACTCAATGGATCAAAAAATCAGAAATAACGAGATGAAATAGAGATTTTCTATGTCCGAAATAGTGTAGTTCTACTGTTGAAAAAGTTTACAGTTAAATTTTTGAATAAAGCAATTAACGTATGTGTTATACTGCCTAGTAAAGGAGGATAGTACAATGACAATCAAAGCTGAAAACGTATCACTTACTGAAGCAGAGGATAACTTAAAAATAAATATTAACTCTGTGATAGGAAATTGCGGCAGTGGTTGTATTGGCTTCTAAATGATAAAGGAATACTCCCAACAGGTGTATTCCTTTATTAGTTGTTTTACGCTGAACAATGTAAGAGGCATTTGCTTCTGGAGTTTGACTTTACTTGTTACGAAATAATACTGAATTAACTTTTAGGTATGCTAATGAATAATGAGAGATTTACATCACACAATTTGCATGTGATGATTTCTATGGTTAAAAATCATGCATTTTTATATGATGCTCCAACTAATACGGTTTTAAAGATTAATGTTAATGATGCAGTTCATATAGCTAATTGGCAACAAGATGGATGTGATAAGAAAAGTGAAATTTTCATTGCTTTGCTAAAACTATTAGGAGAAGAAACCGCACCAGAACCGTTTCATTCTAATTGGAAAGAATCTGGAAAATTATCAAAGCTAACTTTTATTGTGAGCACAAGGTGTAATTTAGCATGTAAATATTGTTACGCAAATGAAGGAAAGTATGATGGATACCAACCTGCGGACATGACGATCAAAGATGCACAGGATTTTTTGGATATCCTTGTTTCACAAGGCGTTAATGATATTGAAAATGTCATGTTTTTTGGCGGAGAACCATTAATAAATATTGAAACTATTGATGCTATCTGTAGAAAATTCTCAGAGCTCCATGAGAAGAACTCGCTAAAAAAGATCCCTCAATATTTTACAATTTCAAATTTAACAATTTATAGTCAGAAAATAAAAACTATACTTAATAAATATGATATTCATGTCACGGCTAGTATGTTATGCCTCTCATGAAATGACCATACGCAGATCAGATTGATTGTCACTGATCT
>DXZE01000066.1 GCA_019415435.1 Erysipelotrichaceae bacterium
AATTCATCCCACCACCTGTAGAGGTGGGGGATTTCTTGCTCACGGCGTGTTAAAATATTCTCTTCCCGCAAGGCGATAATACTCTGCGCCCTGGTCAGAGAATTCCTTAATGATATATGATCCTTGTAAAATATTCATGATTTTCCTGGGTAAGTATACACTCTTATGGCAAATCAAGAGTACATTCTATGCAATAGAATCTTTATGAAGACACTTTGCATATAAGGCATCCATGCCAAAAGCTCCTATAGGAGCAGTAATTAATATGGATATGACTGCCATCGTCAATACTGTATTCCCGCAGGATAAACCCATTGCTAAAGGAATACCTCCTATCGCAGCCTGTACAGTTGCCTTTGGAAGTTCACTGACCAGACAGAAAAGCTGTTCTTTCTTATTTAAACCTGTATGAATAATGGATAGATACGCACCTGCTTCACGGAAAATCAATCCAATAAATAACATGGCTATCATACCTAAACCAGCCTGACTGACGTAGCTGATCTGAACACTGGCACCTACTAATACAAAAAGGAATATCTCTGCGGCTACCCATAGCTTGGAGAAGCGTACAGATAACCGTTTTGCCTGTATTGGTGTGAGATGGTTCATGGTAATTCCCATTGTCATGACCGCAAGTAATCCACTGATAGCAATCACACCATCCAATTCATCTTCCAGCCAATACAGCAGCATCCCTACTGTCAGTAATATTGTTAATTTCAAAGAATCACGGATATGTACTTTCTTAAACCAGATGGATAGTATCCATCCAATTCCAATACCTAGTACAATTCCAAGAATGATAGATTCGGGTATCTGTAAGAAACTCATCGCATTCACACTGCCGCCAGCTTCCAATCTTAATAAAGCAGTAAAGATAACAATTACATATACATCATCTGCACTTGCTCCGGCAATAAGCATCTGCGGAATACCTTTCTTTACTCCATAGCCTTCATCAATATATTTACTTAGTCTTGGTACTGTAACTGCTGGTGATACAGCTCCCATAACAGCACCAAGAATACCAGCCTGTAATGTTGTGACATGCATCAGTGATGATGCAAACAGCAGAAAGCCAGTTATTTCAAATGTCGCAGGAAGAAAGCATAACAATACAGCTGGTCTTCCAATTCTCTTTAAATCATTGATATCCAGAGTTAATCCGGCTTTGGCAATGATGATAATCAAGGCAATCTTTCTTAAGTCTCCGGATATGTTTAATACAGTTGGATCCAATAAGTTCAAAACATATGGTCCAATAACAATTCCTGCGGCAATCATGCCGACAATGTAAGGAAGATGAAGCTTTGATGCCAGCCATCCGAAAGCCAACCCTCCCAGAATGATAATCGATAAACTGAATAACATATTCTTTCCTTTCTTCACGGAAAACAAAAACTGATGTCTTCCGCAATGCAAAAAGCATTACAGAAGTCATCAGCTGTTTCAGCGGTTTGGATTACTCTCAGGGAGACTTCATTCCCAGCAATAATCATACGCCCGAATCATAAATCGTCAATAATTTTCAGGATGTCTTACTTCATACCTTTTCAATTTCCGCATCATATCCGATTCTTACCGGTATAGCCGTAAGCATTTCATCGGATAACTCTTTTTTCATATAAACGACTGCTTTTTTCTTCTTAAGGCTGACCTTTGCATAGCAACCCTTTTCAGCATATGCATTCTCTACTCTCTTTACACAATTATCACAATGCATGCCATCTATATGTACTTTCCTGGAATACGGATAATCATTGATATTCTCATCTGTCTTTTCACGAACTACCTTATTGTCATCTCCGGTATCACAGCATCCTTTTGTGACTCTTTTACGTAAAGAAATGATGCCAGTAACCATAAGAACAGCAACTACAGCAACAATAATGACCGCAAGCATACTTACTCCTCAGAAAGCAAGAACAATCAGATGTGCAATAAATGCCGCAATCCATGCTATAACACACTGGAATACAACTGTTCCAGCCGCATAGCGTGTTCCAAGTTCTCTTTTAATAGACGCAATTGCCGCAACACATGGTGTATATAACAGGCAGAAAACAAGTAATACAAACGATGTTGCAGGTGTTAATACCCTTGTAAGAGAAGCTGGTGTAAACAGGATACGCAGTGTAGATACTACACTTTCCTTTGCCATAAAGCCTGAAATCAAGGCAGTAGAGATTCTCCAGTCTGCAAATCCTAATGGACGGAAGATTGGAGTAATCCATCCGGCTATGATTGCCAGTAAGCTTGTTGAAGCAGCAGTTGTGTACTGCAGTTGTGGTGTGAAGTGCTCCAGGAACCATATAGCAATCGTAGCCACGAAGATTACGGTAAATGCCTTGGTAATGAAGTCCTTGGCCTTCTCCCATAATAACTGTCCTACACTCTTTGCACTAGGCATTCTGTAGTTTGGAAGCTCCATGACAAACGGAACTGCTTCTCCTTTAAATACAGTATTCTTTGTTAATAATGCCATAAGAATACCTGTCACAATACCGATCAGATACAGAGAAATCATGACTAATGCACCATGTCCCGGGAAGAAGGCTGCTGTAAAGAAAGCATACATTGGCAACTTGGCAGAACATGACATAAATGGAATCATCATGATTGTCATCTTACGGTCACGTTCTGAAGGTAATGTTCTGCCAGACATAACCGCAGGAACAGAACATCCGAATCCTATCAGCATCGGAACCATAGACCTTCCGGATAAACCTATCTTTCTTAACAGTTTATCCATGACAAAGGCAATTCTTGCCATATAACCTGTATCTTCCAGTAAAGAAAGGAAGAAGAACAAGACAACAATGATAGGCAAGAAGCTTAATACACTGCCTACGCCATTAAAGATACCATCTATAACTAACGATTGAATTGCCGGATTTACATTGGCTGCTTTCATTCCGGCAGCACATACATTTCCAAGCCAGTCAATTCCACTGGCCAATAAATCCTGTAAGAAAGGACCGATCAGATTAAATGTCAGCCAGAATATCAGTCCCATAATCAGGATAAAGGAAGGTATAGCTGTATATTTACCTGTTAATATCTTATCGATCTTACGGCTGCGTTCTCTTTCCTTTGATTCATGCGGCCTGATAACTGTATCCTGTACAACTTTATTAATAAAGCTGAAACGTGTTTCTGCTATCGCAGCCGCATGATCCAGACCACTTTCCGTTTCCATTTGTCTGGTAATATGGCCAAGCATATCTTTTTCGTTTTCATCTAAGGCAAGAGACTTCAGAATTCTTTCATCCCCTTCAAGAACCTTGACTGCCGCAAAGCGCACAGGAATACCTGCCTCTTCCGCATGATCTTCTATTAAACTCATGACACCATGAATGGCACGATGCACAGCTCCACCATGATCATCTTTGGAACAGAAGTCTCTTGGTTCTGGTTTCTCCTGATACTTTGCCACATGAACGGCATGACGTATTAATTCATCAATACCTTCATTCTTAGCGGCAGAAATAGGAATTACAGGAACACCTAATTCTTCCTCTATCTCATTGATTAAAACAGAACCGCCATTACCCTGTACTTCATCCATCATGTTCAGGGCAACGACCATCGGGACATCCAGATCCAGTAACTGAAGTGTAAGATACAGATTTCTTTCTATATTTGTCGCATCAACGATATTAATAATACCTGTAGGTTTTTCATTCAGAATAAACTGACGCGATACAATCTCTTCACTTGTATAAGGAGACATAGAATAAATACCAGGAAGATCTGTTACTTCTGTATTTTTATATCCACGGATTGATCCACTCTTGCGGTCTACGGTAACACCCGGGAAATTACCAACATGCTGGCTGGAACCAGTCAGCTGGTTAAACAGAGTTGTTTTACCAGAGTTCTGATTTCCGGCTAAAGCAAATGTTAACTTTGTATCATCCGGCAAAGGATGTTCGGTTTTCTTATCATGGAATCTTCCACCTTCACCAAGCCCCGGATGTTCCTTGTCTTCATTGAGACGCTTACGCTTCTGTTCTTCCTGTGCTTCATCCTTCTTTTCTAACTCTGCGATTTCTTTATCATTCAGTTTACGGCAGTCTATTTGTGATGCTTCATTCAGGCGCAATGTCAGTTCGTATCCATTTACTCTTAACTCTAACGGATCTCCCATAGGTGCAAACTTTACTAAGGTAACCTTTACACCAGGAATTAATCCCATATCAAGAAAATGCTGGCGAAGAGCTCCTTCTCCACCAACCTTTGTTACTACTGCACTCTCACCTGTCTTCAGATCTCTGATTGTCATAATAACTTTCCTCCAGATCTATCCTGTAGTCAGTGTAAACTAACTTTGCTAGATTAGCATATAGTTATTTTACATTCAATAGATATAACTATCGATTCCTACACTTCGCAAATTAATATTTTTATTACGATAAGTAATTATACCCTTTAAGGTATATTTTAAATGCAAATATTATCTTTATACCCGAAAGGTGGTAATTATACGTCTGTAACTACTAGAAAACCTAAGAAACCTTCTATGATTGAATTCACTCATAAATTTGCCAATGATGAAGAGGCATGTCTTAAATTCTTCTTCTCTTCCAACAAAGGTATGAGTGGAATAGAGATGAGCAGTGCTTTGGATGTGAACTACAAGACAGCGTTACTTCTTTGCCGGAAATGCAGAGCCCTGATGGCTTCCTCTGATTCTGGAAGAATACTGGATTCCAGGTTTTATGAAGCAGATACAGCCTATATTGGATCTGCATCCAGCACAACAGGAAAAACAGGAAATAGTATAGAGAAACTGCCATTTATGGCAATTCTGTCTAGCGGAGAAGAGAAAAGATATCCACATTACATCAAGCTGAATCCAATACCAGAGGACAACAGTGAAATGACAGATAAGTTTCTAAGTAAACCCATGGTTCTTTCTAAAGACAGAGTTTTGAATACAGATGGCAAGACTGCCTTTAATGTTCTGGAAGACAGAATCAATCACAGATATGCAGGAAAAGGCCTGATAGCAAAGATACAGAAGTATATTTATCAATCGTCACCTGTTCTTAAGAAAGCAATTATCAGATCATTGGACTTAGTCAGGGGTTATTTCAACCCTGACTTTGCCTGACATGTGTCTGATAGTCTATTAGATTATTATTCAAACTCAAGTCTCTATAAAGAAAGCCACGTAATATGTGTAGCGTCTACACACCTTTTTCTTGATTTTATCACTCATCTGAATCACGTTGATCTATATCGCACGCAAAGTGTACTCAAAATGTACTCACGCATTATTGGAATCAGTCACCTTCCCGCTTGCATAAAAGCACCTGCCTGATTTTTTATCCCATCGAATTCGAGGTGGTTAAAATGATCATAATGAAGACTGGCCAATAATTCACGATAATCAATGACATCCTGCCTTCTCTATCTCTCTGTAAAGATCAGAAATCACATCGCTGAGCTTATGTTTTTTGAGGCTCTCTTCAAAATCTTTCTGCACATCCTGTAATTTGTCATACATCGCTGCGTGGATATTCCGACCAACCGGACAGAGAGGATTCGGATTCTCATGGAAATGAAAGAGATCTTCCTTATTCTTCTCTACAGCTTCATAAACGTCATAAAACGTGATCTGGTCAAGAGGTCTTGTGATGGCGATGCCGCCCGGCCCCCTCTTGATTTCAATCAGCCCGGCATTCCTGAGGTCAGACATGAGATTCCGGATGATCACTGGATTGCTCCCGATGCTGGACGCAAGAAAGTCACTGGTCACCTTCTCCTCTTTGCCGAAATATTCCACTGCCGCCAAAATGTGTATCGCTATCGTAAATTTGGTTGATATCTGCATAAAGCATTTTCCTTCTATTGTAAATTACATCACTTTTGATATTGCCCCGGCAGGACAGACCGGCACACAGTTTCCGCAGTGGAGGCACTGATTCTGCTCAATAACCGCTGGCGCCCGCGACAAGTCAATACAAGACTGCGGGCACACAGAAAGACACTTCCCGCATCCATTGCATCGGCCGCTGATTCTGTATCCACCGGTTTCCGGCGATGTTTTTCCAATGGAAAAGGTTCCTCTTGTCACATGTCCCGGATCGCTGATATCAAAGAAATTTCCGTGGGCTTCAAAGATCCTGAACACCTCGAGAGCGGACCGCGTATTTTCCGGATAGATGTCCTGCATATAAGCATTTTTAAGAAAGATCTCGTCAAGCTTTTTCCTGCCGATGTTTTCCACTCTTCCCGCCAGGGAAATGCACCACTTTCCGGAAACAGCGGAAAGACTGATATATTGCTGCTCCATCAGCTGCGTGTAAAACTCCTTGCCCTTTGCAGTCAGAAAATACACGCCGTTATCATCATAAAGCAT
>DXZE01000067.1:0-2314 GCA_019415435.1 Erysipelotrichaceae bacterium
TCAGATGTGTATAAGAGACAGAAGCTAACTACCACATCATGCAGAGAAAACTTGCTCCCAGATTCACGAAAGGTGCAGCGGGCGCGATCAACAGCAGAGCGCGCGAACTGGATTGGGAAATCGATGAATATCTGAAACAGAAGAATCAGTATTTTGAAACGCTATGAAAAAATTTTTATTCAAGATTTGTATTATTGTTTTATATATTATCGCTGCGTGGTTTCTCGCAATGCAGCTTGCTTACTTCCTGTCATTTAACTATGACTACGAAGCACTGAGAAGTGCGCAGCGGTTTTGTTTAGATCCGGCAATACTGCGATGGCAAGGTAACGATAACTATATTAAGTATGCTGCGATCATAATTTTTGCTGGTCTGATCCCGCTGCTGATGTGGCTGATATTTCCTTCAAAAGCAAATCAGGCAGAAAGAAAAGCGAAACGAAGCCTGACAGCGGAAGAGAAGATGCAGTATACGCATCTTGCATCCAGGCATGAAGCAAAGAAGGGATTAGCAAGACTGCAATTCAATAAATATGGAAATTTGAATCACATTTACTTCAATCAGAAAAATTATCTGGCAGCGCCGCAGTTCTGGATCGGAACGGGCGCTGTTGTTTTTATGATGCTGTGCTGGTTATATCTCGCAGGGAAAGGGATTAGCGCCTTAATACGGCTGTTTGTACCGGGCTACAGCAGCTTCTTTTTGCGGTTGCCGACAATATATGTGCTGATCATTCTTGCAGCCTTAAACGGCATTTATGCGGTTATGGCGATGCCTTTGATGGATCAACAGAATTATTATCTGCAAGGGAATTCCAAGAATCCGGCAATCCTTATTCCGCATATACGGGATTACTCTGATTTTGTGTTTGATCCGGCGAAAAAGCTATGGAATAGGCTCATGTTTTATCTGAAGGCATCCGATGCCAGAAAGATGAATGAGCTGCATTACTGGCGAATCGCGGATAGTCTTACAGACGGAGCATCCGTACCGGAAAATGAAGCAAGAATTACATGCCGGAAGTCCGGTCTGCCGATTCTCACATCAAAAAGAATGGTTTGGGTTGAACCGAATGACAATCATTCATTGATCATCGGTACAACAAATTCTGGAAAAACCTTTTCTGTTATCGAGGGAATGATTGAAACAACTGCTATGGCTGGCCACAGCATGTTTGTTAATGACCTGAAAGGTGAGCTGTATGCCCACCACGTATCAACGCTGAAACGCCTTGGATATAAGGTGCTTCTGATTGACTGGATTGAGCCAGAAAAAGGGGAATGCTGGAATCCATTCGGCCTTGTTGTCCGGAAATATCGTGAAGCTGAAGCAAAGTGCAAATATTCTGATAGTTTTGTACAAGCAAAAAAAGAACTTCTGAAGATAAATACTGAGCTGCTTTATCTGTACGCATCTCATGATCAAAGAAATATCCCTATTATCTCTGCGAATCAGAAGAAATCAGCCGCCTTGCGTCTGGCACTTGAAAAAGACTATGAGAACCAACCACATCCGGATTTTTCTGAAGCATATGAGCTTCTGGAAGATGAGACGCGTATTCTTTGCGAAGAGAAGAACAGTAAACAGCCATTCTTCTGGCAGCAGGCACAGGCGCTTATGTCGGGCATTATCTGTTTTCTTCTGGAATATGAATATCTTGATCCGATAACAGGAGAAGTCTGCAAACTGGATGATGAGCAGATTAATTTTCAGAACATAAAACTGATGAAGACGGAAGCATTCAACAAATATACCTTTGGCGCTAAGAAGGAGACACTTCTGAAGTGGTATCTGGATAATGCGTCGATGAAAACATCCAAGGCAAAAGAAAAGCTGTATGGAATGGCGCAGATTGATAATTCTGCCCCTAACAACTCAAACAACGATATTTTTAAGACCTTTGATAACCATATTGCTTTGGGAACTATGAATGAGAAGATCGCGCGCATGACATGCCGTACTTCGTTCGATTTTGAATCAATCGCCAAGGAGAAAACGGCTATCTTCATGATCGTCCACGATGAGAAGACAACCTTCTATCCGTTTGTAACGCTCTTTGTCACGCAGTTTTACAATGAGATCGTTAAAACCTCCCGGCAGTATGCAGAGCAGAAACTGCCGATTCCGTTTGATATCATCTGGGATGAATTTGGTATATCTCCAGCTCTGAGCAATCCGGAAACCGTATTTGCTGCTTCTCGTTTCAGAGGAGTCCGGTGGAATATTGTCATTCAGGAGTATTCCCAGCTGGATAATACCTATGGGAAAGATGTTGCCAAGGCAATTACCGGAAATATCATGAACACAGTTTTC
>DXZE01000067.1:2324-6352 GCA_019415435.1 Erysipelotrichaceae bacterium
CGGATACACTGAAGAAAATCTCTGGTATGGCCGGGAAGAAGCTTGCATGGAGCAAAGAGAAAGGACAGTATGAGACAGTTCCGGTCATTACAGAAGACGAACTGCGGCATTTGTCGCTTTCTGAAGCTGTAATACTCCGACAGCGGAAGATGCCAATTAAGACCCGCTACTATCCATACAACAGATATGTGTACTACAAGAATACCAGGAGCGGATCGGCTGCAATATCAGTTAAAGAGCTGCCAAAGTACAAAATCTTTTCATTGCTGTCAGCCACTGAAGCAACAGGAGAATATGGAAAGCAGCTGATCCAAGCTGATCTAAAGAAGGAAGCAGCTGAAGCTGCCGAAAAAGAGGAGAATGAGGAATCGCAACAATTATGAAATATATAAGTGAAAAAGAATTGCGGGATACCTTTTGGAAAGGATATGGGTATCGTAAAAATATATTGGCATATCAGTTTGAATGCCAGTCAAGACATGGTGCAATGGATCTTGTCACCATTGAGAAGGTGCCGGATGCAAAAGGTGGTTTCCATATTGAATTCGTTTCTTTTGAATTCAAGCTGGCAGATATAGACAAAGTGTTCTCACAGGCTGCCTATAATGCGGAATTCTGTCATAAGAACTTCGTTGTAGTTCCGGCAGAAAAAGAAAAGGTGATACTGGACAGGTACTCATCTTACTTTGAAAAATATCCTTATATTGGCTGTATTGCTGTAAAACATCCTTCTGAAGGTGGAAAATGGGAAATGTTTCATAAATGTCATACGCGGCCAGATGAATTTCTGCATCTCAATCAGGAAATCATCAAACTTTGCACGAAAGCACTATAAAAGGAGAAATATTTATGCCTTGTACAGATGAATTAATGAGCAAAAAAAATTTTTATAACGTTACATATGATGAAGCTATATCTCAGGGCCATTTATGCTGAGAAAGTAGGCGTGTCTCAAATATCCTACCTTATGGGACTTGAATATAAGCGTACCAAAATGTTATAAATATTGTAATGATACGTATCAGCAAAAAATAAGGCATTTTGATACGCTTTTCAACCCTCTGAGAGAAAAAAATCTTTCGTTATACGGATAAATACCGGAGAAAGATTCTCAAATCGGATCACAGAAAGGCAGATATGGGCGAAAAAATTGGTTATATAAGAGTGAGTACAGTAGAACAGAATACAGCCAGACAGGAAGATCTGATGGCTGCATTGGGCGTTGATCGTATGTTCATTGATAAATGCAGCGGCAGCACAGCAGACAGACCGCAGCTGAAGGCAATGTTAGATTACATCCGGGAAGGAGATACGATCATTGTTGAATCTATCAGCCGCCTTGCCCGGTCAACAAAGGATTTCTTAACCTTGACTGAAAAGTTCAATGATAAGAATGTTACTTTTATCAGCAAGAAAGAAAATATTGATACCAAGACACCAACCGGGCAATTCATGATGACTGTGTTTGCGGCCATGTATGATCTGGAGCGAAAGAATATTCTGGATCGGCAGAGGGAAGGCATAGAAGCCGCAAAAAAGCGCGGTAAGACGTTTGGCAGACCAAAGGTTGTAGTTGACCCGGATCAGTTCGATCGTGTCTGTGCGGACTGGAAAAAGGGCAATATAACGGCAGTAAAAGCAATTAATAAGCTGCATCTTTCCAAGAGTACATTCTATCGCTTAGTAAAGACATTAGGTTAGGAGATTTATATGGCACACTGGATTAACGAAGAAGTAAACATTAATTTCAAGCCTGTTAAATTTATTCAAGATATCATTGCTAATCTTGAAGAATATGATAAAGAGGGTAATTGGTCATATATTAATGAAGCTGACGCTTTAGATCATTATACAAAAGAGTGTGTAATTGAGGATATTATGACTACTGATCAGAGAAACAAGTTGATCGAAAAATATTGTGATTACTATGATAAATTTTAACAATTGTAAACAAGTAGTTGGTTGGTTCGGCGGAAATTCCGGCAGAAAATTGCAAGTCGAATATGACGGATCACTTTGGATTTTAAAGTTTCCTGGTTCCATGAAGAATATGAAACGAAAAGATATGTCATATACCACTTCCGTGTTTTCTGAATATCTGGGCAGTCATATATTCGAAATATTAAATATTCCTGTTCATGACACAGTACTAGGCTTTATAGATGAAAAATTGGTAGTTGGCTGCCGAAATTTCAATGATGCTGAAAATAATATTTACTTAGTTGAGTATCGTGAATTAAGAAACACATATCAACCAGAACTAAATAAACTTGTAGAGGAAACATTAACCCCAAGTGATAAATTACTGCATGGAACAAATTTAAAAGAGGTTATATATAATCTTCAATTGAATCCTGTATTAGCAGATATTCCAAATTCTACAGAATATTTCTGGAATATGGTGGTTGTTGATACATTGATAAAAAACAATGACCGAAATTCAGGAAACTGGGGAATTTTAACTGATAGGAAAAATATTTATGAAATGGCTCCTGTTTACGACAATGGTGGTTCTTTTTCAAGTAAACTGTCAGATTATCAGATGGAGACTATCCTGAATGATCCTGTCAGATTTAAGCAAAGTAATTTTAACGTTGATTCAGGATATTTTTATGATGGTTCTCCTTTGCAATTCAAAGACTTATTGCATATAGATGATGATAATCTAAAAAAAGCTGTTCTCTACATGAAACCAATTATTGAAGATAAAATGGATGAAATAGAAAGTTTTATTGCTTCAATTCCTAATGAACAAGATGGGTATAAGATTACAAGTGACATACAAAAGCAGTTTTACATTGATGGGATGAAAGAAAGATTCAGCCAAATGATAGTTCCTGCATACGAAGAAATAGTAGAGCAGCACAAAACTCTTCATCCTAGTATTTCTTAATGTTATAAAAGCCCTATAGAGGGCTTTTTCAGGCATACTACTATTTCTTTACCAGCTCATTCAGAGCGTTTACCGAAGCATGCTGCTGGATATCCATTATGTGGGCGTAAATTTCCATCGTAATCATCGGTGACCTATGACCAACACGTTTGGATATTTCCGGCACCGGAACACCTGCGTTCCACAATAGGGAAACATTGCTGTGTCTAAGCGCATGGATTTTGTAATGAGGCAATCCGGCTTTTTCAGCGTCCTTAGAAAAATGTGATGCAACAGTGGAAAGGCCAAGCGGTTTTTCCCCTTCTTTTGCACCGAAAATATACTTTGCGTTCCGTTTAATATATGGCTGCAGCAATGCGTCTGTTGCATCATCCAGCATTACCCATCTGTCAGTTCCGGTCTTTGTCGTTTTCAGGGAACTTTCGTATCTTCTCATTGATTTAAAAATATGAACTGCTTTCTTTTCTGAATCATAATCAGAGGGGTATAAGGCTCGGGCTTCTCCTCTGCGCATCCCTGTCATAAATAAAAAGATTAGAAAATCTTTAATTTCTTGATTTGTTTCATTGGAAATCATTCGCCGGAAATTTTCATAAGTAATGATTTGCATTTCATGATACTCATCCAGCTTTGCTCTGAATGGAATGAGATATTTTGCGACATCCGGAAGATCATAATAGATGTAGGCATGTTTCGAAACTTGCTTTACATGAGCGATGATATAGTTCTTTGTGGTTGTAGAAAGCTCTGTTTTTTCCATCTTGCTGCGCCATGCTATCATATCGGCCTTCTTGATATCCTTCCATGGCTTGTTCCAGAATTCTGGTGCATAATGAATGAGACGATGCATCCGCAGCAAATTCGTGTTATCTGAAGCTGCATTTGCTTCTGTGAGAGAAAGGAACAATTCGCGGAAGGTAGAATCTTCATTTATATTCATAGTACTAATACTCCTTTTATGAATTATAGGTACTTGAAAGGCATTTAAGTAGGCTACTAAAATATTCTTTGGAGCAATGTTTATATGACTGAAAAGAAAAGTGCATGGGCAGAAAAAGCTGAAAAATATTACAGAATCTCAACATATCTTGATAAAGTAAAAGAAAAGGAAACAATTAAATGGTTAGACGGGAAA
>DXZE01000068.1 GCA_019415435.1 Erysipelotrichaceae bacterium
AAAAAGAGGCGCAATTCATCCCCTGCCTGAAGTAAGGGGTCTTCTTGCGCTATCTCCGATAAAAGACGGGAACCATATCCCGTCAACATGATTAATACGTACTGTAGCTCCAGCTCCAGCCAGTTGCGTCTGTATAAATAGATACAGAATATGTACCGGAACTTAAATCCGTTCTTACATCAGACTTATCAAATGGACCAGTTTCATCGAAAAGAACGGTCTGATTTCCATCTGCGTCTTCCGCGATAACTTTTAGATGCCCCTGATTTGCCTTTGCTGTAATAGAAATACCGGAATTCAGATTGATGTTGTCATAGGTCTGATAAAGAGACAGATCTGTATCTGTGCCTGTACTCTTGTTATCTGCAGTCTCACTATCTTCATCATCATCTGTATCAGCACCAGGTGTAGAATCATGATAGAAGTCTTCATCAGGTGTTGCAGTTGGTGTCGGCACAGGTGATGGTGCAGCTGTCTCACTGACTTCTGCTTTGGACGTATTATTGTCATCTGACTTTGAATGGAAAAACATTGACAGAAAGACAATAAGCAGAATCACCGCCACAATTACCAGAATAACGATCACAAGATGTGTGACATTTAATTTTCTGTGTGGTTCCTGATCGTTTTGTTCAGGTTCAAATGTTGGAATCTGTTCTGTTTTATCTTCGTTGTTCATAGCAGTTTCATTATACTTTAGATGAAAAACTTGTAAATACATGGAATCTTAACATTCTGTGAACAAACAACTGTACAATGAAAACTGACTGAAACAGAGGAAAAGAATATGAAAATTGTATTTGCGTCAGATTCTTTTAAAGGAAGCCTTTCCAATCATAAGATTAATACTTTGTTAGAAGAATCTTTGCGGAAGAATATACCAGATGCACAATATGAAAGCTTTCTTATGGCAGATGGCGGGGAAGGAACGATGGATGCCATTGTTTCTTATTGCCATGGCAAGAAAATATCTTTGACAGTACATGATCCATTATTCAAAAATATAAAAGCGGAATATGGAATCCTTAATGATGGCAGTGCCATCATAGAAACAGCCTCTGCATCAGGCCTGCCATTAGTAAAAGAATCAGAACGTAATCCTCTTCTTACCAGTACGTATGGAACAGGTGAACTGATCAGAGATGCTTTAACAAAAGGATGCCGTAAGATCTATATCACATTAGGGGGTTCTGCGACGAATGATGGCGGTACTGGTGCTTTGTCTGTCTTAGGCATCCGTTTCCTGAATGGTTCAAAAGAAGTATTGAAGGGAACTGGTGAAAATCTGAGGTATATTGAAACCATTGATTTTAAAGATCTGATGCCGGAAGTAAAAGAAACAGAATTTATTCTCTTAAGTGATGTGAAGAATCCATTATGTGGTAAAGATGGAGCGGTTTATACCTTTGCGCCTCAGAAGGGCGCAGATGAAGAAATGATGAAAGAACTGGAAGAAGGCATGCAGCACTATCGTAAACTGATGATCCAATACTTTGGCTTTGATGCAGATATGATAAAGGGTGCTGGTGCAGCTGGGGGATGCGGCGCTGGTTTTGCGGTATTCTTACATGCAAAGATGCAGAGTGGTGTAGAAACAGTCCTGGATCTGGAACACTTTGATGAAGCTATCAGGGATGCAGACTATGTCATTACGGGTGAAGGATGCACGGATTGGCAATCCGCATATGGAAAAGTACTGCAGGGTGTAGGCGAACATTGTGAGAAATACCATGTTCCATGCATTGCCATATCCGGCTCTTTAGGTAAAGGATATGAAGAAATAAAGCATCATGGAATCACAGAGCTATATGAAACATCTTTAAAAGACAAGCCTCTTGCATGGAACATGGCTCATGCAGAAGAGTTATATTCCAATAGTGCGGATAAAGTATTCTCTGAAATTTCTCAAAAATATAAATAATGTAAATTAAATATATAAAATTACAGGAACCACTTACATGACTCTTTCAAAGGTCGTAATATACATGCATGCAGAGAAAGAAAGCAGTACTTTCCAAACCTTTTTCAAGAAGAGAAACCGGTCAGGTGAAAGAGGGTGAAACATGGAGAAAGGAACGTGTTCCCTAGCCCGGATTACGAAGCGTACAGCTGAGTATTCTGCGTATAGACCTGCGTTAAAGGTAAGAGAGTTCATATGCGTATGTATATGGGAAGTAAGGTGGTACCGCGATAACAATCGTCCTTTAGGCTGAATGCTTAAAGGACTTTTTCTTTTCCAGGAGGATGCAATATGAAGCAACATGTTTATCTGTAGGCAATCCGCATTGTGTCGTCTTTGCGGATGCCATTGATTCTATTCCTTTGGAAACGATTGGACCTCAGTTTGAACATAATGCCTTCTTCCCGAAAAGAGTAAATACAGAATTTGTCAGAGTTGTAGATTTTACAATTTTAAGAATCAGAGTGTGGGAAAGAGGAAATGGGGCACCCCTTGCCTGTGGTACAGGTACCTTTGCCGCAGCCGTGGCAGCTGTATGAAACGGCTATTGTAGGGAAGGCAGTGAAATCACAGTGAATCTTCCAGGAGGAGACATGCATGTAAAAGTAGTAGGAAAGCATGTAATACTCACTGGTGGTGCTCATACTGTCTGTACAGGTACATTTGAATACGGAATATAAAAAAGAGTGGTTATGTAAGACCACTCTTTTACTATGACTGGCTGTCTGTAATAAAGGCACGCATGATTTTAACAGGGCCTTTTACTGCTTTAATTGTAACTTCACCAAGATCTGCCGGGAGAATAAATGTTTCGGCATAGTGTACGGTAAATGGTTTGAAACTATTGTTGTCACTAGTTATGGATATTTCTTCACCTTCGACAAGGTTTAACATGGAAACTGTATTTTGAAGATCTATAGTGACAGCAGTCTGAATTGTATAGCGGTAGGTCTCAATGAATTCCAGTTCATGTAAACCGGTTTTTTCAACTGTATAGTCATCATTCTCTTCCAGAACATGGAACTGATCGACCAAATGATCCTTAACATATTCTGTATTTCTATCCCAGTTAATGACATGACTGCCATGTTCAATGTTAATAGGTCTAGGTCTTCCATCCATACCTAATCTTCCCCAGTCATACAGTTTAAAGGTAAAGATATACGGGGTAGCACTGATCTCAAGAACGACAGAATTCGCACCTGAACAATGGATTGTGCCAGCCGGGATCAGAAAGTGATCATGTCTCTTTGCAGGAATCTTATTGATATATTTTTCAGCATCAAATGGTTCGCCAGTCTTCTGAGATGTCTCTAAAGCATCAATCATTTCATCAGGATCAGTACCTGTCTTTGTGCCAAGATAGACACAGGCATCTTTGTCCGCATCGAGAATGTAGTAGCTCTCGTTCTGGGTATAAGCCATACCAAACTGTTCATGGATATAATCAGTCGTCGGATGCACCTGCAGGCTCAGATTCTGGCCATGCATGGTGTCAAGAAAATCAAAGCGGATAGGGAACTCTGCCCCCAAGCGGGCATAATTCTTTTCACCTAATAAATGTACCGGTTCAAAGAGAACAAGATCCTCTGCCGGAACTTCTACCTTTGCATCACCAAACTGGAGTAAAAGGGAATTCTCCTCTGGTACGCCATCAAAGCTCCATGCATAGTTTTTCTCACCTGCAGAAAGGTCAAACTTCTCCTTCATCCATTGGCCTCCCCATACACCTGCATCAAAGTATGGAACTAAGCGGAATGGCTGCTTTACAATTTCATGCAAACCTTCACGGAACATATCACCGGTAATCATGACCGGATGATTCTTTTTGTTTGTATCGATCAGATAATCAATATCATTGAAAAGGGTTCTTTTATGACGGTCAGCGATACGCCATTCAACAAAGTAACCTCTTTTAAACTTCTTAAGAATTTCTTCATCACTGTTATGGGTATGATAGTTTGACATGCCTGCACGATAGCGCAGCTGGATTTCCCATCTTGCCATATCAAGATAGACAAGCTTGTCTGGTTTTGTTAAAGAAGCTGCCCCAAAGCCATAGATAACAATCAATCCATTTGCATTCTCAACAGAAGAAACAGCCTGCTTTACCTTATCCGGATCCTGGAAACAGGATAAATCTGAAAAGCACATCTTTCCAAACGTTCTGTCATCTGTTAACCATGGTTTCAGCATTTCATCGGTTTTTTCTTCAGGATACAGAAGATCTTCCATATTGATGAAAAGAGATGGATGTAAAGAATTAACAGCATTCAATACTTCCTCATCATCAACACCAGGATATGTATCGATAGCCAGAACATACTTTTTATCAGGAATCTCTTTCTGTATTTTAGAGACAATATCTTTCCAGCCGCTGATGGCAGATCCCTCATAGTTTTCAATAACTGTGGTTGGAAAACGGTTATAGCTGCTCATTTTTGATTACCTCAATCTTTCCATCATGTTTCATGACTCTGTATCCAAAAGGCTGTTTCAGGATACTGTCATAATCATGACCTGCCTGTACAGGCCAAACAGCATATACTTCAAGCAGTTCATCACCTGTATTAATTATACGATGGGCTAAGTCTCCATGGATATGATGAATGCTCATTGGCTTTACTTCTTCACACCAGGTATTGCCATCATGATCCATTAACATTAATAATCCTTCACCTTTCAGACATTCATAGACTTCTTCACAATTCTGATCCTTATGGAAATGCCCTTTTGTAAAAGCACATTCTCCATTGACTGTTACAGGCATCAGGATTGTTAATCCGCTTAATAAGCCTCCATCTGTTTCAGTATTGCGGGGATCATTGTAAACGGTATACATAATGGTATCTGGATTAACGCCTTTGGAATTCAGATAATAGGAGTCATATTCTTTTAATTTTCTGGAATAAACATCAGGTTTAAATCCATCTCTTTTTTCTTCAAAGAAAGCATTGTATTCAGCAGATATGATCTTCATGAACTTCTCCTTTTGACTGACCGATCAGTATTCTGGTATTTCCATAAATTGTAACAGCAGGGGATGAAGCAGGGATGAGAATACTCTGTGTATAGGCAAGAGATTCCTTCTTTCCATTGCATATGTAATAAGCATCACTTCCAACATCGGAAAGGGTATAGAATCCTTTTCCATCTGGTTTAAATGTATATTCTCCCTGAACATCTGTTAATGTGACTCTTAGCCGCGGCATATCTGTCAGAACCTTGTTTACAACAGGTTCTGTTTCAGGATTGCTGATCTTTTCAGTTTTTGTCCCAAGCTTTACAACATCAAGGCTTTTTTCAATGTGAATTTCTCTTTCATTTCCATGACTGTCTTTTCTATGATAATCATAGAAGCGGTAAGTTGTATTGGAATTGGTTCCTACTTCTATTGCAAGTATGCCGGCACCTAAGGCATGCAGGGTTCCAGGTGGAATTGCCACAAAGTCACCGCGTTTTACCGGAATATGATTTAAATGATCCTCAATAGTATCTGTATCAATAGCCTTTCTGATTTCTTCCTTACTCTTGAAATCAGAACCAGCGACTAATGAAGCGCCTGGATCTGCATCAAGGATGTACCAGCTTTCTGCCTTTCCTTCATCATCTTCATGTGCTAATGCATATGCATCGTCTGGATGTACCTGAATGGAAAGAGGACTTGCGGCATCCAGTATTGCAATTCTTAATCGTCTTGCAGAAGTACCCATGATTTCTTCTTTATGAGTATTGATTGCATCTGTTAATGAGGTGCCTTTTAATCCTCCATTTTCAATTGTTGAACTGTATGTTTTATGAGCACTGATTTCCCATGAAGTGCCTTCATGGTGCCATTCTCTCTTTCTGATAACCGCAAGCTTATTTCCTGCCCATATTGTTTCATCGTATTTTACATTGCATTTAATCGGTTCCATAAC
>DXZE01000069.1 GCA_019415435.1 Erysipelotrichaceae bacterium
AACAATAGATAACATTTACTATCAGACGGCTGGTAAAAAGATGGCAGGAATGTTAGAAGAAAAAAGAAAACAGTGGGATGAAGAAATATGCCGTAAGAATCATAAATCTCTTCCAAAGATTACAATCAAATATATGACATCCCGCTGGGGAAGCTGTACACCAGCCAGAAGTCATATATCCATGTCAGTAAGACTGATGCATTTTCCTGAAGAATGTATGGATTATGTTCTCTTACATGAATATGTACATATTCTTGTACCGAATCATTCCAAACAGTTCTATGATATTGTTTCATACTATATGCCTGAGTGGAAGGCATATAATCAGTTATTGAAGTGAGGCTTTTATGGAAGACATACAGGATACAATCTGGGATTTTGGCTCAAAGATATTTCAGGATGGATTGTTAGCGTTCTGTTTGCGCAGTGCCTTTATTGTTATCATTGCCTGGCTCGTATCGCATCTTGTACGCAGGGCATTCAAAAAGGCAATCGACAAAACAGAAAGCCGTACAATGCCATTATCTTTCCTTGGCAAGATCTTTCATTTCATTATCTGGTGTATTGCTATCTTTGCCATACTGGATGGCATTCGTCCTTTATCGGGTCTCGGTACAGCAGTATTAGGAGCTACTTCCATCTTCTCTGTGGTTGTAGGCTTAGCTGCCCAGGAAACATTCGGTAACTTTATCGCAGGTTTCTTTATTGCCATCTATCAGCCTTTTGCGGTAGGAGATGTTGTATCATTACCAGAAAAGAATATCTCTGGTACTGTAATAGAAATCACATTCCGTCATACCATCCTTTCTACAATACAGAATACAAAGCTGATTATTCCTAACAGTGTCATGAATTCTGCAATTATTGAAGATCGTGCTTTTGGACAGACTACATACACAAGATATATCAGCTTTGATATTGGTTATGATTCTGATATTGATAAGGCAATTAAGCTGATTATTGATACTGTCATGAATACAGATGGTGTCATTGATATACGCACTGAAGAAGAAAAGAAACAGAACGCAGATCCAATTACGGTAAGAGTAGAGGAATTTGATGCCTCCGGCATCCGTCTGACCTTTCCGCTTCATACCAATGATCTGAATTCTTCATATCTTGCGGCCAGTAATGTCAGACGCTCACTATTAAAAAAGTTCAAAGAAAATGACATTGAAATTCCTTATAACAAAGTAGAAGTATTAAAGAGTAAAGATGCATAAAACAGATATCTCTGATTCATATCAGAGATATTTTTCTTTGTGCTAGAATGATAACGATGATTTCAAAGAAAACAGAACATAAGATAACTGCTTTATTGATGATCATTGTCTTAACTGCACTGCATCTGCCGGTACATGCGGAAGAAGATTATTCTGATACAGCCGCATGGACCAGGAAATGCAGTGATTTAACTGTATTAAATGAAGCTGATAAGAATGCATGTTCTGCCTATATGCAGTATATGGCATCCAAATCAGAAGACTTAAAGAAACAATTAGCAGACATAGATCAGAAACAAAGCCAGGTTACAGAAAATATTTCTTCTGCATCAGAAAAAATCGCAGATTATCAGAATCAGATTGCGTCATTAACAGATCAGGTAAATGATCTTCAGAAACAGATTGATGAACAGAATGCAAAGATAGCAGAAGAAGAGAAAAAGGAACAGGCCTTAAAAGAGGATGTAAAGAAACAGATTGCCAATAATCAGTCTTTTATGCGTTTGTCCAAAGTGACAGACATTATCATGGGTGCCAGTTCCTTCGAAGAACTGTTAAGGATTCTCAATGGTTTAAGTATGATTACCCAAAAATCAGATCAGTTATTAGATGAATATCAGAAAGCAGAAGAAACTCTGAAGAAAGACAGAGATACTTTGAACCAGCAGAAACAGGAAGTACAGAATACGGAGAATGATATTCTTGCCAAAAGCTATGCCATGCAGGTAGAAAAGGAACAGCTGGAAGCTCAGAAACAGGAACTGAGTGCCCAATATGCATCCACATCTGATGATATTAATGACCTTTCTGAAGAAGAAAAGAAATTGCGTGAAAACCAGGAAACCGCAAGGAAAAACTATGAGAAAGCCTTAGCTGAAAAGAAAGCCGCAGAAGAGGCAGCAGCTAAGAAGGCCGCAGAAGAAAAGGCAAAGGCAGACGCTGAGAAAGCTAAAGCTGCCGCAGCCAATAATACAACAACAGATTCTTCTGGCTGGAATGGTAAGAAACTGTCCCGTTCTTCCGGTACTATTACCGGTCCTTCCGGTAAAGAGACATACTATAATCTGCCTATGAATGGTGTCATTAAGATCCTGAAAGGGGCAGGTATTCCTGGTGATTACTGGGTACGAAGTGATGGTGTCAAAATGTATGGAAGCTATATTCTTGTGGCAGCTGATCAATCTCTGCATCCATTAGGATCTATTGTAGAAACAAGTCTTGGCCAGGGCATTGTAGGAGATACTGGCACATTTATTTATGTAAATCACAATCAGATTGATATCGCTGTTACATGGTAAATGTATCCGCTTACATAATTATTTTCAGAGATTCTGTCTGATTTATGAATAAGTTGATTTTCCTCTATTGAAGTTATTACGGTTTCCGTTAAAATAAAGTTAGAAACTATCACCAAAGCACAATAGACTGGAGTTGATTATAATGGAAAGGACAAAAACTGTTTTAATGGTACCTGATTTCAATGAAATTGTATCTGGCACTCGTCTTTTCGGGAGTGCTTTGGCGAGCCTTAATATGTTTATAGGATGAATGCGTAAATACGTGCTCATCTTTTTTAATCCAAAAATAATCTGATTTTATAACAGGAGGTAATCAATATGGATCAGACAAATCAGGAATTCTTTGACGCAGCAGCGGCAGGAGATTTTGCCAAAGTATGTGCACAGGTCTCCAAAGGGGCAGACGTAAATGTTGCTAATGGTGACGGACGCACTGCATTAATGAGAAGTGCCAAGCGCGGCTATGACAAAATCGTCCGCTTTCTGCTGGATAATGGGGCAGATGTAAGAGCGCGTGACCGTAATAACAAGACAGCCTTAATGGGAGCTGCCAAGAAGGGACATACAGAGATCTGCAGAATGCTTCTGCATGCTGGTGCTGATGTCAATGCCAGAGATAATAAAGGCAGAACAGCCCTTGCAAGAGCTTCTTTATTAGGACAGATTGAAACTGTAAAGTATCTGATTTCCAAGGGTGCTGATGTCAATGAAGCAGATGACAGCGGCCGTACACCTTTAATGGAAGCAGTTAATGCATATAAGCTTGATGTTATTGATGAATTGCTGAAGGCAGGCGCAGATGTTAATGCGGCTGACCAGAAAGGATGCACAGCTTTGATGAGAGCTGCCTACATCGGTATTCCATCACTTGTTACAACATTGCTGAAGGCAGGCGCTGATAAGGATAAGAAAGACTATCAGGGTAACCTTGCCATTCATTATGTACGCAAGGAATGCTTAGCTGATTTAAAGGATATTCTGAAGTAGAAGGGAGAAGAGTAAAATGCGAGATTATAAAGCAGATGAAGTAAGAAATGTCGTTGTTTTAGGACATTCAGGCTCTGGAAAGAGTTCTTTGATTGAAGCAGCTTTATATTATGTAAAGGCAATCAATCGTTTCGGACCAGCTGCCGATGGTACTACAGCATTAAACTTTGATCCTGAAGAAGGTAAAAGAGGAACATCCTGCTATTGCCATTTAGCTCCTGTTGAATGGAAAGACAGAAAGATTAACTTTATCGATACACCAGGGTATATGGATTATGAAGGTGAAGAAGATACAGGTTTAATGGTTGGTGATAATGCCTTAATTGTTGTCTCTGCCAAGGATGGCGTACAGGCTGGTACGGAAAGAGCATGGAAGAAAGCTGTAACACGCAGAAAGCTGCCTTCTATCATCTTTGTAAACAAACTGGATGATGAAAATGCTGACTTCTCTAAAGTAGTAGATGAATTAAGAGATAAGTTTGGTAAGTCTGTATTCCTGTTTGAAGTTCCGATTATTGAAGGTCGTGAAGTTGTTGGTTCTGTCAATATCTTAAGAAACAAGGCATGGTACTACAATGATCCTGACCATCCAAGAGAAGTACCGGAACCAATGCGTCCTAAGGTACAGGAATACTATGATGAGATCGCAGAAGCAATTGCCATGACTGATGATGATCTGATGGAAAAGTTCTTCGCTGGCGAGAAGTTTGAAGAACATGAGATTGCCAAGGGACTCCGTATTGGTGTCAGAAGTGGTGAAATTCATCCGGTATACTGCGGTTCTGCAGTCAACCAGACCGGTATTGAAAGACTGCTGGATCTGATTACGGAATACTTCCCGTCTTATGCAGAAGTTGGCAGAGTACAGGCATTGAATCAGAAGAATGAAACAATTGATATGGAGACAAATGAGAATGAAGCATTAAGTGCATTTGTATTCAAGACAATTGTGGACCCGTTTGTAGGAAAGATTTCTTATCTGAAAGTAATGTCTGGTGTATTAAACAGTGATTCTGAAGTGTATAACTCCAATAAGGATGTTACAGAAAAGATCAATCAGATTTATGTCATCAATGGCAAGTATCAGATTGGTGTTGGCAAGCTGTTTACAGGTGATATAGGTGCCGTTGTAAAGCTAGGCTCTACTGAGACAAATGATACATTATGCACCAAGAGCAGAGTGATTCATTATCCACCGATTGCATATCCTGAACCAATGCTTGGCTATGCAATCAAACCTAAGACAAAGGCTGATGAAGACAAGATGTCTGCTGCAATTCGTAATATGATGCAGGAAGATAAGACAATCCGCTTTGTCAATAACGATGAAACCCATGAACAGATTCTCTATGGTGTAGGTGATCAGCATATTGATCTGATTCTTTCCAAACTGAAGTCCAAGTATAAGGTAGATGTCACAACAAGTACACCGACCGTACAGTATCGTGAAACCATTCGTGGCAAGGCAGAAGCACAGGGACGCTATAAGAAACAGAATGGCGGTGCTGGTCAGTATGGTGATGTATGGGTCAGATTTGAACCATCAGATGATCCCGATGGCGATATGGTCTTTGATGAAGAAGTATTTGGCGGTGCCGTTCCAAAGCAGTTTTTCCCGCCTACTGAGCAGGGCTTAAGAGACTGCATGCAGCATGGACCACTTGCCGGATTCAAGGTTGTAGGTGTCAAGGCTACGCTGTATGATGGCTCCTATCATCCGGTAGATTCCAAGGAAGTTGCCTTCAAGGAAGCCGCAAGACTTGCTTATAATGCAGCTATGCCTAAGGCTGATCCGGTATTGCTGGAACCAATCGGAAGAGTCAAGGTAACAGCACCAGAAGAGTACACAGGTACCTTAATGGGTGACTTTACAAAGCGTCGTGGTATTATCGCTGATATGACTACCGATGAAGATGGTGAACAGGTCATTGAGGCAGATGTACCAGAAGCAGAGATGTTAACATATGCCAATGAATTAAGGGCTATGACCCAGGGCAGAGGTACATATGTGATGCATTTTGAAAAGTACCAGCCGGCTCCTAAGGATGTCGCAGACAAGGTAATTGCGGAAACAAAGGCTAAGAAACAGGCATAAATAATATCAGGGAGTATCCGTTAGTACGGATATTCCCTTTCTTTGACATTGCAAACAAATCCCGATTAATATAGAATAAGACTGTTGCTCCTGTGGCGGAATTGGTAGACGCAGTAGACTCAAAATCTGCCGATAGTGATATCATACCGGTTCGACTCCGGTCAGGAGCACTGTTTAAGAAAATCGTGCAAGAATTCTCCCTTACTTGTATGGGAGATGAATTGCGTT
>DXZE01000007.1 GCA_019415435.1 Erysipelotrichaceae bacterium
AAGGGAATCAAGGCCCTGCAAGCCTCGACCCTTTATGGGTCGGGGTTAGTTGACTTTCTAAATAAAAGACCTCATGGAAATATCATCCATGAGGTTCTTTTATTCCTAAGCCCATCTTTTTAAATATCTTTAACACAAAGTCTGTAACGGTACCGGTTAATAATACTGCCGGTATGGAACCTAAGCCTACGATACCTCCCATTAAGTAACCTGTCACAATTAACAAGCCATCTGACAAGGTACGGATCAGTCTGTAGGAAAGATGAAAGTGATCTGATATGGCAAAGCAGATGGCATCTAATCCATTCATGCCATTACGATACAGTACTAATAAGGCTATCGATATTGCCAGGGTAATAATCGCAATAAATACATATATCCATCTCAGGAAGTAAGAAGAAGGATTACCTAGCAAAGGACGCATCCAGAGATCCATAAGATCAATTGTACTGCCTTCAATTAAGGCAAAGGCTATGGTTGTCCAGCCTATATTCTTTCTTGCGACAATCAGTCCTATGATGATGACAGAGGCATTGTAAATGTAGGAAGCTGTACCAAGAGTGATCGGAAAGACATGATGCAGGCCATCTTCAAATACGGTAATGGAGTCAGATCCGATGTCCGCATAGATACAAAGATTCACACATATGGCACAGAATACTGCTGAAGCAAATAAGGCAATGAGTACCTGAATAATTGTTCTGATGTTCTTCATAATCAAAGAAAGCCGGATAAACCGGCTTAGTATTATTTCAGATCCTCACCATTAGACGCAATGACTTTCTGATACCAGTAATAAGAATCCTTTTTGATACGCTTATTGGTACCTTTACCAAAATTATCACGATCTACATAAATAAAGCCATATCTCTTTGCCATCTCGGAAGAAGAGCAGGAGACGATATCCAGTGGCGCCCAGCAGTAATAACCACGTAAGTCTACACCATCTTTGATAGCTTCCTTCATCTGCTCAATATGAGCACGGTAATACTCTGGACGGTAGTCATCATGAATATGACCATCTTCTGATACCTTGTCAAACAGGCCACAGCCATTCTCAGTAATATAGATTGGCTTATGATAACGGTCATTGAAGATATTCAGCATCCATCTTAATCCGGATGGATCCACAGACCATCCCCATGGATTCATAGGCAGCTTCTTGTTACGGAAGTTATCATTGCCGTTTTCAAAGTGTTTCTTATCACATAACTTGGAATAGTAATAACTGAAAGAGAAGAAATCACATGTATTCTTTAAATCTTCTTCATCCTGTTCGGTAACATGAATATCCCAGTTGTTATCCGCAAAGAAACGCCATGCATAACCAGGAATCTTTCCCTGCATTAAGACATCACCATAGAATAACTCCATCTGATTATGACGCAGGGTAGCCATTTCATCCTCTGGATCACATGTTGCGGAATAATCAGGACCACCGCATAACATCATACCAATCTGTACATCCGGATAGTGTTCATGGGCATACTTTGCAATTCTTGCACTGGCAATCATTTCATTGACAACGCCCTGATACTTGGCTTCCTGAAGATTCTTTACCTTATCTTCTGCTATTCCGAGATGATTGAAGCTTTCTGAAGCTACCAGGTTAATCTGGTTTACAACAATCCATTTCTTGACTCTGTCATGATATCTGTCCAGTAATGTCTTTCCATACTGTTCAAAGAAATCAATCAGTTCACGGGAATACCAGCCACTGTAATTCAATGTCAGATTCAATGGCATCTCATAATGAGACATTGTAATTAATGGCTTCATGCCATTTTTAATAACTTCATTAATGAGATTATCATAGAACTGTAAGCCTGCTTCATTAGGATTCTTATCATCACCATTAGGATAAATACGGGACCAGTTGATACTGGTACGGTATGCATTTAAACCCAAACCATCTTTACCTAATAATTTCAGGTCATCTTTATAGGTATGATAGAAATCAATACCCCATCTTTTCGGGAAGATACGGCCACTTTCAGGACCTGCATTAATAGCTTCCTTTACATAGGTAGTAGTAATTTCACCATTTTCTCTTTTATCTAAGGCAACATCATCATGATATTCATTGATATCCGCAATGCATGGGCCCTTGCCATCAACGTTCCATGCGCCTTCCATCTGATTTGCGGCAAATGCACCGCCCCATTCAAAGTTTTCAGGGAATCCTTCCGGTATCTTTTTCATTTCTAATTTTCCTTCCATTCTTTAAAATCTGTAAATGAGCCGCGCTGCTTTAACTTCTTTGTGCAGGCACGTATTGTTCTTGTGTAAGGATTTAATATTCCAGAAAAATAGAGAATGGATGTAATGATTACAAAGATAGCTCCTACTAACATCAAGGGTTTGCTTCTTCTGGCTACTGCAACTAAGAATACAGCCATAGCGGAAATCACCATCATTTCAATGGAAGAATTTCCTTTCCTGATTGTTTCCTTAGGTAAAGCACGCATATCTTCTCTTAAAAGATACCGATACATGTCATCATGACTCAGTTTCTGAGATTTCATCCATGTATCATATTGTTTGCGTAAAGAAGGATCTGCTTTCTTATATGTTTCTGTCTTCTTGTAATCACCAGTTAATTTAGCCATTCTCTTAACTCCTTTGTTAACCCAGATCTTTACCGTTGGATGCGGTAACTTTCTGGTACCAGTAATAACTGTCTTTCTTTAATCTCTTGCCTGTACCATGACCATAATTGTCATAGTCAACATAGATAAAGCCATATCTCTTATCCATTTCAGAAGAAGAGCAGGAGACAATATCAATTGGTCCCCATGGATAATAACCGCGTAAATCAACACCATCCCTGACAGCTTCTATCATCTGTTCAATGTGAGCTTTCAGATAGTCAATGCGGTACTGGTCATGGATAGAACCATCTGCCTCAACCTTATCATAGGCACCAAGACCATTTTCAGTAATATAGATTGGTTTCTGATATCTGTCCCAGTACACATTCAATGCATACCGTAATCCGATTGGATCAATTGCCCAGCCCCAGGCACTCTTCTTTAAGGATGGGTTATCTATCTGGCCAAGCCTGGTGTGCAGGAAAGGCTGTTCACCAGATAATCTTGTGTAGTAATAAGATAATGAAACAAAGTCTACGGTTCCTTCTTTCAGGGCTTCTTCATCACCCGAATAGAAGTGAATATGAATGTTGTTATCATCATAGTAACGCAATGCATAGCCCGGATACTTTCCTCTGACCATGACATCACCATACAGTAATTCCATCTGATTATGACGCAGATTCCAGAAGTTATCTTCACCACTTGTGGAACATGGATAGGTCAGATTGGAACAGAACATCATGCCGATCTGGTTATCCGGATCAATTTCATGGGCATACTTTGTCGCAATGGCACAGGCGACCATCTCATTGTGGACACCCTGGTACTTTGCCTCAAGCAGGTTATCAACCTTATCTGCCGCAATGCCTAAATGGTTAAAACTTTCATGTACGATCAGATTGATCTGATTGACAATAATCCATTTATGTACTTTTCCTTTATAACGGTTAAACAGTACCTTGCAGTATCTGACAAAGAAATCTACCAGTTCACGAGAATACCAGCCATTGTATTTTAATGTCAGATTCAATGGCATCTCATAGTGTGAAATGGTGATCAATGGTTCCATGCCATCTTTAATCATTTCATCAATCAGATTGTCATAATACTTCAAACCTTCTTCATCAGGTTCTTCTTCATCTCCATTCGGGAAGATTCTTGCCCAGTTGATAGAAGTTCTCAAACCATTCATACCAGTACCGGCAAGTAACTTCAGATCATCTTTATATGTATGATAGAAGTCAATGCCGCGGCGCTTAGGATAAAGCTTATCATCTTCAGACATAGCTTTTCTGATATAAGCTGTGTCTATTTCCATATTGTATCTTTTCTCAGGAGGCAGATCATACTGCGCACGGTTAATATCCGCAATGCACCAGCCTTTACCTCCTTCTTTCCAGGCACCTTCACACTGGTTGGCAGCTAAGGCTCCGCCCCAGATGAAATCTTTTGGAAGTTCCTGGTAAGGACTCATCTTATCTGCCATAGTTACTCTTTAGTGACAAATCTCTTTTCAAAAGCTTCAGCCATCTTTAACATAGACCTGGTTAGATTGATTTCAACCTGAATGGTCATCAATGTGTCCTGGGCATGGGCGAATAATACGTTGTAAGGCATTGCCTCATCACCACCACGGATATCACCCTGAATCATATCTGTCTGGGTAACATGAGCTTTGGTCTGTACCTTTTCAGCTTCCTTGATCTTTTCTTCAGCTTCTTTATATTTACCTTCATTGATCAGGTCTCTCGCCTCTGCCGCAAAGTTTCTTGCATCACCGGCATTCATGATGATGCTCATGGCCTGATTGACAATATAATCTTTCTTCTCTTCATCATTCATCCCATGCATAGGGGATACATATTCATCGTTTTCCATGTTTTATACTCCTTTTCATAAATACTGCCGCAGAGGTTTAATCCCTGCGGCAGTGACTTATACCTCGTTCATGTACATGAACATTTTATTATGCGGCTGCTTTTTCAGCCTTTTCTTCCTGTTCTTTCTTTTCCTGCTTTACAAGCTGATCTTCATAAGCTTTGAAGAATGGATACCAGATCACACCAGATAACAGGAATGTCAGGATAGCGAAGATAACGCCACGGATACTGCCTTGTGTTGAGATAAATGTGGAAATTGGATATGGGCAGTACCATAATTCAAACTGAATACGTGGGATTGGCGCAAATGGAATAACCTTTGTGAATAACCATGTGAATAATGGGAGAATCAGACCCTGTAACCACATTGGAACCATTAACAGAGGATTCCATGCAATAGCACCGAATACAACAGGTTCATTGATATTGAAGATACCAGGAACCAGGCACGCCTTGCCAAGAGCCTTTAATTCAGCTGACTTGGAGAAGCACATCAGGATAACTAAGGATAAAGTAGCACCGACACCACCTACCCATAGGTATGTTGTATAAATGAATGTTTCTGTGAAGATACTCAGATTCTGTACTGTTGCTGTACCAGCAGCGACCAGGGACAGGTTCATGGCAATGTTCTGAAGCTTTACTGGTTCTGCCATAGGTGTTAATACCCATGTAGAGATACCCATAGAGTAGATGACACAATAGAGGAACAGAATGATTGTCATACCATACCATGTGTTTGCGAATGCACCTAATGGTTCAAAGATCTTCTGGATTGTACCGGCGATATCCCAGCCAAGCATATCTGTTAAGATCCAGCCGATGCATACTGTGATAATGATAGGAAGTAATGCATCAAACCACTGACGGACGAAATCCGGAATCGGGGAATCTTCCTTGAAGAAGGAGAACTTAGCGAATGCTCCGAAGATCAATCCGGCGATGATACCGGCAAACATAGCGACGAACATACCGGCAGCACCATACAGATCCTGACCCTGACCGACAACTCCGCCAGCCTGGATATTTGGCTCAATGAATTCCATGAACAGAATCAGACCAGAGATACCACTGATTATTCTCTGCTTGCGGAAACGCTTCTTTTCACTGTAGTTGAATGGAATTAAGAATGCGACCATCAGGGAAATCTTGGACATTGTCCATCCGAATGGTGTCCAGAAGCTTGGCAGCCATGGAATGTAATCATTCAGAATGGCCAGGCAGCAGAATATGGAACCTGCAAGAATGAATGGTAATATCTGCATCAGAGAGTCCTTGATGACAACGATCCATGTCAGGTTCGTGACTTTCTGAAGCTTTGGTGCGAATGAATTTTCGAGCCAGTCCATAAATTTATTCATAATATTTCTCCTTATTAATTTTCACCGAATGCTGCAAGGATCTGATCCAAAGCCTTGTCACCATTCAGATGTGCATAGGCATCCTTGTCACAAACCATAACCTTGATGTCATGACCTGCGCAGATGTCTTCCATATCTTCCTTAATAGATGCGAGATGCGGCCCGATTACCAGAGCATCGATTTCATCGACATAATCTTCAACAGTAGCTTCAGAGCGGGCATTGACTGTAATTTCCAGTCCTCTCTTCTTGGCAGCCTTTCTGATGTTGGCGGCCATGAATCCGGATGAAGCACCAGATCCACATACGAGTAATACATTGTGTTTTTTCATTGTTTCTATCTCCTTACAGCCAATAGTATGAATGTTTCAAGGATTTTATTGACTGAAGGAATTGCACGGTCATCGTGCAAAAAAATATGAAAGTTTCATAAAACCGCTTACGATCAGATAATTATCCGTTTTAATTAACGATTTGCACGGTTAAGGTGCAGATGATGATGCTTTATCTTTATTTTATTAGTGTTAAACTGTGTCATTATGAAAAATCAGCTGATTCAGATAGTAAGAATTCTAATCGATGAAGATGAACCAGTGACATCTACAAAACTGGCAGATATGCTTAACATATCACCGCGTTCTGTAAAGAACTACATTCAGGAAATCAATGGTATTTCTGATGAGACAATTCAATCCAGTCATAATGGCTACACCATAAATAAGGATAAAGCCAGAAATATTCTGGAAAGTTCGCAATCTACCATTCCCCAGACGGCAACTGAAAGAGTGAACTATGTCATTAACCGTCTTTTAAAGGAACCGACCGTTAATGTGAATGATCTTTGTGATGAGATGTTTATCAGCTACAGTACGTTTAAGACAAGTATTCCGAAGATCCGTGCCGTATTAGATAAGAATGATCTGGAACTGATCGTACAGGGAGATGTACTGCTTGTTAAAGGATTAGAGAAAAATAAGCGTAAGCTTCTTTCCGGTATGCTGTACAGTGAATCCCGCAACAGCTTTGTAAACTATGAAAGCATGAATAAGGCATTCCCTGGTATCCATGTGGAATACATTAAAAATGTTATCCTGGATGAATTCAGAAAGCATCATTACTTTATTAATGATTATTCTCTGGAGAATCTTGTCCTGCATGTGGCAATATCTATTGACCGTATTCGTAATGGCTATGTGACTACCCGGCAGAATGTATATGAAAAAGCAATACGCTCTCATGAACATGAATTAGCAGAAGCGATCATCCATCGTCTTGAGAAGCATTACCAGATTGTATTCAATGCCAGTGAAACAACAGAGTTTACTTTATTAATACTTTCCCGTGCCAGCAATCTCGATTATCAGACTGTTACTATGGACAATATCAGGGAATATATTGGGGATGATGTATATAATCTGACGCAGGATATTATCAATGAGTTCTGTAGTTACTTTTATATTGACTTATCACAATCGGAATTCTTTGTCCGCTTTGCCTTACATATCAAAAATGTATTAATCAGAGCTAACAGTGATTACTTCTCCAAGAATCCTTTGACAAAGTCCATCAAGCAGAACTGTCCGTTAATCTATGATGCGGCTGTTAATGCGGCCAGAGTCATTCATGAACGTACAGGCATATATTTAAATGATGATGAGATTGCCTATATTGCTTTCCATATAGGAGGGGCATTGGAAATTCAGAATACCCTCAGTTCCAAACTGAATGTTTCTCTGTTCTGTCCGAATTACTATAATCTCAGCTTACAGATGTCGGAGAAGATTACCTCAAGGTATGGAGACTCTATTGTCATTGATAACCTGATTAGAGATGAAGAAGAGATCAGACATACAAAAGGAGATTTGATTATCTCAACAATGCCTGTTGATGAAGTGATGTCTGTACCTGTAATTGTTGTTTCACCATTTCTCAATGATCAGGAATTGCATGCCATAGGCCAGAAGATTGATGATATCCGTAATGAAAAGAAGCGGAATACGTTCCGTCAACAGCTGACTTTATTAGTGAAGCCTGAACTTTTTATGATTAAGAAACAGATGAAATCCAAAGAGGATGTTATTCATGTTATGGCAGAAACATTAGTAAAGCAGGGTTATGCCACAAAGAACTTTGAAGAAGAAGTAAAAGACAGAGATGTCATGAGCTCTGTAGCTTTTGGAAACTTTGCGGTACCTCATGCCATGCGTATGCATGAAAAGAAAACCGGTATGGCAGTGATGATACTGGATAAACCGGTAGATTGGAATGATCAGAAGGTACAGCTTGTGATGATGCTTTGCTTTAACAGAAATGAAAGATATATCTTTAATCAGGTATTCGAACCAATCACGATGATATTAACGGAACCTGGTACCATAAAGAATGTCCTGCAGGCAAAGAATTATCAGGAATTTATAGATAGTTTAGTGAACATGCTTTAGTAGATATTATAAAGAAGTTAAGAGGAGGGGCAGAAGCACTCATATTGCTTCAGCTTATGGCAATTGTGGGAACATACCGTAACGGCACCCTGGCATCTCATATGGGCAATGTTCCATACATGATTGCCTTTTCCTCCATTGGTATTATCGGAATCATTCTGTTGATCATTTCATTTATAAAAAGATGAAGAATCAGGCATTACGCTTTTTGCGTAGTGCTTTTTTCTTCATCCATCTCTGATACAGGTAAAGATAATAGGCAATACATAAGGCTGTTATGAAGAATAACAGATGGGTAAGCCATGCCAGATGAATAGAAAGATCCGGCATGCATAACGTTATTACTTTTATAATCAGATATACCAGCAATAGCAGACTGGATATATGTCTCATTTTCTTTACAGTCATAAACAACCATTAATATATCATTCTTTTTGGTTGTAAGTGTATAATATCGCTTAGCGAGGTTGCGATATGATTGACTATGAAAAGATAGAATCAAAGGCTGCCCGGGAGATGAGACCATCCGGCATACGTAAGTTTTTCTCTTTAGCCGCAGAGATGCCGGACTGCATTTCTTTAGGTGTAGGAGAACCGGACTTCCAGACACCATGGACAATCAGAGAAGCAGCGATACATTCCCTGGAATTAGGACATACAAAATATACTTCCAATGCCGGCTTAAAACCTTTAAGAGAGGCAATCTGCGATTTTCTGGCAAGACATTATGACCTGCATTATTCCGAAGATCAGATGATTATTACGGTAGGTGGTTCAGAGGCAATTGACTTAGTGATCAGAGCTCTTATAGAACCTGGTGATGAAGTGATTATACCGGAACCATGTTATGTATCTTATGAGCCTATAACAACTCTTACTGGTGGTGTTCCAGTGTCTATTCAGACAACCGAAGAGAATGAGTTCAGAGTGACACCAGAACAGATCCGTAATGCAATTACAGATAAGACAAAGCTGATTGTGCTCTCTTATCCAAATAATCCAACCGGTGCTGTATTAAGACACGAGGATCTTGTTGGTATTGCAAAGGTATTGGAAGGAACAGATATCATGGTTCTTTCGGATGAGATCTATTCAGAGCTTGTGTATGGGGATGAAAAGTATGAATCCATAGCCCATATTGATGGCATGAAGGAAAGAACGATTCTGGTGAATGGTTTTTCCAAGGCTTTCTCTATGACTGGCTGGAGACTTGGTTATGCAGTAGGACCTAAGCCTATTCTTGATACAATGATCAAGATTCACCAGTCCTGTATCATGACAGCGCCAACCACTTCACAATATGCTGGTATCACTGCTGTTACAGAATGTGATGAAGATATCGCAAAGATGCGTAATGAGTATGATTTCAGAAGACAGTACTGTCTCAGGAAACTCAATGGCATGGGCCTGCATACATTTACACCCAGAGGTGCCTTCTATGTATTCCCGAATATTACATGCAGCGGATTAAGCTCCGATGATTTCTGCATGAAGCTGTTGCATGATAAGAAAGTAGCGATTGTGCCTGGCACTGCATTTGGCAAGTCAGGGGAAGGCTTTGCCCGTATATCCTATGCTTACTCTTTGAATTATCTTCAGGAAGCGATGAGACGTATTGAAGACTTCTTGAAAGAGAATGGCTGGTACAGACCTTAAGCATGAATAAACTGTTTGGACAATATAAAGGATTAAGAAGAGAAGTATACATATTGTTCTTTGGCCGTATCGTTACAAATCTTGGATCGATGGTATGGCCGATGTTAACAATGATTCTGAATCAGAAGATGGGCATGCGGGCAGGAGATATATCCTGGTTACTGATACTTGCAGGAATCATTTTGTTACCGGCTGGTATGATCGGTGGTAAACTGGCTGATCGTTTCAGCAAGCGCAATATCATCGTGATATGTGATGCTGTATCAATCATCGGGTACATCACATGTGCCTGTATACCGTTAAGCTATATATCCATTGCCCTGATGATATTCTCTTCTACATTTCAGACAATGGAGAATCCTGCCTATAATGCATTGTTGGCGGATCTTACAAAATCCAAAGACAGGGAAAGAGCGTATTCTCTTTCTTATCTGGGAAGTAACCTTGGATTGATGTTAGCACCAGTTATTGGTGGATTCTTATTTAAGAATTATCTCTGGCTGGCATTTCTCTTAAATGGTTTATCGATAGCTTCCAGTACAGTATTGATCTTCTTTGGCATTGATGCTCATGTGCAAAGTGTTAAGGATGACAGTATCTATGAACAGGCGGATCAGAATGGCTCGGTCTTTGATATATTCATAAGGCATAAGGTGTTGATTCTGTATGCGGCTGCTGTAGGTTTGTATTCATTAATCTACAGTCAATACGGATATCTGATGCCGCTGGATCTTGGCAGAGTACATGGTGAAAACGGAGCTGCCATCTATGGTACGGTGTCTTCATTAAACTGTGTCATAGTTGTATTGTTTACACCTTTGTGGACAAAGGTATCTTCAAAACTAAGTGATGTTGTAAGAATTATTATTGCGGAATGCATGATTACAGCCGGATATGCAGTATTTCTGTTATTACTGGGACATATACCTGCCTATTATCTGGCTATTACCTTATTTACATGGGGAGAGATTCTGGAGACTATATCAGTTGGTCCCTATGAAACAAAGCGGGTTCCAAGTACACACAGAGGCAGAGTGAACTCTGTAATCAGTGTGATCCAGAGTATCATGATGGGACTTGGAGAAATAGCGACGGGTCAGTTATATGATCGCTTTGGCTCTGTTCAGGCATGGATCTTTATATTTATAATGATCATGATATTGTTTGCTATATTGTTTATCTGGAAAACAAAGGATTATAAAGCATATCCGGATTTATATCAGGAGGTAAAGGAAAATGGATGAGATGAGATTATTGCAGTTATTGACAGATAATCCAAGAACAAGTGTCACCGATCTTGCGGATATTCTTGGTGAAGAAGAAAAAGATGTGTCCGATGAGGTTAAAAGATTAGAAGATAATAAGGTTATCTGCGGGTATCATACAGTTATCAACTGGGATAAGACAAATGTAGAGCATGTTGATGCGATCATAGGTGTTAAGGCTTCTACAGAAAGAGGAAAAGGGTATGACAATATTGCGGAAAGAATTGCCCGATTCCCTGAAGTAAGCGGTCTGTATCTTGTATCAGGCGGTACAGAGTTCCTGGTAAATATGAACGCCAGGACAATGCGTGAAGTTGCAGACTTTGTTGGTGAAAAGCTGGCCCCGATTGAAGGAGTAGCTGGCACTGTCACAATGTTTGTATTAAAGAAATACAAAGTAAACGGCATTGCGATGGATCTGGAAAAAGAGGTAGAAGACGATCGTCAGATTGTCTCCGCATAACTAGTAAAAAATCATTGCGTTTTTAAGCAAAACCTGATACTATTAACCGGCGAGTGGAATACCCACTCCTTGCCGTTTTTATGCGGCCATTAGTCCAAAAGGAGGTGTACAAAATGAAAAAGTATGAAGTTATGTACATCATCAATGCGTCTGTTGAAGATGATAAGAGAAAGGCTCTGATTGATTCAGTAGCCAAGATCCTTACTGACAATGGTGGTAAGGTCACCAAGACAGATGAATGGGGTATGAGAGATTTTGCGTACCGCATTGATGACATGACAAAGGGCTATTACGTAGTCGTTAACTTTGAAGCTGACAATGCATGTGTCAAGGAATTCGATCGTCTGATGCGCATTAATGCAAACATTGTTCGTTTCATGGTTACACGTGATGAAGCTCCAGCCAAAGAGGCTAAGTAATGATTAACAGGGTAGTACTTGTCGGAAGACTGACTAAGGATGTGGAAGTTCGTAAGACACAGTCCGGTTTATCAGTGGCTTCCTTTACAGTTGCCTGTGACCGTAACAGACGTGCACAGGATAACTCTCAGCAGACAGCTGATTTCATCAATTGTGTTGCCTGGAGACAGAGTGCTGACTTCTTAGGCCAGTATGCTCATAAGGGCGCATTGATTGGTGTAGATGGAAGAATTCAGACAAGATCGTATGATCGTAATGATGGTACAAAGGTTTATGTGACAGAAGTGGTTTGTGACGCCGTACAGCTTCTTGAAAGCAAGAGCCAGTCACAGGCACGTGCACAAAGCTCTGGTTATGATAATGGCTTCTCACAGTCAAACTATGGTAATCAGAACAATGGTGGTTATGGCAGCTACAATGAACCGTCATACTCACAGCCTCAGAACCAGAACAATGGTCAGAACGATAATTACAATAATGGCGCTCCACTGGATATATCCAGTGATGATCTGCCATTCTAAAGAAAGGAGACCTGTAAAATGGCATTCAAAAAACAGAGAATGGGCCGCAGAAAGGTCTGCTACTTCACAAAGAACAATATCAAGTATATTGACTATAAAGATGTTGAACTCTTAAAGAAGTTCATCAGCGCTAATGGCAAGATTACACCAAGACGCGTTACAGGAACTCGTGCGAAGTATCAGAGAAAACTGGCTGTAGCTATCAAGCGTGCCCGCCAGATGGCATTACTGCCATACATCGCTGACTGATGTAAAGTAAACTTCCTTCGGGAAGTTTTTTTTATGAATCTTTGCATACATTGACACGTAAAGACTGGGATAATGTATTTGTGGATGATTTAAAAGCGAAAGAAGAATCGATCACTATGGTAAGTGCATATAAGGAAATAATTGAAAAAAGTGAAGCAAAAGGTAGAAATGAAGGTATTGCTGAAGGCAGAAAAGAAACTGCGACCAGAATGCTTGCGGATGGTATGCCAGAGGATAAGGTAATTAAGTATTCTGGTCTTTCAAAAGAAGAAGTAGAAAAGCTGAAACAGGAATCAGGAGGGATATCCTGAAAGATGATATATTGTATCAGTCAAAGTCAGGATGTCCTTTTCTTTCTTAACCATAATGCAGATTATGTATGAAAGGATAAAAATAATCACATAATTTGAAAAGATAGCGTATAATAGGCATGTCCTTCATATCGTATATGCTTTCGAATCGGCGAGAGTGTTTCTACCTGACTGCCATAACAGTCGGACTACGATTTGAGATTTCTTCTGCGTGTATGAGGGAATATATCGCAGAAGTTTTTTATTTTTGTACGTATGGGGATAAGGAAAGAGGGGGAATCCTAATGTTAGAAAAGCTTTTTAAGCTCAAAGAGAACGGAACGAATGCAAAGACTGAACTCGTTGCCGGTCTCACTACGTTCATGACCATGGTTTACATTCTGGCTTTGAACCCAAGTATTCTGAAGGCATCTGGTATGGATGCAGGTTCTGTATTGACTGCGACAGCAGTAGCGTCCGCAATTGCCTGCTTTGCAATGGCAGCTTTCTCAAATAAGCCATTCGCATTATCAGCTGGTCTTGGTCTGAATGCTTACTTTGCCTATACAATCTGCGGAACCATGGGCTATTCATGGCAGGCAGCTCTGACTGCTGTTCTGATTGAAGGTATTATCTTCATCATCCTGTCTCTTACAAATATTCGTGAAGCAATATTCAATGCGATTCCGGCACAGTTAAAGATTGCCGTATCTGTTGGTATCGGCTTCTTCATTACTTTCATTGGTTTACAGAATGCAAAGATTATCGGAGATGCTTCTACTCTGGTTGGTTTATTCAATCTGCGCAGTTCCTTTACAGACGGTACATTCAATACAACTGGTATTACTGTTCTCTTATGCCTGATTGGTGTAGTTATTACATTCTTCATGCTCCATAAGGGTGTTAAAGGATATATGCTCTGGGGCATTCTGATTACATGGGCTCTTGGCATTGTATGCCAGTTAGTTGGCCTCTATGTTCCTGATAACAAAGCTTTCTTTTCTGTTATTCCTACAGCTGTATTCTCTATGCCGTCAAGCATGGCTCCTACATTCTTCAAGTTTGACTTCAGCTTTATCGGTGAACATCCAATGGACTTCCTGGTCATGATGTTCTCTTTCCTGTTCGTTGATGTATTTGATACATTAGGAACAGTTATCGGATGTGCTTCCAAGACCAATATGCTTGATAAAGATGGCAAGCTGCCTGGTATCAAGGGTGTTCTGTTAGCAGATGCAGTAGGTACAGTTGTTGGTGCATGCTGCGGTACTTCTACAATCACAACATTCGTTGAATCTTCTTCTGGTATTACAGAAGGAGGCCGTACAGGTATGACATCCTGCACAGTTGGTATTCTGTTCTTACTTGCATTATTCCTTTCACCATTATTCTTAACAATTCCAAGCTTTGCGACAGCACCGGCTTTAATTGTTGTAGGTTTCTTAATGATGCAGCAGGTAGGTGAGATTGACTGGGCAAACCTTGTAGATGCGATTCCTTGCTTTGCATGCATTACAATGATGGGCTTTGCATATTCCATCTCTGAAGGCATCTCCTTTGGTGTCATCACATGGGTTGTTCTGCATCTGTTAGCTAAGAAGACAGATGAAACATCTGTACTGATGTATGTTCTGGCAATCTTGTTTGTACTGAAGTACTTCCTGATATAAAGAATGACTTTCTAAGCAGCACGTATTCAGATGTGAATATGTGCTGCTTTTTATTTTGGTAAAGAACGTTACAATAAATGCTATGATTACAGAGATAACCATAGGAAAAGATAATAAACGATCCTGTTTTAACGAAGTATTAAAAGAATATGATCTTTCAGCCAGGCAAATAGAATCTCTGGATGATCCATTAGAAAAAGGAGATATTCTTTTCATTCAGGGAAATATAGATTCAAAGAATACAGATACTCTGAAACAAATAAAGAAGCTTTCCAGGGATGGCATTCATGCAATCCTTTCCATACGAACAGACATCATGAAAAAGGCAGTCAGCACAAAGCCTTTTCTGATCTGTCCTTATACAGAAGATCTGGAAGCTTCCTGTCATACGAGAATTCGTAATGGAAATGATGCGATGAGAATCCTGGTGAATATGCATGATCATAGTCATGGCAATATTCTGATGCCATATAAAGATATGATGCTTTTTGTATGTAAGGATGGCAGACAGTTCAAAACAAGTCTTCCTTATGGGGAAGCTGTAGATAATACATATGCTGATGAATCCATGATTGGAGGATTTATAAAGGAATACCTTGAAACAGCGGACTATGTAAAGATGTTTCATTATACAGTATGTGCCTATAGTGTCAGTACGCATACAGGGAAACCTGCAGGCATAAAAGAAATACATGATGCTTATGAAATGATGAAGGAGAAACAGTTATGGATGAAATGAATGAACTATATTACAGAGAACCATATACAAGAGAGTTTGATACTAAGAAAGTATCCTGTACAAAGGTACAGGATCATTATGAAACTGTATTAGCTGATACAGCCTTCTATCCGGAAGGCGGTGGACAGGAAGCGGACCATGGTACTTTAAATGGAATTGCAGTATATGATGTACAGAATCATGATGGTGTCATTATTCATTACACTAAGGAACCTGTAGAAGAAGTGCGTGTTCATGGCATTATTGACTGGGACAGAAGATTTATGAATATGCAGATGCATACAGCGGATCATATATTCTCAGGTATTGTCCATAAGCATTTTGGTTATGACAATGTTGGCTTTGGTATGGGAGAACATGGCGTCAGGATGGATTTTTCAGGATATATGAGTGAAGAAGAAATCAGACAGATGGAACTGGAAGCCAATGAAGCTATCTGGAATAATTTGCCGGTAGAAGCTTCTTTTCCTGACGCAGATACTTTAAAGCATATGGAATATCGTTCCAAGAAAGAATTAAAAGGAAAAGTCAGAATCATCACAATACCTGGTGTAGATGTATGTGCATGCTGTGGGACACATGTAGAAAAAACTGGCGAAGTAGGGTCTATCCGTATTTACAGCAGTGAGAAGTATAAGGGTGGTGTCAGAGTCATCATGCTGGCTGGCAAGAAGGCATTATTGGAAGACAATATTCTCTGTGAAGAGAATCATAAGATTTCTGCTGCCTTGAGTGCACAACCCCAGCATACCTTTGAATCTGTTAAAAACCTGCAGAATCAGCTTGCAGAAGAAAAGCAGAAACATACACAGTTATTGCTGGAATTAATGAATTATAAGATTCAGAGTTATGAAGATAACAGTAAGCTGGCAATAGATTTTGAAGAAGACGCAGACCGTAACTTCATGGTTAAGTTTGCAAATACTTTAGTGGATGAGAAACATATAGAAACAGCTGCTGTATTGAATCATACAGAACAGGGTTATGCCTATGTTATTATCTCTCATACAGTTGATTTAAAAGCACATGTAAAGGATATTAACAGTCTTTTAAATGGACGTGGTGGTGGAAAGAAGGATGTTATACAGGGATCCTTTAGTGCTGATAAAGATAAAATCAGAGAGGTATTACAGAATATTCTTGGTTAAGAAAAGGTTACACAATTGTATATGATTGTCAGTTTATAATCCGGCAATGAAAAAATCAGTAAATAATCCATAACATCTCTGTTAAAATATATAAGTCAGTCTTTAAAGACTTCATTAGAATGGAGGATCCATTGGATCAGAATAAGATCATTGAGCGTTTTCATGATGGACAGTGTTTCGATGCATATCATCTGTTCGGAGCTCATTTTACATACAGAAATCATCAGAGAGGCGTTCTTTTTACAGTTTATGCCCCTCATGCAAGAAATGTATCGGTAGTTGGAAACTTTACAAACTGGGATGAGAATGCATTAAAGATGGAACGCATGAGTGCGGCAGGTGTATGGTCAGTTTTCACAAGCAATGCCAAAGAGTGGGATGCCTATAAATACAGGATAGAAGATGCTTATGGCAATATCCTGTATAAATCTGATCCATATGCTTTCTATAGTGAAACAAGACCTTCCAATGCATCAAAAGTTTATAATCTTTCTGATATTCACTGGTCTGATTCACATTGGATGAAAGAGCGTACAAAGTGCTTTGATAAGCCTGTCAGTATCTATGAAGTATATGCCGGCGGCTGGAAGAAGAACGGGAACTATCCTTATACATATCAGATGATGGAAGAAAACCTGATTCCTTATGTAAAGGAACATGGTTTTACCCATATAGAAATGATGCCTATGACTGAATATCCATATGATGGCAGCTGGGGATATCAGGTAAGCGGGTATTTCAGTGTGACTTCCCGTTATGGCAATCCGACTGAATTTGCGTCCTTTGTCAATGCATGCCATAAGGCAGGCATAGGTGTAATCATGGACATGGTGCCGGTGCACTTTGTAAAGGATGAGTATGGGCTGCGTTACTTTGATGGTCAGGCATTGTATGAATATACAGATGATGTCAATGCAGAAAGCCAATGGGGAACGATGAACTTCAATCTCTGGAATGAGGAAGTCAGAAGCTTTCTGATGAGTTCTGCCTCATTCTGGTGTGAAACATACCATATCGATGGCATCCGTATCGATGCAGTATCCAATTTGATTTACTGGGGAGGTAACCGTGACAGAGGTGAAAATGAAGGCTCTCTGATCTTTATCAGAAGAATGAATTATTACCTTCATAAACAATATCCTGATGTCATGCTTATCGCAGAAGATTCTAGTGATTATTCAGGCGTTACGGCATCCAGTGAAGATGGCGGCTTAGGCTTTGATTACAAATGGGATCTTGGCTGGATGAATGATACATTGAACTATTATGCCAGTGATCCTTTATACAGAGGCAGTGAACATCACAAGATTACCTTTTCCATGCAGTACTTCTACAGTGAAAGGTTTATGTTGCCGCTGAGTCATGATGAGAATGTACATGGCAAGAAGACAATCGTAGACAGAATGTGGGGAGATTATGATCAGAAGTTCTCGCAGGTCAGAAATCTCTATGCCTATATGTTTGCTCATCCTGGCAAGAAATTAAATTTCATGGGGAATGAAATAGCTTCTTTCCGTGAATTTGATGAAACAAAGGAACTGGACTGGTTCTTATTAAAATATCCAAGACATGATGCTTTTCAGAGGTTCTTTACAGATTTAAATCATTTGTATCAGAAACACAGCTGCTTGTATAAATATGATTATGGAAAGGATAATGGCTTTCATTGGATTAATGCGGATGATGATAAGCAGAGTATTTATTCTTTCTACAGAGCAGATGAGAAAGAATTCCTTATATGCATTATGAATTGCCGTGATGTATCCTATCCATCCTATGATATTCCGGTACCTGTATCAGGTACGTATGAGGAAATACTGAATACAGAGGATGGGAAGTATGATGGCTGTAATATGATTAATAAGAAGCCTGTACAAAGCTGGCAGAAGAATAACAGTCAGAATATGATTACAGTATGCATAGCACCATGGGCTGCTTTGTGGCTTGTAGTGAAGAGATAGAAAGAGTGAAAGCTATGTTTAAGAATAAGACAGAGTTTAAGAAAGAATTTACCAGAAGATTAGTAGAATCCTATGGCTGTTCTGTAGAAGATACGCATCCTACAGAGAAGTACATGGTTCTTGGAAACATGGTCAGAGACTATGCAAATGTAAACTGGAAGGATACCAAGGCAGCTGTCAAGAAACAGAATGCCAGGCAGGAATACTATTTCTCTATTGAATTCCTTTTAGGAAGAATGTTAACAAGCAACCTGAAGAATCTTGGTATATATGACATGGTTGTCAGCGGCTTAAAGGATCTTGGCATTGATTATGATGAATTAGCTTCCTTAGAGCTTGATCCGGGATTAGGTAATGGGGGTCTTGGCAGATTAGCTGCCTGCTTTATGGATTCAGGTGCTTCCATGAATCTTCCTTTAAATGGCAATACCATCCGTTATCGTACAGGTTTATTTGAACAGCGTATTAATGATCAGGGAGAACAGGTAGAAATTCCGGATTACTGGATGCGCTATGGCAATCCATGGGAGATACGTAAGCCAAAGCATGCGGTAGAAGTAAACTTCTATGGTTATGTAGAGACAAGCTATGATGAAAAGGGAGACATGCATTTTAAACTGGTAAATCCGGTTAAGGTGATGGCTGTTCCTTATGATATGGCATTAGTAGGTGCTGACACAAAGATGACAAATACACTGCGTCTGTGGTCAGCGGAACCTTCTGATTCCCCTATGCAGATGTCAGAAAGAGATTATCTGAATTTAGTAGACAGTATCTGTCTGAAACTGTATCCGGATGATTCTACCGAAGAAGGCAAGTATACAAGATTAATGCAGGAATATTTCTTTGTATGTGCCGGCATTAATTCTATTGTGGTATCACATCTGAAACAGTATAAGGACCTGCATAATTTAGGCAGGAAGGTAGGCATTCAGATGAATGATACCCATCCTGTCTTAGTCATTCCTGAATTAATGAGAGTATTGATGGATGAACACGGATTCTCATGGAGTGAAGCATCTGAAGTAGTCAGAGAGACTGTTGCATATACGAATCATACAGTCATGAGTGAAGCTCTTGAAAAGTGGCCGATGAGCTATATCCGTAATCTTCTGCCTAGAATTGCGATGATTATTGAAGAGATTGACCGCAGATTCGTACAGTATGTACTGAATCATAGTATGGATGATCCGGATATGGTTAACAGAGTACGTATTATCAGGGATGATCAGGTACAGATGGCTAATCTTGCGATTGCCTGTTCGCATGCGGTAAATGGTGTTGCGGCGATACATTCAGAGATTTTGAAGAATGATCTGTTCCGTGACTTCTATAAGTTATTCCCTGAGAAATTCTCTAATAAGACAAATGGCATTACACCGCGCAGATGGATGCTGTATTCTAATCCACAGTTAGAGAAGTTCCTGGATGAAAGAATCGGTACCGGTTATCACACAGACTGGCATGAATTTGAAAAACTCATGGACTATGTGGATGACAGAAAGACACAGGAAGATTTCTTAAAAGTAAAGCAGGAAAGAAAGCTTATCTTAACAAAATATATCAAGGATAGGACAGGTATTGATGTAGATCCTGATTCTATCTTTGATACACAGGCAAAGCGTCTGCACGCCTATAAGAGACAGTTACTGAATGTTCTGAATATCATTTACAGATACCAGAGAATCAAGTCTGATCCGAACTATACAATGCCTGAGCATACATATATCTTTGCGGCGAAGGCTGCTTCAAGCTATGTATTTGCCAAGAAGGTAATCAAGTTAATTAACTGTGTGGCTAAGGTTGTAAACAATGATCCGGATGTTAAGGGCATGATGAAGGTTGTATTCTTACCGAACTATAATGTCTCCATGTCTGAGATTCTGATGCCGGGATCTGATATCAGTGAACAGATTTCTACGGCTGGTAAGGAAGCCAGTGGTACCGGAAACATGAAGTTCATGATGAATGGTGCTATTACTCTTGGTACATTAGATGGTGCCAATGTTGAAATTGATAACCGGGTAGGCAGAGAAAATGATGTGATCTTCGGCATGACGGTTGATGAAGTCAATGCCTTACGCTATAACTACCATTCCAGAGAATGGCGTGATTCTGATCCACGTATCTTCAATGCCCTGAATTCTTTAACAAACTGCACATGGTCTGATAATCCGGATGATTTCAGAGTGATTCTGGATGAGATCACAACCAAGAATGATGAATTCTTTGTATTAGCTGACTTTGATGCATATGTAAGAGCACAGGAACAGGCAGAAACCCTGTATCAGGATCGTCTGCACTGGGCTAAGATGTGCCTTGTGAATATTGCCCAGAGCGGTTATTTCTCCAGTGATCGTACGATTGGAGAATATGCAAAGGATATCTGGGATCTGAAAAGCATTGAAGTGAAAAGCGATAAGTGATATAAAGTAGTCTTTAAATATATAAGGAGAATGCGATGCCCGCAATGTATGCATATCTGGATGATTTTGGAAAGATAAGCATCTGGATGTATAAGAATTTCTATGGAGGCCGGAGTGATGATTTCTGGCTGATTGGCCAGGATGGCTTCATAAAAGATCTGATTATAGCCGGTGTAGAGGAACACGGGACAACGGTGAAGTATAACTTAACTGCGCCTGCAGATCTTACCTTTGGCAAAGATTACAAGGTCAGAGAAGCCCATGGTCTGATTGTGCCGCTAGAGATACGTCTGATAGTCAGAACCGAAGAGTTTAACCGGATGTTCTACTATGATGGCGATGATCTGGGGGCTGTCTATCATCATATGCATACAGATTTTGCCTTATGGGCACCAACTGCCGTCAGTGTAACCCTTCAGGTACATTTGGAAGATAAAACCCGTACATATCCGATGGAAAGAGGAGACAAGGGTGTATGGAGAATGAGTGTCATCGGGGATCTTGCCCATGCGACATATGTATACTTAATTGAAAGAAACGGTCGCATTGTAAAATCTCTGGATCCATACGCATTATCTTCTACAGGTAATAGTTGGGAAAGTGCTGTCATTGATCCAGAAGAAGTCAAAACAATTCCTTTTGTGTCTGTCGGCGGGTATGTAACTGGTGTTGATGCGATTATCTATGAAACAAATGTCAGGGATATGACAGCTTCACACGATACCGGTACGAAGAAACATGGAACCTTTGAAGCACTCAGTGAAGAAGGAACCTCTTACAGAGGCATGCCTACCGGATTAGATTATCTGGCTTCTTTAGGCGTTACCCATGTCCAGTTAATGCCAGTCCATGACTTCTGTACGGTAGATGAATATCATCCGGATAAGAACTATAACTGGGGTTATGATCCAATGCAGTATCTTTCATTAGAGGGAAGTTATTCCTCTGATCCGGGTGATCCATATGCTCGTGTGAAGGGATTAAGAAGCCTGGTCGCAAAGATGCACGCACATGGATTAAGAGTGAATCTGGATGTAGTATTCAATCATTTATATGATGTAGATTCTTCCTGTTTCAATGAAACAGTTCCTTATTATTATTTCCGTTATAACGATGGTGCTTTCTTATCCAATGGGTCCTATTGCGGTAATGACTTTGCGTCTGATATGCCTATGGCAAGAAAATATCTGATTCATGTCATTGAGATGTTCATGCGTATGTATGATGTGGATGGATTCCGCTTTGATCTGATGGGCGTTCTTGATGTAGATACGATGAATGCTATCAGAGAAAAAGCTGTATCCATTAAATCAGATGCGATGATCTATGGTGAAGGCTGGGATATGCCTACCGTATTAGACTGGAAGAAGAAGGCTAATATCAACAATCAGAATGTAATGCCTCATATCGGTCATTTCAATGATTATTTCCGTGATGTAGTCAAGGGTAAGACAAGTGATGATCAGAAGTATGAAAGAGGCTATATTACTGGTGATTTAGGACAGGCTTTCTCTATGTTAAGTGCCTTAAGCGCCAATACCCAGAAAGAACCTCTGTTCTTCCGCTTTGAATCACCAGACCAGTCGGTCAATGGTATTGAAACACATGATAACTCTACGGCATGGGATAAGATGCATGCCTGTTGTGGAAATGAAGACAGAGAGACAAGGAAAAAGCGTCAGAAGATGATGATTCTTTCTGTATTGATCTCTCAGGGTATTCCTTTCTTACATGCCGGTGTAGAGTATTGCGGCACCAAGAATGATAATTCCAATTCCTATAATGCTGGTGATGCGATCAATGAAATGGATTGGGAAAGAGCATACTACAATAAAGATGTGATTGCCTATACAAGAAAGGCAATTCAGTTAAGGAAGAAATATCCTGAATTCCGTTTTCATACATCGGAAGATATCCTGCATCATGTCAATCTGAATACTGGTGAAGGCGGGGTTGTGTTCTATCATATTCATTTACAGGATGAAGAGAATCATATAGAAGAGATTGAAGTAATTCTGAATCCTTCTTTTGAAAGTCACAGTTATCATATGGATCAGCCATGGCATATTCTGTTTGATCAGGATGGAAACAGCAGTATGGATGATATTTATGATCTGTATGTACCAGAGTTGTCCATTATGATATTTGCGAGGTAATGTATGGGACTTTTTGCATTATTTGACAGTGAAAAGAGGCACTACGCACAGGCTGAAAAGCAGTGTAAGAAAGTGCTGGCATTAGAAGATACATATGCACATATGAGTGATGAAGAGCTGCAGAAACAAACAGCTCTTTTTAAGGAAAGAATAAAACAGGGGACTTCTTTGGAAGATCTTTTGCCAGAGGCTTTTGCGGTCGCCAGAGAAGCATCGAAAAGAGTGATTGGTGAATTCCCGTATCCTGTACAGGTATTAGGCGGTGTTTTGTTACATGATGGAGATATTGCGGAGATGAAGACAGGTGAAGGCAAGACCTTAACAGCAGTTATGCCTGTTTATCTCAATGCCCTGGAAGGTAAGGGTGTTCATGTAGTAACAGTCAATGAATACCTGGCGGATCGTGACGCAAAGTGGATGGGAGATATCTACCGTTTCCTTGGCTTATCAGTTGGCTGTAATCTTCATTCCATGGACAGAAACCAGAAACGGGAAGCATTCCTTTGTGATATTACGTATACAACTAACTCTGAACTAGGCTTTGATTATCTGAGAGATAACATGGTTCTCTCTAAAGAAGACAGAGTATTAAGAGGTATGCATTATGCCATTCTTGATGAAGTTGACTCTATTCTGATTGATGAGGCCAGAACTCCATTGATTATCTCTGGTCCTGGTGAAGTGCTGGATCAGTCTTATCTCAAGGCAGATCAGTTTGCCAAAAAGTGTATTCTCAATAAGGATGTCACTATAGATCAGGAAGATAAGGCTGCTGTATTAACAGATGCAGGTATTCATAAGGCTGAGAAGTTCTTTGGTGTAAATAATATCTATGATTATCATAATGCATCGTTAGTGCATTATATGCAAAATGCCCTGCATGCCAATTTCATCATGAAGAAAGATGTAGAGTATGTTGTTGAAGATGATGAGATTGTATTAGTAGATTCCTTTACTGGCCGGAAGATGGAAGGAAGAGAGTTTTCTGATGGTCTTCAGCAGGCTTTACAGGCCAAAGAAGGCATTGGCATCAAGCAGGAAACCAAGACCCTGGCTACGATTACCTATCAGAATTTATTCCGCTTATATGACAAACTTTCCGGTATGACTGGTACTGCAAAGACAGAAGAGAATGAATTTCTCGACATCTATAACATGCGGGTATATGTCATTCCGACTAATAAACCGGTTATCAGAGTCGATGAAGAAGATCATGTATTTAAAACCATACATGATAAGTATGAGGCAATTGTCGAAGATGCGTTAAAGCTTCATGCCAAGGGACAGCCGGTATTGATAGGTACAATCTCTGTTTCCGCAAATGAAGCATTATCCGCCATGTTAAAGAAGAAAGGTATTCCGCATAATGTACTAAATGCCAAAAATGATGCGGATGAAGCCGGTATTATTGCCCGTGCTGGTCAGAAAGGCATGGTTACCGTAGCTACCAATATGGCAGGAAGAGGTACGGATATCAGGCTTGGCGAAGGTGCCGCAGAAGCAGGAGGCTTAGCAGTATTAGGCAGTGAAAGACATGAGTCTAAGCGTATTGATAACCAGTTAAGAGGACGTTCAGGACGTCAGGGTGATCCGGGTCTCTCCAGATTCTATGTATCGATGGAAGATGATCTTATGGTGCAGTATGCCTCAGATGAGGCAAAGGAATCCATTGAAAGATGGTCAGAAGGAAAAGGCAGTGATGACCATATCCGTAATATCATCGATAAGACCCAGGAAAGAGCTTCTGGTCTTCACTATGATGCCCGTAAGGCTGCCCTGGCCTATGATAATGTCCTTATGCAACAAAGACAGATCATCTATGGTCAGAGAGACAAGGTTCTGGATATGGATGATATCAGAGAACTGTTAAAGGGATTATTAAAGCAGAATACCGAAGAAGCATTACAGCAGTATCACAATAATCCGGATAGTAATGATGCAGAAAGAACACGGAAAAAGTATCTGGAAAGTATTCATGTTTCTTCTGAAACCAGGAATGTAAATGAGATTGTTTCAGAAGCTGTAAATGCCTATGAGAAACAAACCGAAGCCATTGATCAGAATATTATCAGAAACCTTGAAAAGACAATCTTCTTAAGAACATTGGACAGAGAATGGATTGATCATGTGGATGTTATGGAACATTTAAAAACATCCATCCGCTTAAGAGGCTATGCCTCTGTAAAGCCGGAGGATGCTTATCAGGAAGAGGGATTAACCCGCTTCAATCATATGATGCAGAATATATCCGAACAGACAATCAGTTCCTTAATGTTACATGTATATCAGTCATCTGATAATGCCTGAATTTTCTCTAATACTTCATAATCAGGGTTATGAATCATCTCTGCATCTGAATTGAATTTCATGATTGTATCAGGAGTAAAGGTTTTCCATTCCGGAAGACCTTTTTTGTTTGGATTTCCTGTTTTAATGAAGTTCAGCCAATACTGTTCCATTGTATCTGCCAGCTTCCTGTCTGCTTCAGAATACCTTGATGCATTATGTTTATAACTGCCATAACAGTAATACAGTTCGCCTGTATGATTACAGGAGATTGTCTTGTTATCTTTAGAGAATAGATACAGATAGACCGGTTCATATGCAGAAGCTAAAGAAGACCATGCATAATGACCATATCCGAATATATATGCATTGGCAATACGCTTATATAACGCATCCACTTCTTTATCTGTTTCAGGTTCTTTATCAATGAAAGTATCAATATCAGAATTGAGTAACTGATGCAGCTTTTCTCTGTAATTGGAAAGATTCACTTTACCGTTTAAGACAGTAAATACATCCCCATCTTTGGCATTATAGCCATTTAATAATGCATATTCATTGTGAATTCCTTTCTGATAGGATTCATAAGGAGATTCTGTCAAGGCATAGCCATCATCTGTAAAACCACATAATGTTTCGTAAGAAGTCTTTGTCTGCATTAATTCTGAGGCAGGCATTTTTCTGAGTGTTTCTATATCAGAAGCGTTATGTTCCTTACGGAATGTTTCTCCCTGCTTTAAGGCATCTTCAAGGGATATATAGGAATGGGCTGGTTTCCTTGCGGATATGGAAGAGGATTCACCAATCGCTTTCTGAAACAATCCTTTTGTTAAAGGAGATACGCACATGGCATTAACAGAAGAGCTTCCAGCTGATTCACCCGCAATTGTGATATTATCCGGATCACCACCAAATGATGCAATATTATCCTTTACCCATTGCAATGCCTTGACCTGATCCAGAAAACCATACATACCGGTTGTATGATTTATGGATTCGTCCTGCAGATTTTTATCGGCATAGAAGCCAAATAAACCCAGGCGGTATGTAAAAGTAATAAAGATCATACCATTTTCGGCATATTCCTTACCATCATAGTCATCCCACCATGACTGACCACTTGCTAAGGAACCGCCATGAATATAGAAGACAACCGGACAATTTTCATATTTACCGGCTGGTTTCCATATATTCAGATACAGACAGTCTTCACTCATAAGTGGCTTGTATCGGTCATGAAATATACGATACAGATTCTTATACATGAAGATATCCCGTAAAGAACTCATGACAACCGATGTTTCTTTCTGCATGGCCATTGGCTTGAAATGATCACATTTCTTAACATCCAGCCATGGATCAGGATCCTGCGGTTCTTTCCATCTGAGATGATCTACAGGCGGCCTGGCATAAGGAATACCGGCATAGATCTCGGTTTTTTGATCTTTGGAAATAACACCGGTTATCTTACCCTGTTTTACCTGAATGATACCTGTTTCATTCATTCTTCCTTCTTCCGCAGGTTTTAATTTCTTTACAGGTGCTGTTACATGCATGATCCAGAAATATAAAACAAGAAAGACCAGTATGCCGGTTATTCCCTTAAAAAGAGAATCTCTGAATACGAGGAAGGAACCGGCTAATACTATCTCTAACAGCCATCCGGTTATCATATTTCTGTTTAAAAACATAAATATTGCGGAAACAATCATCAGAATCCAGAAAATAATCATCATAGTGACACTCTCCATATGAGCCATTATACGAAAAAAGTTCATAAGATTAACAGGATTTTACCTTTGACAACATAGTCTGGAATGATACCATAGTATTGGTTCTTAAATAAAGGAGAAAATACAAGATGACAATGAAACTCGTATTAGTCAGACATGGTGAATCAGAGTGGAACAAACTGAACCTTTTCACAGGTTGGACAGATGTAGATCTGTCTGAAAAGGGCCATGAGGAAGCCAAGAATGCTGGCAAGCTTTTAAAGGATGCAGGCTATGATTTCGATCTGGCTTACACATCTTATCTGAAGAGAGCAATTCATACTCTGAATCACGTTCTGGATGAAATGGACAGAGAATGGCTGCCAGTCACAAAGACATGGAGACTGAATGAAAGACACTATGGTGCTTTACAGGGTCTCAACAAGGCAGATACAGCTGAAAAGTATGGTGAAGAACAGGTTAAGATCTGGAGAAGATCTTTCGATGTTCAGCCGCCTGCATTAGAGGAAACAGATGACAGAAACCCAGCTTTACAGCCAGCTTATCGTAATGAAGATAAGAGTGAATTACCATTAGCTGAATCTTTAAAGGATACAATTGCACGTGCAGTTCCTTATTATGAGAATGAGATTCTGCCTAAGATGAAGGAAGGCAAGAGAGTTATTATTGCGGCTCATGGAAATTCTCTGCGTGCTTTAGTCAAGTACATCGAGAATATCTCTGATGATGAGATTGTAGGTGTTAACATTCCTACAGGTGTTCCGTTAGTTATCACATTAGATGATGACGGAAAGTTCATTTCTCAGGAATATCTGGGAGACCAGGCTGCTATTGCGGCCAAGATGAAGGCTGTAGCTAACCAGGGCAAGGCAAAGTAATCAAACTTTCAGAGGTTTATAAAAGTCATGCATTGCATGGCTTTTTAAGTTTATGCAGACAAGAGAACAGGCATTATATAAATTAAGAAGATCCAGGTTCCGTTCTTCCTTTCATCTGAAAGAAAAAGATAAAGCATATATCAGAGAAAAAGGTATGGATACGATCAGAAAACATGCGCAGGATTTTGTAAGACAGAAATTAGCTCCTGCTCATCCGCTTCATGATGGCAAACAGACGCCTATGCATGGTCATCCTGTATTCATAGCTCAGCATGCAACAGCATGCTGCTGCAGAGGATGTTTAAACAAGTGGTACAGAGTACCGGAGGGTGTTCCCTTAACACAGCAACAGCAGGAGAAGATTGTGAATCTGATTATGGCATGGATTGAAAAAGAAATGAAAGAAGACAGTACATCTGATTTATAATAGTGCCATTATGAATAAAAATATGAAGGGTGCATTGTTAGCTGTATTTGGCGGTATATGCTGGGGATTATCAGGATCATGCGGTCAGTATCTGTTCCAGCATGAACATATGGATGTAAGATGGCTGGTGCCGGTAAGACTAGGTCTGGCTGGCATATTAATGCTTGTATACTGCTTTATCCATTATGGAAAGAAGACACTTGGACCATGGTCCAACAAGCATGATGTTTTCTTTACACTACTGTACTGTATCGGTGGTATTGCCTGTTGTCAATTTCTGTACTTTCTGACTATATCTTTAAGTACAGCTGGAGAAGCAACGATATTGCAGGATTTATCTCCAATCCTGATTCTTGCCGTAACATGCATCATGACCCACAGAAAGCCGGATCATCAGGAAGTACTGGCAATTGTTCTGGCTATGGCTGGTGTGTTTCTGATTACAACCCATGGCAATCTCAGTATGAAAGGCATGTCCTTTACTGCTTTAGCGGCTGGAATAGGATGTGCTTTCTGTGTCATGATTTACAATATGAATTTCGGACATATTCTCGATAAGTATCCAGTTGCGATATTACAGGCATGGGCTTTTCTGATCGGCGGTATATTGTTTGGGTTAGTCTTCAGAATCTATGATATGCACTATGTACCGGCTATCAGAGGATATATCGGTATTGCCTTTGTGGTTGTTGTAGGAAATATTCTGGCTTTTACGAGTTATATGACAGGTGTCCATCTTATCGGTGGTAATAAAGCCATTCTATATGGCTTTTCAGAACCTTTGACAGCTGCTGTTGTTTCTACGGCAGCATTAAAAAGCCCGTTCACCTTTGCGGATGGACTGGGCTTTGTGCTTGTATTCTTAATGCTTGTATTGATATCAAAACCTAAGAAGGCATCATAGTCTTCTGACTAAATCCATGATTGGAACCATGATGCAGTGCGGGATCACCCATGAACCAAAACGGTCAATGGATGTGACAATTCCCGGGGTAGATACCCATAAGTTTAACTTTGCGTCACGCAAGGAAATCTTTGCGACAGAATCTGCATGGGAAGCTAACAGGATATGACGGTAACTTGTGTTATCGTCTTTTTTGGCGTTAGGAATAAAACCTGTATCCTTGATCCAGTATGGACATACAGCTGTTACATGGATGCCGGATGTCAATAACTCATGATGCAATGCTTTGGCATAACTTGACACAAATGCCTTGGATGCACCATATGCCGCAAAACCAGGCATAGGCTGGAAGGAAGCTATGGAAGATATTTCCAGTATGCAGGATCCTTTATGCATATAAGGAAGGGATATTTCGGTTATTTCTGCCAAAGCACGGCAGTTTAAGTTAACCATGGTTCTTGTATCTTTAAGCTTCTGATCTTTGACAAGACCTGTTTTACCTATACCTGCACAATTAATCAGATAACGGATATCCGGATGATTATCTTCATAGAGTTTCTTTAAAGTATCAATGCTTTCTTCTTTTTCAAGATCTAAAGCAATAACTTTAATACGGTTATCACTCTGTTTTAATTCATTTAAAAGACTTTCTCTTCGCGCTATGATCCAGTAGGATTCTATATCTTTATGCTTTAATAATTGTTTCAGATATGCTTTTCCAAGGCCACTGGAAGCACCTGTTATGACTGCAGTTTTCATATACTTATTCTACTGCATCAAGATGAACACTGCGTACGCCTTTCACTTTGCGTAACTCTACAGTCATCTCTTCAACGGTACAGGATATCGTTGTGATATCTAATGAAATCAACACATTAGCCTTACCATTGATCGGAATAGCTTGCGAAATGGTAAGGATAGAAGTAGATAGTTCACTGAGTTTATTCATGACCGCAGATAATGTACCGGCTGTATCTTTCAGAATCAAAGATATAACCGCATGTCTTACCGTAGTTACACTGCCTGGTTCATAGACACAGTCTTTGTATTTATAGTATGTATTGCGGGATATGCCTGCTTTCTGGACAGCTTCGGTAATGGTATGCACTTCATTGTTCTCTAAAAGAGAACGGGCATAGATGACTTTGTCCAGATAGTCAGGGAGTATTTTTCGGTTTACTAATAGAAAATCATTTTTCATCGATACTGCTCCAGATTTCAGTGCCCTGTAAGGCAGGTTTGACAGAATGAATCTGCCAATGATGCGGCAGAGCCTGAATTTTTGTGATAGCCTGATCACTCAGATCAAGGGTAGATATTAAGATACATGTACTTCCGGATCCGCTTATTAAGAAACGTCCATCTGTACTGTCTTCAGCGATCTTTTTCAGATCATCAAAGTTATGAATTAATTTCTTACGATATGGCTCATGAATCTGATCAATGGCTGCTTCTTTTAAGAAGAAAGGATTGCCTGACTGTAATGCGGATACCATCATGATGGCATGAGCCGCATTCTGGCTTGCGACAGCACGCGGGTAACTCTCAGGAAGAATGGATCTTGCCTGTTCGGTAGAAACCTCAAAGTCAGGTATGAATACAGTAAACTTCCAGTTATCCGATAAGGGCAGCTGATGTGTAACAAAGCGGCCGCCATTAGCCATACTGGCAGTAAGACCGCCATAGATGCATGGGGCTGCATTATCCGGATGTCCTTCCATCTCACTGGCTAAGGCAAAGATCTCTTCCTCACTTAAAGCATCATCATGCAGGATGCTGGCAGCGGTAATACCAGCTGTAATCAGAGATGCACTGGATCCAAGCCCTCTTGAAACCGGAATGTCACAATGGAATACGGCATGAATATGGTCATTTACTCCGATTTCCTGACAGCCTCTGCGGTATGCCTTGAGAAACAGATTGTTTTCATTGTTAAAACGTTCTTCAATGTTTTCAAGAAACGTATGATCAGATAATTCTACTTCAAAGGAATTATAGATATTGAGTGCCAGGCCAAGACAATCGAATCCGGGTCCGAGGTTGGCACTGGTCGCAGGTGTTTTAATTGTTAACATTGCCTGCCTCCTTCATCCTTTGGGCGATGACATGCATCGCATCTTCTTTTTGAATGGTACGGTTGAAACGGATTGGCAGGTCTTTTAATTCAGCTAATCCTGATGGTACATTGACACCTGTTACATCATAGAGACGCTTCATGGCTTCAAAGTCATCTGCAATAGTTTCGCCATTGATGCTGTGCAGGACATCCTTGCAGAACTTATATGGAGAAGCAGTAGAAAGAACAACAGAAGGTGTATTATCACCGGTTTCCTTACGGTATTGACGCATTGCGGATAAAGCAACAGCGGTATGAGGATCAATTAATGTTTCTTCTTCATGATATAAGTCATGAATTGTCTTCGCACATGTTTCTTCATCACACCAATACCCTTTAAAGATTTCATTGATTCTCAGATGCATTTCTTCCGGTATTGTATAGGAACCTTTCTCATTCAACTGTTTCATCATTTCCCTTACAAATGCATCATCATAGTCACTCATGATGAATAACAGTCTTTCCAGATTGGAAGAAATCAGAATATCCATGGATGGAGACATAGTTGTATGGAATGGACGATTGATGTCATAGGTGCCTGTCTTTAAGAAATCTGTTAAGACATTGTTTGTATTGGAAGCACATATTAACCTGGAAACCGGAAGACCAAGTCTTTGGGCAAGATATCCGGCAAGGATATCTCCAAAGTTACCGGTAGGAACGACAAAGTTAACTTTGTCTCTATTTTTGATATCTCCATTTTCAACGAGCTTTGCATATGAAGAGAAGTAATATGTAATCTGAGGAACAAGTCTTCCGATATTAATAGAATTTGCGGATGACAATGTCACATGATTCAAGGAAGCTTTGACTTCTGGATCAGAAGCTGCCTGTTTGACAATACGCTGGCAATCGTCGAAATTTCCTTCTAAGGCAATGACATCTACATTTTTTCCTCTGGAAGTGCACATCTGACGTTTCTGTATGGCAGAGACACCATCTACCGGATAAAAGACAGTAATGGCAGTGTGCGGAACATCCGCAAAGCCTGATAAAGCAGCTTTGCCGGTATCACCAGAAGTGGCTGTCAGGATAGAGATGATATCATCACGACCATCCATGGCATAGGCCTTTGTCATAAAGCGGGGCAGGATGGTTAAGGCAATGTCTTTAAAAGCACTGGTTGGGCCATGCCATAATTCCATTAACCAGCCATCTGATATCTTTCTTAAAGGTACAATTTCTTCTGAATCAAACTTATCATCATAGGCACCTTCAATGCATTCAACAAGATCTTCATGGGAATAATCATCGAGAATTGTATGAATGACCTTTTCGGCAATACTCTGATAGGAAGTATGAAGAATGCTCTCTATATTAATATGTTCATCTGTCAGAATTGGTGTATATAATCCTCCATCCGGAGCTAATCCCTGAATAACTGCGGCATGTGCCGGAACCTGAACTGACTTATTTCTTGTGCTTACTAATCTGCTCATGTGAAATCTCCTTGTCAAGATTATGGAGTAATGATAATATGTTCGTGTTTTAAAAACAAGTGTATCTGATATAAAAACAGGAGACGATAGTATGAAAATAGGTTTATTGGGACATGGTGTTGTTGGCAGCGGAGTACAGCAGATTATTGATGCTGGTGCAACATGGGAAGTCAGAGAACTGGAAGTAAAGCGTATTCTTGTAAAAGATGAATCAGAAATAGATGATCCGGCAAGGATGACAACAGATGTCAATGAGATATTGAATGATCCGGAAATTGAAGTGGTCGCAGAGTGCATGGGTGGTGTAGAACCAGCTCATACATATGCCAAAAGAGCATTGGAAAACAAAAAGCATTTTGTAACATCCAATAAAAAGATGCTCGCAACGTGCGTTGAGGATTTATTTGAAACAGCACGCCGTAATGGTGTAACTGTGCATTATGAAGCAGCATGTGGCGGCGGTATTCCATGGATGGCTTCGTTAGACCGCACAAGAAGAGTGGATGATATTGATTCTTTCCGCGGTATTTTTAATGGTACAACCAACTATATCCTGAATCAGATGAGTGAAAAGGGCAGTGACTTTGATGAAATGTTAAAGGAAGCTCAGAAGTTAGGCTATGCGGAAAGAGACCCATCTGATGATATTGATGGATATGATGTGAGATACAAGGTAAATCTTTCCTGTGTGAAGGCTTTTGATGCACTGGTACATGTGGATGATATTCTGACATACGGCATCCGTACAATCAATGCTGGTGATATTGCCTGGACAGAAAAACAGGGTATGGTATGCAAGTTATTAGGGCATGGTGAGAATCTGCGTGACAGAGTCAGTGCATGGGTTATGCCTGCTTTCTTAAGAAAAGATGATGTGTTTGCGAATATTCCTTTGAACTTCAATGCTATTGCGTCTGATTCAAAGACATTAGGAGATGCTGTATTTATAGGTCAGGGAGCTGGTTCTTTGCCAACTGCACATGCAGTTGTACAGAATATCATTGATATATGGAAGAATCAGGATCCTGAGATCAATGATAAGACACATATGGAAGTAGATCCTTCTGCACATAAGGGTATTTTCTATATCCGTACTAAGAATGCAGATGTCTTTCAGAATGTAAAGAATGAAGAAGTCAATGCGGATACTCTTTTAACAAAGAAGATAACCTTAAAGGAATTAGCTGATCTGATTCATCAGGCAGAGGATGCATCTTTGTTTGTGGCTGAGGTATATGCATGATCAAGGTAGTTAAGTTTGGCGGTTCTTCGGTCGCAAATGCAGATCAGTTTAAAAAGGTAAAGAAGATTATAGAGGCAGATCCTTCTCGCAAGTTTATTGTGACAAGTGCCTGTGGGAAAGAGACAAATGAAGATCATAAGATCACAGACCTGCTGTATTTATGCGAGGCACATCTGAAATACGGGGTATCGTATGAGAATATCTTTCAGATGATTGTACAGAAGTATGAAAGAATAAAAAAAGAACTGAATCTGAAGATTGATCTGGATAAGGAATTTACAAGAATCCGTGAACTCATGGAAAGGGATGTATCTACGGATTATCTGGTTTCAAGAGGAGAATATCTGACTGGTTTATGCCTGGCTGAATATCTGAATGCAAAATTTCTCGATGCGGCTGATGTGATAAGTTTCCACTATGATGGAACCATTGATATGGAACGTACAAAAGCACAGATTCTCGAACATGTCAGAGACAGCGAAAGAATTCTGATTCCAGGTTTCTATGGCTCATTACCGAATGGTGTCATAAAGGTTATGAGCAGAGGCGGCTCTGATATTACCGGTTCTGTGATTGCCAATTGTGTAGATGCGGATATCTATGAAAACTGGACAGATGTATCAGGCTTTCTGGTTGCTGATCCACGCATTATTCATCATCCTCTGCGTATTCCATATATTACATATAATGAATTAAGAGAAATGTCTTATATGGGTGCCAATGTCCTGCATGATGATGCAGTATTCCCGGTAAGAACCAAGAATATCCCGATTAATATCCGCAATACCAATGATCCGGATAATCCCGGTACAATCATCATGAATGATTGTCATGAGATTGATAAGAAGTACCCGCCGCATGCGGTTACCGGTATTGCGGGAAGAAGAAACTATACAGTTATTACTCTGGTTAAAAGTCACAGTTCTACAGAAGTAGGATTCTTAAGAAGATTATTAATGATATTTGAAGACTATCATGTCTCCATTGAATCGGTACCGATTACTGTAGATACTTTCTCTGTAATCGTTAATTCCAAGGCAGTGGAACAGTGCCTGTATGAAATTGCGGCCAGAATCCGTAAAGAGTTCCAGCCTGATGATTTAAAGATAGAAGATCATCTGGCCTTAATTGCGGTAGTAGGAAGAGCGATGAAACAGGTGCCGGGTATGTCTGGTCAGTTCTTATCTGAGTTTGGACGCAATCATATCAACATCAGAATCATCAATCAGTCTGCGGATGAACTTTCTATTGTCGTAGGTGTCGCAGATACTGACTTTGAAAAGGCAATTCATGCCATATATGATAAGTTTGTGGCGGAGGAGAATAACTTATGAAAGTAGGAATCGTCGGTGCTACAGGTGCTGTAGGCAGACAGATGCTGAAATGCATAGAAGAAAGAAATATACAGTGTGAAGAAATCAGATTGTTTGCCTCGTCACGTTCAGAAGGTAAGAAGATACCTTATGCTGGTGGTGAATTAACCGTACAGACTGTTAAGGATGGCTGTTTTAATGGACTGGATTATGTATTGGGAGCTGTTTCCGCATCTTTATCAAGAGAATACAGACCGTTAATTGAAAAGAGCGGTGCTGTTTATATTGATAACAGTTCTGCTTTCAGACAAGAAGATGATGTACCTTTAGTTGTACCAGAGATTAATGGGGAAGATGCCTTAAAGCATCATGGTACCATTGCAAATCCAAACTGTTCTACTGCAATTACATTAATGGCTTTGGCTCCTGTCGCTAAGCTTTCCAGAATTAAAACAATAAATGCATGTACATATCAGGCTGTCAGCGGCGCTGGTATGCATGGCATTGATGAATTAAAAGAAGAGGCAGAAGATATTGCGGCTGGTAAGGAAGTACATCCTTCTGTATTCCCTGCCCAGATTGCCTATAACTGCATCGCAGATATAGGCACAACGCTTGATAATGGCTATACAACAGAAGAAATGAAGATGCAGAATGAAGGCAGAAAGATCCTTCATTTACCAGATCTTTTAGTGACATGTACATGTGTCAGAGTGCCGGTTTACCGCTCTCATTCTATTTCCGCAACAGTAGTCACAGAAGAAGCAGTATCGCCAGAAGATGCAGAGAATGCCATCGCATCCTTCAAAGGGGATGTCTTATGCAAAGATCATGTACCGACACCATTAGAGACAAGTGATCAGGATCTTGTTTATGTTGGCAGAATCCGTAAGGATTTAACAAACCCGAATGGGCTTGTGGTATGGTGCTGCGGCGATCAGATCCGCAAGGGCGCTGCCAGTAATGCAGTTCAAATCATGCAGTATCTCACGACCCATTGATGTGTTAGAATAATTGTAAAGTTGAGGGATAAATCATGTTTCGTAAAACTATATTTGGTATTTTCGCTGCCGCTGCTGCAGCTTGTGCAGTTACTGCCGTATTAGCATTAAAGAACAGAAAAAATGATGAAGTGGATGAGAGTGAAGATGACGAAGATGAAGGCATCCATTTCATCAAGATTGAAGATGTTGATGATGAAGAAGAGGAAGACGAACCTCTTTTAAAGAAAGAACCTGTGTCGGAAGAGAAGGAACAGGGAGAACAGCCATCAGAAGTACAGGAAGTACTTGCAGTATATCCATATCTGGATGCGGACTTTGTAAAGAGTGTATTATCCAGAAATGATGAATTCAATGAGATGTTTGAAGAAGATACACTCATTTCTGTTACCCATCATGCATCATTTGAAAAGGATGAAATGAGAGATACATGCCTGGATGTACTGGAAAGCTCTGGCTATGCATGCGAGACAAGTGGCAATACTCTTGCGGCAGAGAGAAAGTTCTTTGTACAGCCTGGTGCTGTTATCAGTGACATTCTGAATGTAGCGAATCAGGCAGCTGCTCTGCAGGGTAAGTATCTGGATTATGATTTAAAGATCGCCGCATAAACAGAAGAATAAGAAAAAGTCAATATAAAAAATGGATATGAGATTGTTCATATCCATTTTTTTACAATATTCATGAAAGATTTACATTTATGATATAATGTTTTTGTTTTGAGTGAGGTTCACATGATTAAAGCTTTGTTTATCGGATATACAGGTGCTATTATCCAGCATCGTGGAAAAGATTTTGAACAGCTGATGAATCGTATCGTGAGTCACAGCGATTTTAAGAATACAGAAGAAGCAGGTAAGTGGATTACAAATGAACTGCATGAACTTGAAAAGCAGTCCACAGGTGAAAACTATATCTGCTTTGATGATATATGCATGAAGGCTCTTGAGGATGCCGAAAGAGAACATAACTTAAAAGATAACAAGGAACAGCTGCATACCTTAGCCCAGAATTATCTGATGTATGCGCCTGTTTATGATGATGTTCATGAGATGATGACTCTGACATCACTTCCTTTATATGTTGTGACAGACTGTGGGGAAGATTTTGTCAGAGTATGCATGCGCAGAAACAATCTGCATCCATTTGGCATTTATACATCTGAAAGAGTGAAGTGCTATAAGCCGGATTCTGAGATTTATCGTAAGGCTGCAGAAGAATATGGCTTTCAGCCAGAAGACATTCTGTATATAGGGGCATCGCTTGAAGATGTGAAGGGTGCTGCTTCAGCTGGCATGAAGTCCATTCTTGTAGACCGTAACCGCAGACATCGTGATGCGGATGTACAGAGAGTAAGAAGTCTGGTTGAAATCCTTGCGCATATGGAAAAATAATTACATAATTAATACGTTTTATTAATTATTAAGAGGAAGAAAATGGCGATTATCGAAGTAAAGAATCTGTGTTTCGCATATGATGAGAAAGATAAGACGATCGATAACGTCTCTTTTTCTGTTGAAAAGGGAAGTTATACAACTATTGTTGGTCATAATGGATCAGGCAAGTCTACGATAGCCAAACTGATTGCCGGATTATTAGAGAAGAAATCAGGATCTATTACGATTGATGGTATGAATTTGGATATGGAACATCTGAATCAGATACGTGAGAAAATCGGCATTGTCTTTCAGAATCCGGATAACCAGTTCATTGGTTCAACAGTAAGAGATGATATTGCTTTTGGATTAGAAAATCATTGTGTCCCGCAGGAAGACATGGATGCGATTATTAATGAAAATGCTGAGAAGGTACATATGACTGCTTATCTGGATCAGGAACCTTCTCATTTATCCGGTGGTCAGAAACAAAGAGTAGCGATTGCGGGAATCCTGGCAATGAAGCCTGAAATATTAATATTTGATGAGGCTACATCCATGCTGGATCCTAAGGGTAAGGATGAAATCAAGAAAGTTATCATGGATCTTCATCATGAAACGAATCTGACGATTTTATCGATTACGCATGATATCGAAGAGGTTGCCTCAGGAGATTATGTATTAGCTTTAGATGATGGGCATCTGGCTATGCAGGGAACACCTGAAGAATTCTTTAAGGATCCTCAGAAACTGTATGATATCCGCTTAGATATTCCTTTCTCCATGAAACTTGGAAAGAAACTGGAAGAAAGAGGCGTTTATACAAAAAGACATATCACAATGGAAGGACTGGTGGAAGAACTATGCCGATCAGATTCGAACATGTAAGTCATACATACAGCACCGGTACTCCTTATGAGTATAAAGCTTTAGATGATATCAATCTGGAAATCAGGGAAGGGAAGATGACCGCTGTCATTGGTCAGACAGGTTCTGGCAAGTCAACACTTGTACAGCATCTGAATGCTTTGTTATTACCGAATAAAGGAAATGTCTATATATTAGACAGAGAAATTAAAAGTGGTGAGAAGCCTAAGAAGCTGAAATCCTTAAGAGGCAGAGTAGGTCTTGTCTTTCAGTTTCCGGAATATCAGTTATTTGAAGAAACAGTATTAAAAGATGTCATGTTTGGGCCAAAAAACTTTGGCTGTTCAGAAGAAGACGCAAAGAAAAAGGCTTTAGATGCATTAAAGTTAGTAGGATTACCAGAAGAAAACTTTGCAAAGAGTCCATTGGAATTATCGGGTGGTCAGAAGAGAAGAGTTGCGATTGCGGGCATATTAGCTATGGATCCGGAAATACTGGTATTAGATGAACCTACAGCTGGTCTGGATCCGGAAGGTACTGCTTTAATGATGTCTTTGTTTTCAGATTTAAATAAGAAACATGGTAAGACAGTTCTGATGGTAACCCATGATATGGAGAATGTATTTACCTATTGTGATGATGTGGTAGTACTTTCTCATGGCAAGCTTGCCATGGCAATGGACGTAAAGGAATTCTTTAAAGATCCGGAAAGATGCAGAGAGCTGGATATTCTTCCACCTGCATTAATACGTATGAAGGAAATGCTGAATCAGAAGGGATGGCATATTTCTGATGATATTCAGGATATAGACAGTCTTGCGGATTATATAGCCGCAGAGGTGAAACACCATGGCTGATTTTACGTTAGGAAGATACATGCCATTGGATTCTGTTATCCATAAGATGGATCCAAGAGCCAAGATCATCGCAATGTTAATTGTATTAGTTGCCATATTCTTCCCAGCCGGATGGATTGGCTATGCGATTATCTTTGCGGTTGTGGCAGTAGTTATATTATTGGCTGGTTTATCATGGCAGTTTATCTGGAAGTCCATGAAACCAATGCTGTATATGCTTTTATTCTTATTGATTATCAATGCATTGGTTGTAAAGACAGGTACACCTTTATTTACAATTGCAGGCTGGAGTTTATACAGTGATGCCGTAACCCAGACGCTCTATATAGCAGTCAGATTGTTATTGATGATTATGATTACAACCTGTCTGACCGCTACTACAAAGCCATTGGATATGACGCTTGGTATCGAGGATCTACTGGCACCGCTTGTGAAGATTCATGTGCCGGCTCATGAAATTGCGATGTTAATCAGTATTGCCCTGCGGTTTATCCCGGATCTGATTGATGAAACTGAACGTATTATGAAAGCGCAGGAATCACGTGGCGTTGATATGAAGGAAGGAAAACTCTCTGAAAGAATCATGGCGATTCTTTCTCTGATTGTGCCATTATTCGTTTCTGCCTTCCAGAGAGCAGAAGATCTGGCCAATGCCATGGAGGCCAGAGGCTATATGCCTGGTGAGCCAAGAACGCGCTATAAGGTATTGAAGATGCATGGCCGGGATGTGATTCTGCTTATCGGTTCTTCTGCAATACTTGCCTTAATGGTATATCTCTCTTATTTTGCGTAATATGAGATACAAATGTGTTGTGTCCTATGTTGGGGCAGGATATGAAGGATGGCAATCCCAGACAAAGGGAACATCGATTCAGGAAAAGATAGAAGATGTGCTCTTAGAGGTATCTGGTGAAAAGATCAATATTACAGCCAGCGGGAGAACAGACAGTGGGGTCAATGCCAGAGCCCAGGTATTCATGTTTGATTCTGATATGGAGCGCATGAATGCAAGAAAGTGGATGGGTGCCCTGAATGGGATGTTACCAAAAGATATACATATTATGGATTGCAGGGAGGTCTCACCTTTATTCCATGCCCGCTATAATGTTCGTTATAAGAAGTATACATACCGGATCAATGATGGCCCTTATGATGTCTTTACAAAGGATACAGTGTGCCAATGCCCTGTAAAGCTGGATGATACAGCTATGGCAAAGGCCGCAGATTACTTTAAGGGAACCCATGACTTTACAGCCTTTAACTCTTCTTCTCTGACAGAGTATCCGGATCAGGTACGAACCATCTATGATGTACAGTTAAAAAGAGAAGGCAATCTGATTTCCATTACTTTTACAGGCAAGGGATTCTTAAGGTATATGGTGAGATTCATGTCAGGTGCCTTAATCAATGTCGGCAAGCATAAGACAGCCATAGAACATGTGAAAGAGATGCTTGATAGCAAAGATCGTAACATTCCCCGTAACAATGCGCCAGCGTGTGGATTGACGTTAGAAGAAGTGAATTATTTTGAATTACTGGCCTTAAGCAGTCATGTACAGATCAGAGAATATCTGTATGGAGATGTATTGCCGGAAGGCAAGACATTAGAAGAAATAGAAGAAGGCGTCAGAAATAAGCAGAATCCTCGTTATTATGCCTTTGCGATGAGAAACAGTCAGGAAATTATCGGCTATCTGAAGATAGATCAGAAAACAGCAGGTTTATGGCTGTATCATCTGGCTGATGAAATCTATGTGAATGAGATTGCGGAGTCTTTATCCAAAGAGTTGAAGAAACGGAATATTGAAAGTGGGTATGTACGCTTTCTGAATGGCAGTTTTCTGCAGAATTAAGCAAAAAAAAGTTTGACTGTCAGCACCCTCGGGTCTATTATTATATCCGGCACTCCATGCCAAATGTAGCCCCGGAAACTACATATTGAAAAGGAGATATAAAATGCGTCAGACAACGATGTTAAAGCCTGCTGAGGTTGTTCGTACGTGGTATGTTGTAGATGCAACAGACTGCACGCTCGGACGTCTTGCAACAAAGGTTGCTTCTGTATTAAGAGGCAAGAACAAGCCAACTTATACACCTAACGTTGACTGCGGTGACTATGTTATCGTAGTGAATGCTGACAAGGTAAAGATTACTGGTGACCAGGATCATAAGAAGGATTACTTCTCTCATTCCATGTGGCCAGGTGGAGCCCGTGTCAGATCTACAAAGGTAATGCGTGAGCAGTACACAGTAGAGTGGGTTGAGAAGGCTATCAAGGGAATGCTTCCACATACAAAGCTCGGTGATGTTCAGCGTAAGCATTTATTTGTTTATGAAGGACCAAATCACCCACATGCAGCTCAGAAGCCAGTTGAGCTGAAGGTAAAGTAAGGAGGATATAGAGACAAATGCCAACAAAGAAGAAGACAGTTTCCTATAACGGAACAGGTCGTAGAAAGAACTCTGTTGCCCGTGTCTATATGACTCCGGGTACAGGTAACATTACTGTTAATGGAAAAACACTGGATGAATATCTTCCACAGGCAACACTGCGTATGGAAGTTAATGCACCACTTGTTTTAACAGAAACAAAAGATGCCTTTGACATTAAGATTAATGTTTATGGCGGCGGTTATGCCGGACAGGCTGGAGCAATGCGTCATGGTATTGCCCGTGCTCTGCTTGAGGCAAGCGCTGATTACAGACCTGTATTAAAGAAGGCAGGTTACCTCACACGTGATTCACGTATGAAGGAAAGAAAGAAGTACGGTTTAAAGGGTGCAAGACGCGCACCACAGTTCTCCAAACGTTGAGAATCTGTTACATTACTGTACAAAAGACTCTGGTTGGTTATACCTTCCAGAGTTTTTTATTTACAGCATTCATGAATGTGCATAGAATAGCTATGGCTAGGAGGATTTATGAATTTCAAAAGTATTGTTAATGTTACTTTAGCGGTAGGCCTGTCTTTCAGTCTGGCTGGATGTTCCTCATCATCTTCTTCAGATGCATTTAAACTTGGTGGTTCAGGACCATTAAGTGGAAATGCGGCTGAGTATGGTACTGCAGTCAGGAATGCGGCAGAGATTGCGGTAGATGAAATTAATAAGAAAGATGGAAAAGTAAAGTTTGAACTGGACTTTGAGGATGACCAGTCTACTGGTGATTCCGCCAGTGCAGCTTTCAATAACCTGCTGGACTGGGGCATGCAGGTATCTTTATTAACAACAACATCTGGTCCTGCTCAGGTAGTAGCACCTTTATACAAGGACCAGAATATATTTGCGATCACACCATCAGGATCTACACCAGCTGTTACATTCGCTGACCCGAATAATGCTTCTGATCCATATGGCAATGTATTCCAGATGTGTTTCTCTGATCCTAACATCGGTACAGCTGCGGCTGATTACATTTCCGCGCATCAACTTGGATCCAGGATCGGTATTATCTACAGAAACGATGATAACTACTCTACAGGTGTCTATAACAAGTTTATAGAAGAAGCCAAAGAGAAGAAGTTAAATATCGTAGCTACAGAAACATTCACAGATGGAGCAGCTGATTATTCTGTACAGGTTAAGAAGTGTGCAGATGAAGGTGCTGATCTTGTCTTTATGCCAATCTATTATCAGCCGGCCTCACAGATTCTGATTGAAGCAGATAAGGAAGGCTACAAGCCTGTATTCTTCGGATGCGATGGTATGGATGGTATCTTAACATTGGATAACTTTGATACAAAGTATGCAGAGGGTCTGTATATGCTGACACCATTCTCTGCTGATGCCAGGGATGAAAAGACGCAGAACTTCGTTAAGGCATACAAGGAAAAGACAGGTGATGTACCGAACCAGTTTGCGGCAGATGCCTATGATGCTGTATATGCTATTGACCAGGCTTTAGAGAACAGTGATGTTACACCATCCAGCAGCACAGATGATATTACAAGTGCTCTGATATCACAGTTTACTTCCATGACATTCAACGGTATTACCGGTACAGATGTCACCTGGAACAAGAATGGTGAAGTTTCCAAGACACCTAAGGCAGTCATTATTAAAGATGGTGCTTATGTCAGTGCTGACTGATTGAAGTAAGAAGAACGGTATTTAAAAATATCGTTCTTTTTTTGTGGGATTAACGGTTTCGCTGGTAATACTTAAACAGGAGGAAACTTTATGTTTAAGAAGAAAACCAGTGAAACATATTTAGAAAACTCATTAGAGATGACAGCGGTCAGAAACTATAAGCATATGCATCATATGAAGATGCTTATGGAAGGAAAGGAAGAATACGAAAAACCGGTATATGTGATTGATATACCGGAATCTGATCCGGATGTTCCGGCAGTGAAGAGAAACATCTGGAGTAAAGATGTATTGCTGGATCTGTTAACAGGTGTTTTATGCTGTATTTTGATTACTGCATGTTTTATGTATAAACCTGTTATGACAAAACCATACCTGATGTTAAGTGCAGAAGAGACAGATCTTCCATCAGGATCTCATTTTGATGCGATGTCGTATGTCATATCGTATTCAGATGGAAAGGGAACATTAACACTACCTGAAATTGATATGAATCATAAAGGAAGACAGGCAGCTGTATACACACTTAAGATCGATAATACTGCTGTTGTTAAAGTATTGTATGTCAATGTGATCTGATGACAGAATTTGAACGTCGCAAGTTCACGATTTCAATCGTGTGTTAGACGTTTTTATAAAGATTTTTATTGAAAAAAGTAGATGAATTAGATGGTATACATCTACAGATTCAGCTATAATATATCGACGAAATCAATACTTCTACCTACAGAGCCAGTCAGTACGATCCGCTGACGGGCGAATACAGAAAGCCTGCTCTTTCTGAACGCTTCAAGAATATTGAAGGTCATCAGGTACAGAGAGACCTTCTCAGTGCATATCTTATTGCACATCCGGATCCATCGCTGATGCACGCTGATACATCAGCTGTATATGAAAACTTCAGCTGTTTTCTGAAGCTGCACGATGCCTGCATTCAGAAAATGAAAGATGACGGCATCTCATTCAGACAGTGTTTCGGCTTCTAGCCGATGATATAAAAAAGGTTCCCGACATTGAGCCTTCTCATATAAAGTACGGAAGTCGGCTTCCGGAAATTTGAGCAAATTTCGTTAAAGGCACTATATCCAGCAAACAGCCTGCGACTTGCATATGCAGACAGTCGGGCAGATGGCTGGTGAAAGGCCTGGAATCCCACTACTTCAGTGGTGGGAGAATGTCAAATCAGAATAGCATTTCAAGCCATAAGCAGAAGTTGTATGCTTTACTGCATTCCTGATTGCCTCACTGAATGCACGTGCAGCCAATACGCCTACAGTATTTACATCCGAAACAACATTACCTTTACTTAAGGCATAGATGGAATCTCCATCAAACATTGTATGAACAGGAGATATGGCTCTTGCCATACCATCATGAGCCATGCCTGCTATCTTTGTTAAATGAGTTTTATCAAAGGAGGCATTGGTTAGTATCACGCCAATGGTTGTATTAGTATGTTTCTGTAAGGAAGCCTGACGCATGTAGAAGGCTTCTTCAGCAGACATAAACTGATTGGTTTCATATTCCAAGCATCCGGCAATCTGATTGCCATGTTCATCAAATACATTACCCATGCAGTTAACTGCCGCAATGGCACCTACTTTTAAGTCACCGCATTGATAAGCTATTGAGCCTATGCCACTGTTCATCATATGTTCTGAACCATAGGCCTTGCCTACCGTAGCACCTGTACCGCAGCCTTTATTGCCATCCTGATAATTATCTTTTTCGGCATTGAGACATGCCTGATAACCAAGCCTGGCGTCAGGTCTAACGATATTATCCATCTCCAGATCAAAGATACAGGACGCACATACAATCGGTACAACGCCAGCATCTGTCATATATCCTTCTTTTCTTTCTTCCAGATACTGCATGATTCCTGACGTACTGTTTAAACCAAATGCACTACCTCCTGATAAGGCAACCGCATTGACACAGGAATTATCTGCAAGTGGGTTTAAGAGTGCACTTTCTCTGCTTGCCGGGCCACCGCCTCTGACATCTAATCCACAGCATGCGCCATGTTCAGGCAGAATTACAGTTAAACCTGTACGGTGTTCTTCATATTCGGCATTGCCGATATGAAATCCTTCCAAATCATGTATTGATATTTCTTTTAATCCATTCATAATCAGTTCTCCATTTCATTCCATACAGTCTGTGATATCTGAATGATTTCATTGATTGCCTGATTGCCATCATTCATACCATCACTCATTACAACAAGAATATAGTTTGTTTTCGGCCCATATACAATCGCCGCATCATTCTGGGTTAACTCCAGTTCACCTGTCTTATTGGCACATACCGTACCTGCAGGAAGCCCTGCCGGTATCTTATTCAGATGAGACTGCTGTTTCATAAGATTCAGTATCTTTTCAGATGCCTGTGCATCTACGTAAGTTCCATGATAAATCTCATCAAGACATGTACCGACATCCTTTACGGATGTCCAGTTCATCCCGCCATCCCCATTCCAGTTATCATTCTGATCGACGAGTCTGCCAGTATTGGAGAAACCCTGGCTTCTTGCGAACTGGGTGACGGAAGTATAGCCATTGTGATATGATCCATGACCAATGATTGTTTCAAGGTTGACCCATGCATCATTATCGGAATTACTGATCATTAATGCTTCATTGTAATCACCGACATCCGTTTCTTCTAATTCTCCATCCCTTATTGCCTGTTCATAGCGTCCCGCGGTAAACAGTTTGATTAAAGAAGCACTGTGTCCCTCATGATCATTGATAACAATCTCTTCATCATTCGAGAGATCCTTGACATAAACAGACCATTCTCCCTGCAGGGAAGAGATCATACTTTCTAACTGCGGCTGTAATGTCTTTTGAATCGTTGGAGCAGGAGATGGAGTCGATGTTTCAACAGGCATTTCCTCTGTAGAAACAGAAGTCTTTTGAGCACTTGTGACTTCTTCATGAGAAGAAGAGAGCATACGAATCAGTATGACAATAAGACAGGTAATTACAGCTGAGAGCAATACGATGATATATATGCCTGTATGCTTTTTCTTTACAGGAGTAACAGACTGTATCTGAGAGATCTCAGTCTGTACAGAGATAACAGGAGTTTTATACTTTATTTCATGAAAGACAATATGTCTTCTGGAACGGTTATGAATCTTTCCGTACGCATGTCTGTAATGTGCATATGTCTTCTTTTTATAAAACTTCTGTGATCTTTTATACGCAAAGGCACTCCTTGTCTCAACAGATATGACCGGAATAGAAGGCTTTGGATTTATCTTGAAAGAAGAAGGTTTCTGATAATGCCCGTATCTTTTCTGGCGTAACAGGTATCGTTCCTTAGAAAAACGACTGTGTGTCTTGTTTATGAAATGCCTTTGACTACAGTTCATGATGCAATTATAAGCTTTCTGAACATAAGAAAAAAGACATTTGCGTGCATGCAAATGTCTTTATTTCAGGACTTAAAGGAACGTAAGAATTCAGCGGTACGATTGCTTTTAGGATGGTTGAAGATCTGATCAGGAGTACCTTCTTCATCGATCTTACCCTGATCCATGAAGACAATACGGTCTGCGACATCTTTTGCAAAACTCATTTCATGTGTGACAACAATCATAGTTAATCCTGATTTTGCAAGTTCCTTCATGATATTCAGAACTTCACCAACCATTTCCGGATCAAGTGCTGAAGTAGGTTCATCAAATAACATCAGCTTCGGATCCATGCATAAGGCTCTGGCAATAGCGACTCTCTGTTTCTGACCACCGGATATTGTACGTACATCCGCATGGGCAAAGTCTTTCATACCTACCTTATCAAGGAACTTCATGGCTTTCTGTTCTGCCTCTGCCTTAGGTGTTTTCAATACCTTCATCTGCGGAAGAACGCAATTCTGCAGAACATCCATATTCGTAAAGAGGTTGAACTGCTGGAAGCACATGCCTACCTGTGCACGGTAGGCATTGACTTTCTTAGTATGCAGAATGTCATTGCCGAATACTTTAATGCTGCCTGAATCTGGTTTTTCCAGAAGATTGATGCATCTTAATAAAGTAGATTTACCAGAGCCGCTGCGTCCGATTAAGACAACAACTTCTCCTTCATTAACCGAAAAGTTAATTCCCTTTAATACTTCCAGAGAGCCAAAGCTTTTATGGATATCTTTAATTTCTACAAGAGCCATATCACTGTTCTCCTCTCTGGTCTTTGATTCTGGCAAACTTCATATTATCCGGATCTGTAACAGACATAGGAACAGTTATAGAAGATGTCTTGTTCATATGCTTTTCAATAATATTCAGGATAATAGAAGCTATGGATGTCAGAATCATGTAAATGCATGCTTCGATGAAATATGTTTCTGTGAAAATAAATGTAGAACCTGCAATAGACTTAGCCACAAACATTAACTCAGAAATAGAGATAATCATTAATACAGAAGAATCCTTGATGTTGACAATTAATTCATTGCCAATGGCAGGGAAGGCATTACGGATTGCCTGTGGAAGTACCACAGACATCATTGTCTGGGCATTGGACATACCTAGAGATCTTGCGGCCTCTGTCTGACCAACATCCACAGCCTGTATACCGGAACGAATGATTTCTGCCATATAGGCACCTGTATTAATGGAGATAACTACCATTGCGGCAGTCATGGAACTCCAGTGTACGACATTCAGAAATGCATAATAGATGAATACTGCCTGTACCATCATTGGGGTGCCGCGGAATATGGCAATGTAGATATTAGCGATGACATCAAACAGTTTCTTTAAGAAAACAGTACCTTTACCGGCTGTATAGTCCAGCTTTACCGCTCTGAAACCACCGACTAACAAGCCTAGTATTAAACCGAAGAACGTACCTACTAAGGCAATCAGAACAGTTGTTCTGGTCGCCTTGAGAAGGCTTGGTCCATATTGATTGAGAATATTAACAATATTGGTAAAGGACATCAGTTATTTGCCGGCTGACGTTCAACGGCTTCTTCCATCAGCTGATTCCTTTCATCTGTAGAGATATCAGATAATGCGGCATTCAGTTTCTTCTTCAGATCTGTATCACTCTTACGTACACCAATAGATACGGTTGTATCTGCGTCAAAGTTATGACCCTGGGCAAATCTTACGATTGTTAAATCCGGATTGGAACTGACAACACCATTAGCAACAGGCAATTCACTGACAACACCATCTACAGCTCCTTTATTCAGAGAAAGAATAGCGGCAGGGAAGTCGGAGGCAGCCTGTTCATGCTGGACACCATCAATCTGATCAATGACTTCATCATAGATCGTATTCATCTGACCAACTAACCTGGCGCCAGAGAAGTCCTGAATATCTGTCGCATCCTTATACTTACTGTCTTTTCTTACAATGATAACTTCTTCAGATTCATAGTAAGGATCTGTGAAGGCAATCTGCTTTTCTCTTTCCGGTGTATCGGTCATACCGGCAATAACGGCATCAATCTGATTGTTATTCAGATTCAGAATCAGGTTGTCCCAGTCAAGCTTATGAATTTCAACCTTCTTGCCTAAGGCATCTGCCATCTTTGCGGCAATGACGACATCATAGCCATCACAATAGCCGCCATCAGCTAAAGGCTGGGTTGTGTCATTGGCTTCACCAGTACTCCAGTTAAATGGAGCGTAGTTGCATTCCATACCAACTCTGAATGTATCAGAGTCAGAGTTTGCATCAGCGGTACTTGCGGATGATGAAGAAGAACATCCGGCAAGCAGAAGTGCAGAAGCGAGTAATACAGCTGTTACGTGTGTGCTTTTCATAATATTTTCCTCCCGTGAAAATATAAATAAAACCGTATGCTCTATCACATACGGTTCGTCTTACTCGTTCCATACACAATAGCGCCTCTTCAATCTATGAAGGAGTGATACAGATCTTATCTGCATCCCCACGAAATCATCCTGCCGGATCATTGCGTTCGGCGACGATTGCCTTTCATCAGGGATCAACACATGCCTGCTCATCCTGACTACTTATCTGCGCCGCTACCTCTAGTCACGTGTTTTATTTACGTAAATGAATATATATGCGTTCTTTGTTTATGTCAATAAAAAAACCGAAGTTTTCACTTCGGTAATCTTAGTGGAGCTAAGGAGGATCGAACTCCTGACCCCCTGCTTGCAAAGCAGGTGCTCTCCCAGCTGAGCTAAAACCCCATCAGTTATATCGATTCGGTAAGAAACATTGGTGGGCCTGAATGGACTTGAACCAACGACCTCACCCTTATCAGGGGTGCGCTCTAACCACCTGAGCTACAGGCCCATGCTCTCTCATCGACTGCTCAAATATAATACCAAGGTGGTATCACAAAGTCAACAAATATTTTGATTAATTTTTCATGAGAATATTCCGGCCATTGCCGGGATGCTTTGTTTATGTTAATCTAAGCCTCGTTATGTGAAAGGTTAAAAGAATAAGATTATGCAGTCTTTTGTAACATGGTGGTCATTGCATGTAGCTTTACCGAAATGGCTGTCTGTATTTATTGTATCGATGATTCCTCTGGTAGAAGAAAGAGGAGGCCTGATTCTGGCAAGACTTTTGAATATGCCTTTATGGCAGGGTGTACTCTTTTGTGTATTAGGAAATATTGTGCCGATTCCATTTGTTTTATTTGGAATCAAGAAATTTCTGCACTGGTTAAGTGATCATCATTTCTCAAGACTGGCAGAATGGGTAGAAGCCAAGGCCGCTAAAAACAAACCAAAGATTGATAAGTATGGTTTCTGGGGATTAATGTTATTTGTCGGTATTCCTTTACCTGGGACAGGCGCATGGACCGGATCTCTGGTCGCAGCTTTATTTGATATGGATCTGAAGAAAGCTTCTTTATCTATATTACTTGGTGTATTTTTAGCTGCTGTGATCATGACTATTGTTTCCTATGGTGTGATTGGCAGTTTTGTGCATTAGAAATTAACATCTGACTCATAGAGTTCAGATGTTTTTTGTGCTTAAATATAACAAAGGAGCCGTACTTATATGAAATACAGTGCATTGATTGTCGCGGCGGGAAGCGGATCCCGCATGCATCTTGGTTACAATAAGGTTTATGCAGTATTAAAGGATGGCAGAACAATATTAGAGACAACCGTAGATTCTTTTCTGGAAGATCCTGACTGTATCCAGATTGTTGTTGTCACAGATCCTTGTGCGTATCGCAAGAAGATTCATTCACGCTTACCTGGCAAGGTGACATTATGTACCGGTGGTGAGACAAGACAGGAATCTGTATTCAATGGCTTACAGGCAGTATTAGCGAATTATGTCATGATTCATGATGGTGCCCGTCCATATCTCGATATGGATTCTTTAGAGAGATTAAAGAAAGAAATGGAACACGAAAAGGCAGCCTTATTGATGGTTCCATGTAAAGATACAATTAAAAAAGTAATAGATGGCTATGTGTGTGAAACTTATGACCGCAGTACCTTACAGGCTGCCCAGACACCACAGGCATTTGAGACAAAGCTCATCATTGATTGTATGGAAAAAGCAATTCAGGATGGCTATACAGGTACAGATGATGCGTCATTAGTAGAAAAGTATTCGGATGTAAAGGTGAAGGCTGTAGAAGGTTCATACCGTAATATCAAGATTACAACTCCGGAAGACCTGGACTGATATTTGTTTTGACGCATATAGTGACTGTTGCTGTTTTAGTTTAAAACTGAATATCGCAATTCCATAATAGAGGCGCAGTTGATAAGAGTAATTCCCGTATGAACAGGTAAGACCATACCTGCAGGAAGGAAAGGAGAAGCTGCCGAAGCTGAAGGATGGTAATCTTCAGCCGGGTATACAGATAAGATCTGTATAACTGTCGCATCGTCGGAGAGCTATAGGCAATTGTCAGTAAAGTATGTAAGAAGCTGTAACCGCCATGGATATATTCTGTGGCGGTTTTATGTTTAAAGGAGGGTATATGAAGAAACCTATATTTGAAGGGGGCATGTACAGCTTTCATTACACCTATGAATGAAGCAGGTGCAGATTACAGGAATTGGCATCGATGCCGGCATAATGTCTGTAGGTATCTTTTAAGTGAATGACATGAGTTGCCAGACAGCCATAAGGCGCCAGCATATATCTGCCAAGTTCTGTATAGATCGCAATATCATCCATGCCCGCCGGGACAAGAATATCTTCATACGCTTTCTTAACGCCTTCACCAATTGCCATGATGTCATTTTCACGATCCTCAGGTTTATAAGGAATACCGATACCTCCGGAAAGATTGATGAAGGTAATATGGACATCCAGCTTTTCCTTTAATTCAACTGCCAGTTTAAAGATGATTCTGGCCAGGGCCGGATAATATTCATCAGATAATGTATTGGAAGCTAAGAAGGCATGCAGACCAAACTCTTTGACACCTTCTTCTTTTAAACGTTTGTAAGCTTCAAAGATCTGTTCTTTTGTCATGCCGAATTTGTTTTCTTCAAGTTCTCCCATGACCTGGAATCCTTCCTTGGATGCACCAAGAGTGAAGGGTCCTCCTGGATTGTAGCGGCAGCACATTCTTTCAGGAAGTTTACCGATGATACTCTTCAGAAAATCAATGTGCCCGATATCATCCAGATTGATAATGGCATGCAGTTGAGCTGCTTTCTTAAAGTCTTCTGCAGGTGTGTCATTGCTTGAAAACATAATCTTATTACCAGGAAACTGCAGTCTTTCAGCGATCATAAGTTCAGTCAAGGATGCTGTATCTAATCCACATCCTTCCTCTTTCTTGATCTGTAAGATAGAAGGATTCGGGGTTGCCTTTACCGCAAAGTATTCCCGGAAACCTTTGTTTCAACTGAAAGCTTTCTGAAGCTTTCTGACATTGTTTCTGATGCCAGC
>DXZE01000070.1 GCA_019415435.1 Erysipelotrichaceae bacterium
GCCAAACCGCCCCATAAAGGGGCGTGGCTTCTACCGATTAAAAGATTTTTGTGAAACAGTCCTATCCCTTAATAGATTAATAGTTCTCTTCGCGTACTTCGAAGAAAGACTGTGGATGTCCGCATACAGGACATACATCCGGAGCTTCTGTACCAACAACGATATGACCGCAGTTTCTGCATTCCCATACCTTGACTTCACTCTTCTTGAAGACTTCCTTCATCTTTACATTATGAAGCAGCTTTCTGTATCTTTCTTCATGCGTCTTTTCAATGGCACCGACACCTCTGAACTTGGCAGCTAACTCTGTAAAGCCTTCTTCTTCTGCATCCTTGGCCATTCTTTCATACATATCTGTCCACTCATAGTTCTCACCTTCAGCCCCAGCTTCCAGATTTTCTTCTGTATCTCCCAGCATACCGAGTTCCTTGAACCAGAGCTTTGCATGTTCCTTTTCATTATCTGCTGTTTTCAGGAATAAAGCCGCAATCTGTTCAAAGCCCTGCTTCTTCGCTACAGAAGCGAAATATGTATACTTGTTTCTGGCCTGTGATTCACCTGCGAATGCCTCTAAGAGATTCTTTTCTGTCTTCGTGCCGGCATAAGGGTTCTTCTTTTCTTCTTTTACAGCTTCAAACTTATCCTTGCCTACATGGCATAACGGACATGTCCAGTCTGCTGGTAAGTCTTCCCACTTTGTGCCTTCCTTTTCTTCATCATAGATGTATCCACACACTGTGCATCTGTATTTCATATCTTAAATCCTCCTATTTGTATTTTTATAATATTCTCATGTTGATAATATTTCTTGCATTTTATATTCATTAAATTGTATTATTTTGTCATGACGTTAAATTATGCAAGATATGAAATACAGGTTCCCAAAGGCAATGTACATTATCCTGAAGAAGGATTAAGAATCTTTGCAAAAAAAGAGACAATGGAACCAGAAGATAACTTTCACTCCCTCCAGCATATTCATGAAGACTTTGAATGCATGTATATCCTGGATGGATATCTTTACTACACCATTGATGGAGAAACCATCAAGGCAGGCAAGGGAGATGTCGTATTCATTAATTCTAATGAAATGCATGCCTCTCAATTAAAGGAATCCAATGGATGTCAGTTTGAAATCATCCTGATTCATCCTTCTGTCTATGCCTCTGTGCCAATGGTAGTAAATGACTATCTGAATCCTGTTTTACAGGCAGATACTTCCTTCAGAGTCTATTCTGCCGGAACCAGAGAAGCCTATGCACTAAGCAGTATTATTCATCATATGAGTGAACAGTTAAAAGAGCAGAATGATGGCTATGAACTGAACCTGCTTTCAGATGCATTCCTGTTTCTGAAAAACATATGGAAGTCATTCGATCATGTTGTTTCATCTGATCCTGTTTCACAGGATATGACCCTGTTAAACCGTATGACTGCATGTATCTACCACCATTATTCTGAGAAACTGACATTATCTGACATAGCTTCCAGCGCTAATGTATCTATCTCTACAGCTAACAGAATATTCCGTCATTTTCTTAACAGTACGCCTGTAGACTTTCTTAATCAGTGCCGTCTGGAATCTGCCGCAGGTTTGTTACGTGCAACTGATAAACCTATTTCTGACATTGCTTATGACTGCGGCTTCTCTCAACAGTCTTACTTTACAAGAATATTCCGCAGAGAATATGGCTGTACGCCTGCCTCCTACAGAAAACAGCCAAATGATATCTATGTACATTAAAAGTCCGGGATACAAAAGTATCCCGGATTCATTTCACTTATAAGATTTAAATTAAATTCATTTCTTTACACTGCTGGGCAACATCATCTGAGGTGATGTCTGGAACAATGCCGAAACAGATAAAATTAAACCTTTTTATTTATCCACTGTATTGCATATGTTTCCCACATAAAAAGAGATTCAGATCACTCCAAATCTCTTTGTCATCCATCAGCTGAGTGTAAAATCTTCCAGCTTCAACAAGGATATATCAGCCTTATCATCCTGCATGACTCTTTCAGACTGATGCAGGACTGCCTGCTCTACCATCGTTCTTGCAAAGCGGCCATTACCAGCCTCTGAAGCTCTTTCTTTCTGTACTTTATCAAAGTATGCCTCTAATGATTCTTCTGCATTCTTATCAATTCTGTATCCTTTACTCTCTGCCTGCAATTCTGCGATCTCCAATAACTCTTTTCCAGTGTAATCCGGGAAATCAATGATCTTTGAGAATCTTGATTTCAGACCTGAATTAGCTTCCAGGAATACAGACATCTCTTTCTTATAGCCAGCTAATATCACAATCAGATTATCACGATTATCTTCCATAGCCTTTACCAAGGCATCGATTGCTTCTAAACCAAAGGAATCCTCTTTACCTCTATACAGTGAATACGCTTCATCTATAAAGAGAATGCCTCCTAAGGCACTCTGTATCACTGACATCGTTAACGGTGCCGTCTGACCAGCATATTGAGCAACTAAATCTCCTCTGCTTACTTCTACAAGCTGTCCTTCACTTAATACACCGGCTGCCTTTAAATATCTTGCAAGTAATCTTGCAATGGTAGTTTTGCCAGTACCAGGATTACCGGTAAAAATCATATGCATCGATACGGAAGCTGTCTTTAATCCCTGCTGTCTGCGTCTTGCCTGTATCTGTACATTAGTCTGTAAAGAATGAATATATGTCTTTACATTCTCTAATCCTATAATCTGATCCAGTTCTTTATTAACAGCCTGAATCTCTTCTTCCTGATTCTTTTCTTTTATCAAAGGATTACCATCAATACATGGTTTACCATCTGTAACCGTAATCTGTATTTCCTTTGTCTCCTTCTGCATAACTAAGTCCGATATGGATTCATAGAAATCAGATATGTATTTATCTATGGAATGAGCACCCTGAACCTTGTCATAATGTTCAAGCATCCATGCATTCAGTTTCTCATCTGTCATCACTTCAATCTTCAGATGATCCCTGCATTGTCCTTTTAACCTGTTTATGCCTTCTTCTATAATCTTTCCGGATGTACCTTCATTTAACTTTTCAAATGTTACGACATCCACATGACGCATGAAGTCAGCTCCGAATGTATTCTGGATGAGAGAAACATTCTGGTTTGTGATAAATACAAGATACTTTCCTTTTGTAGTCAGAGAGTCAACAGTATCTCTTACAAGACCCTTCTGGTTTTCTACCAGGATACCATTAGAAAAAACATATCTTTTGTTTAAAAGAAGCTTTCCTTCACATACAAAAGCATTCACCATTCTGATAAATACAGGTGAACACTTTTCCACATGTTCAAATGCAATGATCTCTCCTTCTTTATGAAGTGCTTCGTATAGATCCTGTAAGAATACCTGTTCTTCATTAACAGATGTATATCTGGATAAATCGATTGTATGAATTGTTTCAGAAGAGAACAGATGCCTGTTATGAAATACTTCTGCCGCATACTTTAATAAAGTATGCTTGCCAGTACCTTCAGGACCTGTGATGACTATGACATTACCCTTCTTATCCTTCATGACATATGGTCTGCGTAATGCCTGTACAAGTTCATGTACTGCCTGATCCTGACCATAGATATGTTTCTTTAATGCTTCTTCTATCTCTTTGCTGGCAGATAAGGAAATATCTTCTTTTGTTTCAATGACACCATAATCCTGATACAGATCTCTGGAAAGCTGATCAACATCTGATTTCTTTATTTCTTTATCTTTGGAAAGAATATCATTTATCTGACGAGCGGCAGTATCATGATCACGCAATACACTGGATTCTGTTTCCCAGGGACGTTTCTTCCCAAGCACTTCTTTCATCAGTCTTTCCTTTTCTTCGTGAATATTACTCATGGGAATCACTCTTGGATGACATGGAACCTTCATCCGTTAATCCATCTTTCTGCAATACTGCCTCTAAAGTAGAAATATCTGCGGCCAGATTAATAAAATCTTCATCCGTCATAGATGAAATAATCTTCTTCATGGCTTCATTGATCAGTTTAATGGTTCTTGTTAACTGCTGTTTGGTCTTCTCATATGCTTCATCTGATGTGGCACTCTGCAGATTTGCATACTGCTGTAATATCTTTACCAATATAGGCAGATAGTATTCATACAGCTTCTTAAGCTTAGGTTTGGAATCCGGAAGCTTCTTTTCCAGTGTCTGAATCTGTTTTAACAAAGCACATGTCTCAAACAAACCATCTGATATTTCTTTATCCGGAATATCATTGTTTAAACTGTTGATTGTATTGATATAATCCTGAGCTGTTTCAGACTTCTTCCTTTCTTCTTTCTTTACTTCTTCTTTTTTATTATCCGTTGTATCGACTACTTCTGTATCAAATACATTATCTCTGTCAGGTTCTTTCGCAAAGATCAGTAACTGACGCATGATGTCATCATAATCCTGCGGATACTTTCTTTGAAAAGAAGTAAAAGAACCAATTCTCTGATTACCATGATAAACATCTAAAGAAGCCAATGATGCATATCTTGTGCCATTTACCTGTAAAGAGTAATCAGAAGTAACTGGTAATATTCTTCCTGTTTGAAAATAATGTCTCAGATATACATTGATTCTGGCAATATCACTGGCATTGTATTTTGTATTAGAAAACTGATAATAGTTACTTGTCCGATTATAGGTACTCTGGTATCCACTCCGGGTATCCTGTTTCTTTGATATAGCCACAGCCGCAAATGCCACAATCAATACCACCGCTAATATCAACAGTAATGGCCATAAGACACTGCCAACAGGGAAGACAAAGAATATAAATACAAACAAGAACCAGATCCAGTTGAAATTGTTACGGGAATTCATGTTATCTCCTTACGGAGTGATTATAGCATAGAGAAAGGAGAAACAGCATCATGCTGTTTCTCCGGCTGTCTTTTCCATACGCCACATATCACTGTAGCTGATAAACGGTATTTTAGCCGCATACTCTCTTGCCTTGCGTCTTTGTGATTTTACATCACCCTGATGATCTACCTGTAAGATCTGTTTATTGACCATATACTGTACATACAGTAATTTCTTCAAGACAAACCAATGTATGACATACTCCGCTATTAACTTAGAACGATCTTCTGTCTCAGGCAATGTCTTTTTTGCAAGATCAATCTCTTCTTCTGCTGCTTTTACAGCTGCTTCTTCCAATTGATCATACGTATGATACAAGTGATGATCTATCTTTCTCTGTAAGGCACCTGCCCGCATCGTAAACAGTTTATGGAATGCATCAGATATCATCTCCGGCTGATCACTGCATATCGCAGCCATCTCATTTTTGGCACAGTTAAACTCACTGCCAGGCTCGCATAAGCAAAGATAATAACCCTTGGCATACAGCCATCCGTTCTTCTCATACGGAAGAACAAGAAGACCTCTTTCTACTTCATTCTCTGAAGCATACACAATATATGGATATGTGACAGATTTACCATTCAGCTTGAAAATATCCCTGTACTGAATAATCTGATTTGTTATTGAGTCATGATTCACCTTTGTATGAAAGTCATAACAAACGTATGCATCCTGATGTTTTGCAAGAATATTCGCAAAAGCAAGACGCAGATCATCATTCATGGAATGATCTATCCGCAGGAATTCAGCTAATGATCCATTGTAAAGACAATCATCGCCTCCGGTATTTCGATCCTTCATATTCTTCAGAATCGTATAAATTGCCACAACAGATCACCTCCGATCCTTTATACGGAACTTATGTTCATTATATTTC
>DXZE01000071.1 GCA_019415435.1 Erysipelotrichaceae bacterium
GGCCTTTCATCCCATGGCTGAAGCACATGGGTTTTCCCGGCCGTTTTTTATAAAAAGCCCTGCACATCTATGCAGAGCTTCTATATATGACAGATTCGTTTTTAATTATCAGATGCCATCGCCGTCTTCTGGCTCTTCATTCTTCTTTTCTGTATATACGTACTTGATTACCTGGTCTTTACCAGTATTCACAGCCATATCAGCCAGATCATTCAGATCTGTCATGAATCCTCTTGCCATGTTAGCTTCAATAATCATGCCAAGGTTAGATCCTGAACATACAAGAATGTTGTACTGATCTTTCATCGTAACCGATAATTCTGCCGCAATCTTGAATGGTGAACCACCAACCAGATCAGAGAATACAAGGATACCGTCTGTGCAGTCCTTCAGACTTGCAAAAGCATCTTTCAGGTTCTGTTCCAGATTTTCAGAGCTGTCTCCATCCGGGAAATCTACCGGTACATAATGTTCCGGTTTTCCTGCGATCAGTTCTACAGAAGTAGTGATGCCTGTCGCAAAATGTCCATGTCCTGTAACAACAATTCCGATCATATTCTTACCTCAATTACTTGTGATATGGATACAGAGTAACACCCTTTACAACACGGTTAACTTCACCTGTTGGGCATGGATTATCCGGTGTGATGCCATTCTGCAGAGAACGGAATAATGCGATTAACTGCGCAACAATAACATAGTCTAATCCAAGGAAGATATTGTCCTTGGCAGATGTGTTGAAGCTGTAATAGTAGTCAGCTAACTTTTCAGCTTCTTCACTTGGTGTATTGCATACAACAAGTACCTTGTCGCCTTTTCTCTGGGAAGCTAATTCCCTAACCAGATCCAATTCATACTGTCTCTGATAAGAACCATCAGACAGATAAACAACATTTAATGTTGTGTCATTAACAATAGACTTTGGTCCATGACGGAATCCCATTGGTGTGTCATACATTGTGACAATACGTCCAGCATTCAGTTCCAGCATCTTTAATGCGGATTCCTGAGCTACACCCTTCAGGCAGTTAGTGCCAAGGTAAACGATTCTGTCATAAGCATAGTCTTCATCAAGCTTGAGCATCTGTGTCCAATCCTGATCAACAAGCTTTCTTGCACTTTCAATAACTTCCCTGACCTTGGCTGCTGTTTCATCCAGGTTATCCAGGCTGAAGCACAGTAATGTTGCAAGATACATGTTACTGAATGAAGATGTCATTGCAAAGCTCTTGTCCAGTGTCTCTGGTGTCAGGTTGATAGCTAAGCATCTGTCGCCTTCCTGTGCAGCTCTTCTGGATAATGCACCATCCTTGTTGCAGGTAACAAACAGATTATAAATATTGTCGTTAACTGCTTCTGCAGACTGAATAGCGCCAACGGATTCTGGTGAATCACCAGAACGTCCAAAGCTGATTAATAATGTTGGCTTGTGAGGGCTAACATAGTTCTCTGGTGTTGGTGTTAAGTCTGTGCTGCCAAAGCTCTTTGTCTTGTAGTTTGTTAATTTGTTCAGGTAAGAGAATAAAGCATTACCTACGAATTCAGATGTACCTGCACCTGTAAGGATAATGTCATAGTCAGGCTGGCTTGTTACCTTGGAGATAAAAGCCTTGATCTGATCCTTCATGGAACGAATCTGTTCAACAGTCTTCTCCCATGTGTCTGGCTGCTGATGAATTTCAGTAGCTGTGTACAATGCTTTCTTTTCTTTTAGCTGATCTTCTGTGTAACCAAAAATAGTCATAAATATTCTGCCTCCGTTTCCGTGTGCTTGTATGCGCATTCTAGCATACGGTTCATATTACAGGAATATTTTGGTTGAAAGTGGTAACATCATAACCGAAAAATACAAATAAGCTCATTCAAACCGCTTACATCCTGTGTTATCTTATAGATAATGAACAATATCATATGAAAGGAGATATTAATAAACATGTTGATTCAAAGTACAAGAGTCTGGATCGCCGGTGATTTCATTCCAGCAGAACTGGAGATTGAAAACGGTAAGATCGTAGAGGTTTTCGAACATAACGCAAAGCCTGCTGATCAGGATTATGGAGACCTGCGTATCGTTCCTGGCTTCATTGACATTCATTGTCATGGTGCATATGGCTATGACACAAACTATGCCGAACCTGATGGATTAAAGAAATGGGCAAAGGAAATTGTCCATGAAGGTGTTACTGGCTTCATGTCCACAACAATTACAGAACTGCATCCAGTATTGGATAAGGCTGTCAGAAATGTAGCAGCTGTCAAGAAGGATTATGTGGCTGGAAGAGATGGCGCTGATATTCTCGGTATTCATTTTGAAGGACCATATCTGGATATGCAGTACAAGGGAGCACAGCCGCCAGAGGCTATCGTTCCACCTTCTGTTGAAGAGTTCAAACAGTATCAGGAAGCTGCTGATGGTTTAATCAAGATCATTACTTTAGCTCCTGAGCATGATAAGGACTATGCCTTAACAAGATACTGCAGTGAACATGGTGTTGTCGTTTCCATTGGTCACAGTGGTGCAACATTTGAACAGGCTATCCTGGCAGTCGCTAATGGTGCAAAGTCTGTTACACATACATATAATGGTCAGTCTCCATTCAATCACAGAAAGAATGGTGTTACAGGTACAGCCTTAAGATTACATGATCTGTACAGTGAAGTTATCTGTGACTGCAACCACTCCACACCTGAAGCATTGAACATCTTCTTCACATGCAAGGGTAAAGATCATGGCATTATGATCTCTGATGCCTTAATGGCAAAGGGATACAAGCCTGGTGACAAGTTCATGTTTGGTGGACATGAGATTGAAATCTATCCGGATGGAAGTGCACATCTGACAGAGACTGGTGGTCTTGCCGGAAGTACAATGAGACTCTGTGATGGATTAAAGAACCTTGTCACAAGAGCAGGTGTTCCATTTGTATCTGCCCTGAACAGCTGCACGATCAACCCTGCATCATTACTTGGCTTAAATGATCATCTTGGCAAGTTAGCAGTTAATTATGACGCTGATATCGTTGTATTGAATGATGATTATTCTGTAGCTGAGACATATTGCAAGGGTGTAGCACAGTTCTGATATGGCTTCAAAGAATCAGTCGTTTTTCGCTAATGGAGATAAACCAGCTTCCACTATAGCCGGATTTAACGTCTATAAAGACGATAAGGGCAGAAATGTTCTGTACCAGAAGAGTACAGGAACAGGCTATATCTTACAGAGTAAAGACCGCAGTGCCTTTACACTGTATCATAACCGTCTGGCGATGGCTGTCGCAGTATTCATGTTACTAACAGCTATTACCAATAACTGGCAGATGTCTTTGTTAGTAGGTGTTGTATTGTATGCAATGCTGGAATTCCGTTATAGGAAGAGCTTCTTACCATCCTTATCCAGGATTGATAACTTCAAGCCAACTGAAAAGCATACAATGGTTAAAGCATTAGTTGAGATGAATAACAAGCCAAGAACATTATTATTAGCTGTTCTGTACCTGTTATTCGGCATTCTGTTAGTTGTATACATGTATCAGGAAGGCAGAGGTAACATTATTATTGCTGGTTCCTATGTAGTACTTGCAGGATGTGTATACATGTCTGTAAACTACTTCATTGCATTTGCACGCATGTGCAGTAACAAGTAACAACTGTAACGTTTTCAGTTATCTATTACTTTCATGAATTAGTTTCAGAAAATCTCTTATGAAAACTTGTTTTCTGAAACATTTGCAACTATTATAAAGGGGTAACCGAATTAGATATTTGGTGTACGTAGAAGAGGAGATTTCTAGAAACAATGGCAACAGGCAAAGTTAAATGGTTTAACGCAGAAAAGGGCTATGGCTTTATTACAACTGATGAAGGAAAGGATGTATTCGTACATTATTCCGCTATCCAGTCTGATGGTTTCAAGACACTGGATGAAGGTCAGTCTGTAACTTTTGACATTACTGAATCCGATCGTGGACCTCAGGCAGCTAACGTAGTAAAGCTCTGATCTGATTGAATAAATAATATTCAGGGAAAAGAGAACAGTTATCATGACTGTTCCCTTTTTGTATGTTCTATTATCTTTAATGCTTCGGTAACACTGTCTACGACATAATCCGCATGTTTCTGTACTTCCTGAGGACTTCTGTGGAAAGTAAAGCCTGTATCTGCCTTATCTATCAGGGGAATATCGTTATAGGAATCACCGATACCTGCCGTACCTGTACCATGCAGTAAAGCTGTTGCTTTACGCAATCCTTCTCCTTTGGAACAGCCTGATGGTACTACATCCAGCATATTTATATTGACATATCCATAGGCTTTTCCTGCATAGTCATGATTCATTCTCTCAGCTGCTTCTTCTGCCTCTTTCTGACTGTGAAAGCCAAATGACAATCCTACAATATGATCTTTCTTCTCTATGATTTCTTCAGGTGAAGAAATATGTATCTGTGCATACCTTGTTTCTTCACATGTATACACATCTCTTTCACCATGAAAGATCACATGTGTCTGATCCTTAAACGGATTATAAAGAGATACTGCCGTATCGATATCCATAACCTTCTGCCAGAGGATATTTCCATTCTGATCCAATACCTGTGCACCTGTACCTAATATATAGAAGTCAAAATGTATGGCATCCTTTGTACAGGTCTGTATGCCGCTTAAAGACCTTCCTGAGCATACTCCAAACAAACCACCATTCTTCTGGAAATCCCTGATAGATACAAGATCCTCTTTACGAAATCCTTCTTCTTTACCATGCATGTATAATGTTCCATCATAATCTGACGCAAATAACATAGACATGCATACATTATACAGACAAAAGGGAGAAATCTTCATGATTTCTCCCTTGATTAGGGCTGTTTCATGAAGAAATGATTTCAAGGCCCGATATAATTAATATATGGTATCCGCTCATAACACGAGGCTCATCATTCAGGAATAGTGAATATGGCTTACTGTAGGTTGCTATTCTGACACGACAAAAACTCCTGCTGTTTTCAGGATTACTTTTTGATCTGTATTTTGATGATTCAGTCAAATTCCGGTATTCCTCCAAATATGTGCCTTGCCAGTAAATCTGAATCATCTGAAAAAGCATCCGGCACATGATGAAGACTGTTCTCTGTAACCCAATGACAACGTTTGATTTCTGCCATCTCTTCTGCAGTCATTTCTTTGTTCGCTATAATTCCTTCACAGACGTATTCATCATTATATTGATCTGTTGATGACTTTTTCTTCTTTTTAATAGCGGCTGCTTGAATTCAGGGCAACCAAATCAGATATATATCCTCCTTGTAGAGGTGGCTGCAACCTATACTATAGGTTCAGTATGCCAATACAAAAAGAAAAATGGTGAAGATCTGGAAATTTGTATTATTTCCATTTTTCTTCACCATTACGGACTATTCTTACTGTTCTAGATTTCTTCGTCAACTAACCCCGACCCATAAAGGGTCGAGGCTTGCAGGGCCTTGATTCCCTTT
>DXZE01000072.1 GCA_019415435.1 Erysipelotrichaceae bacterium
TCCGCTGCCATAAGGCAGTCAGAGGCCCTATCCTTCAGGGTAGGGAGAATTCACCCCATAAAAGGAAAGTATTATGACAAAGAAAGAAACAATACGTACTATATTACTGTTAGGTTTTATTTCTGCATGTATCTATGGTTTGCAGATAGTGTTATTTCATGATGTAAGGAACACCGAATTCTATATATTGCAGGATCTGGCATTCATACCGGTATCCATAGCTATCACAACGATCGTTGTAGGAAATATCATGGACAGCAGAGCCAGGAAGGAAGCATCAGAAAAAGCAGCCATGTTACGAGCTGTATTCTTTACGGATATTGGACGCACCCTCATGATGCGCTTATATAAAGTATCTGACAGTAATATCCTCTCATTTCTGGACGAAGATATCAGTGTTAGTGAGAAACAGAAAAGAATCCATTCCTGTAACATTCAGGTACATACCGATAAAGATACCTATGAATTCATAAGAACCTTCTTACAGAGTAAACAACAAGATTTAATGACACTATCCGGCAATAATGATCTGATGGATCAGGATGACTTTACACAACTATTGGGAGGTCTCTTTCATCTTCTGGATGAGTTTTCCTTAAGAGGCAGTTATGATCAGTTAAATGAATCAGATATCACGCATATGGATGATGACTTTTCAAGGGTGCTGACTCTTCTGTGTGTCAATATAGCTGCCAATGCCGACTTCCAGCAGAAACATTTCCCTGACTTCTATCAGAAAGCATTCGATAAAGTAAAACATTAATATCCCTGAAAGACTTAACTCTCCGTTAATAGCAATGGCATTAAGTTAAACCCTGTAGTTGGAGCTTGATGCCGTCGGATGAATCGGTTGATGAACCGCACTGATGATTTATATATCATTGGTGCTGCTTTTTTGCTGAGACACCTTCTTTTTCCCTTTGGCAACCCACGACGAAAATGACAGAATGCTCTCCTGTCTGAAAATGGATGGATTTGTTCTCATAAACGTTCTATACTGTTCTCGTTAAGCAGACCTGTACGTAAACAATTTTGCTGATTGAGCACGTATATGTCTTGCATAAGATCTTCCTGATCGGATTGAGGTCAGGAATTTTTTTATTCTGAGGATCAGTTTCTTTTCATCTATATGATCCGCAAGATACTGCCTGATGTTTGTCACAGCCGAAGTGAAATTGATTCTGTATGCATATCTGGTATCTGATTTGTCAGGCGGTGTACTTTCCACAATGAACTGGCAGAGGTTATACAGGATAGTCCGGGCATAGATTTCCTGATATAGGAACTTCCTGTTTTTGTCATGAAAGTCGGTCAGTCCGATTGTGTACTTTATCTCCCTGAAGCTTCCTTAGATACTCCACCTTTTGTGATACAGTTCTTTCATCACATTGATCGGAAATGTGTCTCTGGGAAGATTGGTAATCAGACATTCATATGTATCATCTGTGATTTTGAAACGCACTGCACGAAATTTAAAGCTGTAAAATTCCTTCTCAACTGACAGATATCTGAATGTCTGATTAGTCATAAGGCGAACATACTTCTCCGGGTGCTCTTTTATTTCCTTTGTCTGCAGCCTCGTTATGATCTTCTCAAGATCCAGATCGAACTCTTTATCTTTCAGGTTCATTGCGCTGAGAATGCCATTACTTGAAATATCCTTAACACGAATGGCAAATTTTATATTGTTCTCAATCAGAAAAGCAATCAGTCCGTATTTCTCATAACTGCGGTCGGCTATATATATGAACTTTCCGTAACTATTACCGTGACTTTCAAGCATCGCCTCAGCAGCACAGGCCTCATTGGATTTGGCAGCTGTATCGATTTCAATGTCGGCATAACAGTTGTTCCTGACTGCTCCCACAGGCAAGCCTGTGGGAGCAGTCAGGAAACTTCCATATCAGATCCTGCAGGCTGGCGTTGGTGCAGTTATCGGATTGATACTGGTACATAAGTTTCATTTCCGTGATCTCTTAAAAAAATACTGATATATACCTGAATCTGCTGTATGATCTAAACGATGAAACAGACAGATAAATATACAGGATTATTTCTAACATTCTTAAAGATAGGATCCTTCACCTTTGGTGGAGGCTATGCCATGATCCCGATGATCCAAAGAGAGATAGTGGATAAGAAACACTGGATGAAAGACAGTGACATCCTTGATATAGTAGCGATCGCAGAAAGTACACCAGGTCCTATTGCAGTAAATTCCGCTACTTTTGTCGGATATCATGTCGCAGGATTCTTCGGAGCACTTTGTGCAACCTTAGGTGTTGTTCTTCCATCCTTTGTGATTATTTATGCAATATCTTTTATCCTTCCGGCATTTGAATCAAATCTATATGTGAAATATGCCTTCTATGGCATTCGTGCAGGTGTTCTTGCCTTAATATTGAATGCCTGCATTTCCATGTACAGACAATCCCCAAAGCATGTTGTTTCCTATATCATCATGTTACTGGCATTTACCGGTGTTGCCTTCTTACATGTTAATGCCATTTACATCATTATCCTCTGTGCCATCATTGGTCTTATCTCATATTTCATTAATATAAAGAAGGTGAAATCATGATTTATCTCGATCTCTTTATGACCTTCTTTAAAATAGGTTTATTTACGTTTGGCGGCGGCTATGCGATGCTGCCATTAATACAGCAGGAAGTAGCTGCCCATGGCTGGATGAAGATGACAGATCTTGTTAACTTCATTGCTGTATCAGAAAGTACGCCTGGCCCTTTTGCGGTTAATATTTCTACCTATGTTGGTTCTGTAACAGCAGGTTTCTTTGGCTCTGTATGTGCCACAACCGGTGTTGTTTTACCTAGCTTTCTGGTGATTCTTCTGGTTGCACGCTTCTATGCATCTTTTAAGAAGAATAAGGCAGTAGAAGGTGTCATGAGTGGTCTTAAGCCTGCAGTAGTAGGATTAATTGGTGCTTCTGTTATCTCTGTAGGTACAACTGTTTTCTTCCCTGATTCTGTAAGTACTGCAGTATTTCAAAAAGCAGGATTCTATGTATCCTGCTTTGTATTCCTTCTTTCAATTATACTTTCTCATAAGAAAGTAAATCCGATAGGTATTATTGTTCTCTCTGCTGTATCAGGTATTCTGACTGGATTATGCGGTCTGCTTTGAGTTATGGAATCCCTGTATCTCTATACTGTCTAATAATATATCAAGATACTGATTCAGATCCTGATACATATTATCTGTTTTGTGATCTCTTAAAGCAGCCTCCGGAATACTGACAATACATTGTCTTGTATGATTGACGATTGTCACAAGTAATGGACAGCCAAGAATCTGATTGTTGGCAGAAATCGTCAATACTTCTCTTTCTTTATCTTTCAGACACTTCAGATTCCATTCTGCTTTCTTTACTTCTTCAGTGATATCCTCATCTTTACCAGCTAATGTATCTCTTACAATGATCTCAGGAGAATCACTGTATTCCAGCAATACATTCATACTGCATAGAATCTTATTCCAGTCTAAATCATAAGAAGTCTGCCAGGATGTCTGTATCCACTCCTGTATCACTCTGTATTCCTGTAATAACATGTTATTCCTCCATCAATGAATCGATATGATAGCTTCCGTTTTCATAAGTAAATCTAAAGATACCGGCATTAGGCATAGGATTCCTGTGCTCTTTTTCTGCTTTGTCATAGATATCCTTACGGTTTAAGCCAAAAACAATCTCCAGCATGGATAGGTAATAATCTCCATGTCCTGCAATCAGAACATTATCTCCACTCTTTGAAGCATCCGTCATATCTCTCAGACAATCCTTCATACGCAAAGCAACATCTTCCCTGTCTTCTCCACCTACATCTTTATAGGCAATAGCCAGATGTCTTCTGAAGATATCATCCCGGTTCTTTGTATAGTCTGTGCCTTCTAATCTTCCATAGAAGACTTCTTTTAATCTCTTGTCACACTGTACAGGAACATCCCTGTTTTTTAATATGATGTCTGCAGTATCTCTGGCTCTTTCTGATACAGATATATAAGCATGGTTAAAAGGAACATCTTTTAATTTCTCTGCTAAATCCTCAGCCTGTTGAATACCCTTGTCAGTTAAAGGTGAATCACACTGTCCCTGTAATACATGTTTCTTATTAAATAATGTTTCACCATGTCTTACATAATAGAAATGTACGGTCTTAGGATCATGTTTCATGCGCCATTCATCCGCTGTCATAGGTTCTTCTGACATAGACCAGCTACCGTCTTCATAGGTAAAGACACAGATACCGCAGTTAGGAACCCATACCTTTCCCTCTTTATTTCTTTTTTCTGCATATGCTTTCTGATCTACATTCAATAAAGTTTTCATCAAATGCATCAGAAAGCTTCCATGAGATACGATCAATACACGATCATTATCATGACAATGATCTATGATTTCACCAAATGCTTTTCTGGTTCTCTTGTCAAACTGTTCCAGAGATTCGCCATGATAGGCTGTCCAGTCATCAACCATATGGTCACCCCATATCTTTGAGACAAGACCTCCTGCTATCTCACCATCGAGATCACCGAAATCAAATTCCTTTAATCCTTTCATGCATACAGGTTCCATGTTGTGGTATGAACATATCTTCTGTGCTGTAACCCATGCTCTTTCAGAAGAGGAACAGTATGCATGATCAAAGTGACAGTTTCTTAAAGCAGAAGCTGTATCTTCTGCGCCATGAATTCCTTCTTCTGTTAAAGGACTGTCGCATCTGCCCTGTACTCTTCCTGTTTCATTGAATAATGTTTTGCCATGTCTCACATAATAAAATGTAACTTTCATAATCTTTTCCTTTGTACGGCATATATCCTATCAAAAAAATCGAATTTCTTCAGAAATTTTGGGGAATCCGGTCTTTTCTTATAAATATTTATTACAGAAGGAGGGGCGGATTATGAGACTTCCCAACGATTTAGCCAGAGATATTTTATTTTCAGAGAATAATGCAAAGATGGATGTACACGCCAAAGCTATCCTTGCCAATAAACAGGTGATAGCTCTTATTCTGAAATATACAACCGATGAATTTAAAGACCATGACCTGGATACTATTAAAAACTGTATTGAAGATGTCTCTGTTAACAGTGTTCCCTGGAAACCAGGTGAAACCAATGCAAAGATAACAGGACTCCCTCAGAAAGTAATCATTCCGTATGAAGGTAAGACAGTCTACAATCTCCGTTTCAATGCCGCTGTACCTGGCACAGAAGAAAGAAAAGCGTATCAGGTTATAAAAAACGGCAGGGAAAACCCATGTGCTTCAGCCATGGGATGAAAGGCCGC
>DXZE01000073.1 GCA_019415435.1 Erysipelotrichaceae bacterium
GGGTAACTGTGAGATACGGAAACATTCCTGACAGTCTGGAAACACAGGAAAAAGAGTAGGCGACAGAGTTAACTTCTGCCGCCCCTCATCAAACCGTACGTGCGCTTCTAACGCATACGGCTTTCCTTTCCGGTTTCATTGTTACAGTAAGATGGTAAAAAGACAATTAAAGTTACTTCGCATACGCGTACCGGAAGAATCTCTTCCGGTTTTCATTGCGTGGGTGTCGATTTCTTAGAGCCATCTGCTTAAGGTAATCGTCAATTGTAAGCTCCGGAGATGAAATTAGGCTGCACATATAATCTCCCGACACAAGTTTCATTGCCTTGCAGAAAAATGAGTTGCCATATTTTACGGTTAACATCATTCCGGCTCTTACGCCACCATGTTTCTTACCACGGCAGGAGAAGTTCACCCTTAGTCTCTGTCTGACGTAGCCGTCCAGATTCTGATACCTGCTCAGCGGGATGCCATGGAATACACGTCCGCGCTCTTTCAGCGCAGCCCTGACATCCCGGCAGGCTCTGTTGGCGATCAGAAAATAATTGAACTTCCCCCTTAAAATCGGGTTGAGTTCCGCAGCCCACTGTTCAAATGACTTGGACAGTGTTTTTCCTGTTTTCGCCTTTATGTCCTCCTTGAACTTCCTGAGTGATTTTTCGCCTGGTCCTACCACATAGTATGTGAGTCCCTTTTTGGATACTTTCAGGTGCTGGAAGGTAAAGCCAAGATAATTGAAGTTCTTATTGTGGAAATCAATATCATCAGTTTTATCCTCGGCAAGCTCTAAACCAAGTTCCTTTAAGACTCTTGCGACTACCTTCTTGGCCAGTTCCAGTTGTTCCGGCGACTTGCACATAACGATACTGTCATCCGCATACCGTACGAACTACAGACCGGCCTTGTCCAGCTCCCAATCAAGTTCATTCAGATATATGTTTGCCAGCAGTGGAGAAATGACACCGCCCTGCATAGTACCGGCCGGTGTTTCATACTTCACGCTGTCTTCCATATATCCTGCTTTCAGGCTTTTCCAGATGATATCCAGCACCGTTCCATCAGAGATGTATTTATTCAATACCTTCATCAGTTTCTTGTGCGGGATATTATCGAAGAATCCCTTGATATCAAAGTCGTAAATATAGACGTAGCCATATTCCAACCTGCTCAGCACTTTCTTGATTGCCAGCTCCACATCTCTTCCCTGTCTGAAACCACAGGAATTATCGTGAAACACCTTTTCTTCAAAGAAAGGCTGAAGCCGGTCGGTCAATGCCTGTTGTACAATACGGTCTTTGATCGTTGGGATGCCTAACGGCCTCATCTTTCCATTCTTTTTCGGAATGTACTTTCTGAGTACTGGGGACGGTTTATATGTCTTGGCCTTCAGCTCCTGCAGAAGTGATACGATATTCAAATCAAGGTTTTCATCGAAATCCTTGATTGATACCTTATCAATACCGCCACATCCTTTATTAGCCTTTACATGTTTCCAAGCCTCCAGCAGAACTTTCTTGTTTAGAATCTGTCCATATACACTGAATAACTTTAACTTTAACGGTTCGTTCATCTGACTGCTGTTTCCTTTCTTCTTGCCCTGCACATTTCTTGTGGTTTCTTCCTGATCTCTCAGGCTACCTTCGGATTGCCATTACAGGTCATACAATTACTTCGGAATCCGGAAATGTAGTTTCCCTTCCGTCCATGTCATTTCTGACACTTCGTCCGTACTACGAAAACATCTGACTTCTGTACACGCATTCTGTCACTTCGCTTACGCTTATAGACAGGTGCCCGTTAAGTGCACAGATCTCACGGGGTCATCACACTTCCCTTCACTGACATGCGTCGTGCTTTCATTCCCTGCACTCCTGAATACCGCCACTGATTGGTACTCAGATATAAGCCTTCCCGATTTCTTCGCATGGTCGGCAGTGCAAAAAACCATTTCGCATTGATGTATTCGAGCCTGTCAGTTCGCATCCGCCTCTTCCCTACGGCAAAGAACGCTCTTACCCGTTCACCCTCACGGACCGCAGTAGGCTTAGCTCTCGGCGTGGCAGTGGCCTTCGCCGGCAAAGGCTTTTCACCTTCACTAGGGTTCTACTTCATACGCTTTCATGTTTTCCATCCAGTTCTATCCTTTCTTGGATTACTTTGACAACGCACTATTGCGTTTTTGTATGAGTGTGACTGCCCGTCACACAAAGAAAAGCGGCTTGTGCCGCTTTGAAGCTCGGTTACTTGTAGCCGAGTAGTTCACTTGGCTTATACAAGGTAAAACAGCAATTTATATTTCTCATCGCATGTCTTCCTGCAAGTTTTGTGATCATATCATTGTTTTACAAAATGGTGAAATAACCGAAGAGGGTTCACATAAAGAATTGTTAGAAGAAAATGGGGAGTATGCTGCACTGTTTCATGCACAGGCCGCTTATTATCAGAAATGAGAAGCCGTAGAAATGCGGCTTTTCTATGTAATAACTAATAAAAAGCCGAACACTATTTGAAGTGTTCGGCTATTCAGGCTGGGATAGAGAGATTCGAACTCCCGAATGACTGGTTCAGAGCCAGTTGCCTTACCGCTTGGCTATATCCCAACAGCAATATCTATTATACGCAGTTGTTGAATGAATGCAACAATTATTTTCATATGACCGATTATCAAAATTTCATATCCGGTATATGATTACGGTTATGAAAAGGATTATTAGACTATGAATCTTTATCCAATGGATGTCCCATCTTTTCTGATTCCTTATATGCATACCAAAGCTATGGAAAGACTTCAGGGAATCGATATGAACTGCGGCATGAACTTTACTTCATTTCCTTTGTTTAAACATATACAGTCATATTCCAGATACGAACATTCTGTTGATACGGCATTACTTGCCTGGCATTTTTCACAGAATAAAGTAGTAGCGATAGCTTCATTGTTTCATGATATTGCAACACCTGCATTCTCTCATACCATTGACTTCATGCATGGAGACTATCAGAAACAGGAATCTACCGAAGATTTAACGGAAAAGATTATATCTTCTGATGCAGATATCATGAAACAGTTAGAAGAAGATCATATCTTTGTGAAAGATGTATCCAACTATCATATGTATCCTTTGGCGGATAATGATACGCCGCGTCTTTCCTGTGACAGATTAGAGTATACACTGCATAATGCTGTGAACTATGGCTTCAGTACTATCAATGAGATTCATTCTCTTTTAGAAGATACAGATATTGATCTGAATGAAGATGGCATTGAAGAGATCTGTTTCAGACGTGAAGATAAAGCAGAAAGATTTACAGAGTTAGCTTTATCATGCGGTAAAGTCTATTCTTCCAAAGAAGACCGCTATGGTATGGAAAGACTATCAGAGATATTAAAACAGGCTGTATCCTTGCATATTCTTAAGGAAGAAGATTTCATGATGGATGAAGCCTGTGTCATAAACAAGTTAGAAAACAGTACTCTCAAAGACAGATGGCTTTCCTTTACACATCTTTCAAAGATAACTGTTACCGATACGTATGAAGACGGTAGTATTTCCTTAGTAGTTAAAAAGCGGTGGATTGATCCGCTTATAAAAGATTCTGTAAGAATATCGCATATTTCTGATACACTTAACAGGAACATTCATGGATTTCTAAGTGATGATATGCATGAATATCTGAAGGGAGATACATTGTAATGAGTGAAGAAAAAACAATTGTTGTCGCATCTGGTAATGCCGGTAAGATCAGGGAATTCAAACAGATGCTGGAACCATTAGGTTATACCGTAAAGGCATTGAAGGATTTACCGCCTATGCCTGAAACAGAAGAGACAGGCACAACCTTCCATGATAATGCCATTCTGAAGGCACAGGCTGTGACCGATCATTTCCATATCATGGCCATCGCAGATGATTCAGGTCTTGAAATAGAAGCATTTGATAACAAGCCTGGCGTTCATAGTGCAAGATGGTTAGGTCATGATACACCATATGACATCAAGAACCAGAAAGTACTGGAACTCATGAAAGATAAGACAGACAGAAGATGTCGCTATGTATGTGCCATTGCCATTACAAGAGTGGATCAGGATCCAATTGTCTTTGAAGATACAGTAGAGTGTGAGATCGCCTATAAACCTGCTGGAAACAATGGTTTTGGCTATGATCCGATTGTCTACTATCCGCCATTCCATAAGACTATGGCAGAAATGACTAAGGAAGAAAAGAACTCTATTTCTCATAGAGGCAAAGCGATTCGTAAGTTAGAGGACTGGCTCCATGCCCAGGAAAACTAAGGCCTTAGTCACAATAGGATGGCTTGCCTTACTTGTCGGTATTCTTTTACATGTGATCTTCTCTACGGCCATGAACAGAAACTTCTATTTCTATGAATATGACAAGGGAAATCAGGCAGAAGTTATTGGTATGTCTGATGAAGAAGATCTCATGAAAGCTACGGATACACTATTGGATTATCTTAAAGACAAGAGAGATGATATCAGGTTAGAAGCTACTGTATCAGGTTATGAAAGAGAAGTATTCAATGAAAGAGAAACCCTGCATATGAAGGATGTAAAGGTCCTCTACCAGCATGCCTCTCTTGCCAGATGGATTCTTTTAATAGCTGGTGCAGGTATCCTAATTGCAGAGTATTTCTTAAACAAAGGATATAACCGTATCCGGTTATTCCGTTCAGGCTATCACTATGCCTTATGTTTTATTGGCATCTTTGTAGGCTTTATCCTTATATGGGCAGTAGCGGATTTCTATGATTTCTGGATGGACTTCCATTATCTTTTCTTTGATAATGATCTCTTTATCCTGGATCCGAATACTTCCATCATGATTAACATGTTCCCAGAAACTTTCTTTTCTGATCTGGTATTATTAATCATTGCGATCTATGGAAGTGTATTAGTTGTAATGGAATTAGTAATG
>DXZE01000074.1 GCA_019415435.1 Erysipelotrichaceae bacterium
GTTCCATAACTGCCTCCACAAGCATTATAGAAATAAATATTTTCTGATTCTATCAAAAGAAATAAGCGGAAATTATTATCTTTGAAGCAAAAGGAATTGTGATATATTTCCTGTATTAAGACGGAAAACAAAAATTATGAGTACAAAAACCGAACAGAGAAGATTACAGATTCGTAAGCTTGTCGTCACAAACGGAAGTATGAAAGTATCACAGCTAGCGGATACTTTCCATGTCACAAGAGAAACCATCCGTACAGATTTAAGAGATCTTGAAGCACATGGATTAATCGTACGAAGTCATGGCAGTGCAGAAAGAACAACATTAAGCGGGGAAGTGCCGATTGAATACCGACAGATCCAGCAGGCAGATATCAAGAAGATTATGGCAAGATCAGTCATAGAACTGATTCCAAATCATTCCCTGATTTATATGGATGCTTCTACATCTGTATTAGAGACAGGTCGTCTATTACCACTAAAGAAAGATCTTACAATCTATACAAATTCTTTGGTTCTGACTTCTGTACTAAAAGATACGTCTCATAAAGTGTATCTTTTAGGAGGACGGTATTTTGCCCAGGGAGAAAGAACGGTAGGATCACAAACCCAGGAAGCAGTCAAAGATATCTATTTTGATGTATGTCTTCTAGGCGCGGATGCTGTGAATCTGCATAATGGCGTCTTAACCGGTTCTTTGGAAGAAAAGGAATTATTAAAGACGGTTGTGCATCACTCTGCTTTAAGAATACTAACGGCAGATGCCTCTAAAACAAAACATGCTGCTTCTTATCAATATGCTGAACAAAGTGATTTTGATTACTTTGTGACCACAAAGCTTGATGCGGATATATATGCACAGTTAAAGTTTCAGCATATGATAGAAACAATGAAGGAGTAGAACATGAAACTGGATCAGATTGATCATATTGCAATTATTGTGACAGATCTTGATAAGGCAGAAGATTTCTATGTAAATAAGCTCGGCTTTACCATAATCAGAAAGGAATACAGACAAGACAGGAATGACACGATTGTAATGTTATCTACAGGTGAATCTGAGAATAGCATCAAACTGGAATTATTCGCAGAAAAGAATTCTCCCGCCAGAGTCAGCCATCCTGAGGCATGCGGCTTACGGCATCTTGCCTTCCATGTGGATGATGTTGAAAAGGCTGTATTAACATTAAAAGAAAAGGGCATAGAATGTGAACCGGTACGCACTGATCCCTATACACATAACCGGATGACATTCTTCCATGATCCGGATGGACTGCCTCTGGAATTACATGAATAAGGAAATAATCAGATCTGTGCTATCATAAGAACAGGAGAAAAATACTATGTCCAAAAGAATTTCAAATGATACAGAATACTGGCAGTTAAAAGACGATTATACAAAGTCATTATCCGGTATTGATGCAGAGACAGATAAGAAGAAAAGAAAGGAATTACAGAAAGAAGCAGCGGATGTTTCCAGGGCTTTGGAAGCCTATGAAAAGAAAAAGACAAAGGAAACACTTTCTTTAGTCAAAAAAGAAGCCAGGCTTTCCAAGATCCGTTCCAAGGCAAAGGCAGATAAGAAGATTTTCTTTGATATCTCTCCAATAGAATCCAGATACTATGATTTCTCTGCTTTATCAGAGAAGGAAAGAAACAGATTATCTGTTAAAAAAGAGTCATTGATTGAGATGATGAAGAAGGGTATGTATGTCAAGCTCAGGGATGATTCCGGTTTATATCAGGTTAAGAGGATGCCGGAAAGAATGGATGATATGACTTTCATCTCTACCGCAAAATATGGCGATGTCACTATCCAGGATACCGCTTTGATTATTGAACGGTATTATTACGAAAGTGAATTAGCTTCTACCGGACACAAGGTAATGTAAAAAAGGACTTTGGTTTATAGCCAAAGCCCTTTTTGCAAAGAATGGAGGATCACAGCTTCAGTACACTTTTGTCAAAGGCGATCGTTGCGGCAACTGTAACAATTGCCGGAACCAGTACTTTGAAAAGAATACTGAATTCGTACGGCGCAAAGAAGAGGTACTCGATGAGGTTCATAAGTGAGACTACGATAACTGCGTTGAGAATCATAAACAATCTTACATGTTCCTCTTTCATGATCCTTCACCTCTATAAACAACATAGCACTAATTGAAACAAGGTGATCAATAATCTTTACTTTTTTGTGCGGTATGGATTCGGAATATCTGTATCTTCATGATCATAATATTCCGTAAAGTTATGACGTACGCCATCTAATACAATGCCAGGGAAACATTTCAGATGTACGGAATTCACAGCCCGGAATATATTGTCTTCTATTTCAGGGTTGTTTTTCTTTAACCTTCTGATCAGATTCTTGGCTTCCTGACGCTTGGAACCACCGCTGCCATTATCACAGATGGAACAATTCTCTGTAAAACGGCAGGCACACTGGATAAACTGCAGGTCATTGTATCTGGCCCACGCCTTGATGGCATCTTCCCTGACGCAATACATCGGTCTGATGAGTTCCATGCCTTCAAAGTTTTCACTCTTTGCCTTAGGTACAATTGTCTCTAACTTACTGGACCAGAACATCGACATGATGGTTGTTTCAATAACATCATTCAGATGATGTCCTAAGGCAATCTTGTTACAGCCAAGTTCTCTTGCCTTTGCGTATAAATGACCACGGCGCATTCTGGCACATAAGTAACATGGTTTCTTATCATCATGATTGGCTATCTCAAAGATATCTGTATCAAAGATTGTATAAGGAATACCAAGGGTTCTGGCATTATCTTCTACTAAGGCACGATTGACTTCATTGTATCCGGGATCCATGATCAGATAGACAACATCAAATTGTCTGTCGGTATATCTGTGCAGCATCTGAAACATCTTGGCCATGCACATGGAATCTTTACCGCCTGAGATGCATACAGCGATCTTATCGCCATCCTGGATCATGTCATAGCGGTTGATTCCGGTTAAAAACGGAGCCCATAATTCTTTTCTGTATTTTTTAATGATAGAACGTTCTATCATCTGTTCTCTTGTCAATTCACGACTCATGTAATTCCTTTCTTAAAAGATTGTCTATGGCATCTGTAAATGCATGGATCTCTTCCTTAGTGGTTAAAGGGGAAAGAGACACTCTGAAAGCTTCATAGGCTCTCTTCTTGTTTCTGTAGATTGTCATAACAGCTTTACTAGGCAATAAATCACTGGAACAGGCACTCTTCACCGATACACAGATGCCTTTCTCATCCAGATACTTCTGCATATCTGCACCCTTATATCCATCAATACTGAGATTGACAATATAGGGAATAGAATCATCCGTACTGTTTATTCTGACTTCTGAATAAGCAGAAAGCTGTTCGTACAGATCATCTCTGAGACTGCTTACATATGTAAGAGAATCTTCCATATGATCGAATACATCTTCAAGGGCAGGTACAATAGAAGAAATTAATCCTGCCGCTGGTGTACCGCTGCGGTATATGGTTGTACTCTTACCACCGCTCATCTGTGGTGTGATAGGAATATTGTTATGTCTGATTAATACACCAATACCATTTAAACCATAGAATTTATGTGGCGCAAAGCTGATGGTATCACCAGGTGAGAAATCAAATGGAATCTTGCCAACCGCCTGAGTGGCATCGATATGAAGACGGCAGTCAGGATATTTTCTGACAATATCCTGTACTTCTTTGACTGGCTGCACAATACCAAGCTCTGAATCTACCGCACTGATACTGACAAGGCATGTATCTTCCCGGATCATATCTTCCAATTCCTCTAAATCAATCTTTCCATGACGATCCATTGGACATAAATCAATTTCATATCCCTGCATCTGTAAAGCAGTTAAGGATGCTGATACAGAGGAATGTTCCAGGGAAGTAGAAATGATATGATGACCTACGTGCCTGTCTGCCTGGGCGATGCCTTTTATGGCAAGATTATTGGACTCTGTAGCTCCAGATGTATAAATAATCTCATCTGTATCAGAAAGATGCAGAAGTTCTCTGATTCTTTCTGTGCTTCTTTCTATATATTGATTTGTTAACTGACCAGCCTGATGATTACTGTTGGCATTGCCGATACAGTGTGTTTCTGTTTCAACAAATGTATCGAGTACATGCCTGCTGGCAGGTGTGTTAGCTGTATAGTCAAGATAAATCATGTCTGCCTCTTCCCAGAAAAAAGCCGTCAATGGACGGCATTGACTTAATAGTTGTGATATGGAGTTTTCTGATAACCGCTTAATCTGGTAACCAGTTCACCATCTGTTAATGTATCAAAAGGACCAATCAGTTCATTCAGTTCCTTTAATACTTCACCAACAGTTTTATTTGGGAAGACATCATTATGTATTTCTTCCAGTAATAAATAAATGTTATTTCTATCGCTCATTGTTCACCTCTGAAATCGTCTGTATTGTAGCATGAATTCACCCCATATGACTTATATAAGCTTCTTAAGCTACAATATTGCTATGAGAAAAAGAATCATACATACAAAAGAAAATCTGAAAGAAGCGGTTGAATACTATGGCATACTGCCATTCTTTTCTAACTCAATACCGGGATTCTCTGTAGAAGAAATGAGTGTACCAGAGGTTTACTTTGACAAAGAACCAGGTGTATGGGAATGGAAAGGACCGGTTATAACAGAATTAAACTGTCTTTATGGAAAGTTCTTTTGTGAACCACTCGGCCATTGAATAACCGAGCATCTAAATGCTTGGTTTCAAGCCG
>DXZE01000075.1 GCA_019415435.1 Erysipelotrichaceae bacterium
GCGGCCTTTCATCCCATGGCTGAAGCACATGGGTTTTCCCTGCCGTTTTTTATAAATTTCTCTACGGTGTCCTATTGTTAAAGCAAGAATAATTAATTCATTATCTTTAGAATCTAATTGAATATCCATATCATACTTCATCGTGATCCATTTCATTCCAGAACACTTCTGATGGTATAGATTTGCGGCCGCTGTCTACATATTCTTTATAAGCCTCATTGGCAACTTCGTTATCATATTCATCTTCAATTCGCTCAAATAAAGCTCTTTTAAATGCTTCACCTAACGACAATGAATGAAGTTTTGCATAGTCTTCAGATAGTTCTTTTTCTTCTTTTGATAATCTGATTGAAACCATCATAAACAGTGCCTCCTTTTTTGCAAAACATTGTACTACAAATAGTATCTGATCATTTTATATGAGTTCAAGTACAATTCCTATGTGATTTATGCAGATTATGACCTTACATTAATAGATATGCAGGATCATATGCATAAAGGAAATGTAAAGTATGTAAAAGAGTTTATCGAAAATGGCGGCCACTTTGCGATTGCGACAGTTCGTGATGAAGAAGAGATGCAGAGTATTCGTATCAGACAGAATGAACCTGAGATTCTTCACAATGGTGCCTATATAGGTTATCCATCTGAAGAACCTCTGTTTCATATACTGCCTGATCAGAAAGAAATCCTGGCTTTAAGCATGGATCTGTATCAGAGATATAAGAATCTAGGTATCTTTGTGTTTGCAGATTTAAACAGGTAACTGTGTAAAAACAGTAGAGGCCGAGTGAGCCGGCCATTGTGAAACCATAGTGACAGCCGTAAGGTGCATAACTACAGGCCACAAGAATCAAAATTTCTGTGGTAATACCTCCTCTGTATGAGAAGAGTACATCACAGAGATACCACATCAGAACTACGTATCAGGTGTGGTAGTTCATGATTTATGTGAGACGAAATATCTGGATTAACAGATGTCGCAACGATGAATGGCTTCAGCCCGGATATAGAAGATTCATGGGTCAATACTATTCCTGAATGAAAATTATAATGTATGCATAATATCTTTTAACTTTATGACATCATCTTCTTTTGTGGCCCAGCTTGTCGCAAAGCGGATGATGCTTTTATTTTCATCATATTTCTCCCAGAAACCATACTGTACATACTGATTCAATGTTTCCAGTTTCTGATTATCTGTCACAAAGAAGACCTGGTTAGTTGGAGAATCAAAGCAGAGTCTATAGTGATTATCAGTAAGAATCTTACGGATGTCATCTGCGTATGTCATGGCACTTTCACCTATATGCATATACAGATCATTTTTAAATAATTCATCAAACTGAATGCCTAATAATCTTCCTTTTGCAAGAAGAGCGCCATGTGCTTTGATGATGGTAAAAAGATGAGGAATTAAAGAAGGATCCGGAATGACAACTGCTTCACCAATCAGGGCACCGCACTTTGTGCCACCTATATAAAACACATCACATAGTTTTGCGAGATCTTTAAGAGAAACATCATTTTCCTTACATGCCAGGGCATAGGCAAGACGGGCACCGTCTATATACAGATAAATATGATGTTTATGGCATGTTTCATGGATTGCCTGTAATTCAGAAAGAGAATATAAAGTTCCGTATTCAGTTGGCTGAGATAAGTAAACCATGCCTGGATGAACCATATGTTCATGGTTATCATCATGTTCAAAATCATAGATATACTGCTCTATCTGATCTGCAGTAATCTTTCCATTATGACCTTTTATGGTTAATACTTTATGACCACCAGCTTCAATGGCACCAGCTTCATGGGCATTGACATGACCGCTGTCAGCACTGATAACACCTTCATAACTCTTTAACAAAGCATCGATCATGACTCTGTTTGTCTGCGTGCCGCCACTCAGGAATTCTATTTCAGCATCCGGCGCGTTACAGGCAAGACGAATACGGTCTTTTGCACTGAGACAGAATTCATCCATGCCATATCCCGGTACAGAAGTAAAGTTTGTCTCTGACAGTCTTTTGATGATATTTGGATGTGCACCTTCCTGATAGTCACTAGCTAACATGATTCTCTTATCCATATGATTTCTCCTTTGCATGCATACCATCATAACAGATTCTACTGAGCCTGATTGCCATGGAATACAATTTACTTCGTTAATAATGTAAAAAGGAAAGAGGAGAATATAGCATATAAAGTATTACTTTTAAATGGAAGCCCAGGGAAGAACGGATGCACCGCAACAGCCCTTGCGGAAGTATCCAGAACATTAGAAGAGAATGGAATTGAGACAGAAACAATACACATAGGCAATCAGGATATCAGAGGATGTACAGGCTGTCATTATCATAAGAAAATTCAGGATATTCTTCATAGCTCCAGTTCTTGACTTTCATAAAAACCTCACTTAACTATGCATGGATTATTATATAATACATATAGAGAAGAGCTGTTGACTTCATTTGTTAACAGGCTCAGACATTCAATGGATTGTCATATATGACATCTCTTTGGAAGGAGGCCATGAGTGTAGAACATCAGGGCAGCCATCTCCGGGTGGCAGGTGTTCCGTTTGAATCTCTGATTTTCTGTTTTACTTTATTATGATTCAGCCATTCGGTCATTTCCGGATGGCTTTTATCTGTATAATGAAAATAGTGAGGTATGAGTATGAAAAAAGAATTAAAGAACATGCTGTTTACACCAGAGGCAGTCATTATCATCGGAACATATGACAAGAATGGTGTTCCAAATGCGATGAATGCCGCATGGGCTATTCAGACAGATTACAGTGAATTAACAGTTTCCTTAGCCAGTCACAAGACTACAGATAATTTACAGGAAACAGGAGAATTTACTGTAGCTTTTGCGACAAAAGAGACAGAGAAGATCGCGGATTACTTTGGCGTAGAAACAGGCAGAAATGTAAACAAGATTGAAAAAGCTGGTGTGCATGTTTCCAAGGCACCGCATGTCAATGCTCCGGTCATTGAAGAATTCCCGGTTGTACTGGAATGTAAAGTAAAGTCCTTTGAAGATGGTATTCTGACAGGTGAAGTATTGAATACCATGGCAGATGAGTCTGTACTTACGGATGGTAAGGTAGACTTTGACAAGTTGCATCCGATTATCTTTGATTCTTCTATGAATAAATACAGAGTTATTGGTGAAGTTGTAGGCAATGCCTTTCATGATGGACTGGAATTATAATAATGAAATACGCAAAGTTAGGACATACAGATATAGAAGTATCCCATATCTGTATCGGAGGTATGTCATTTGGAGCACATTCCGATGATTTCTATCAATGGACATTAGATCCTGATGCTACAAAAGAGATGATTGCCCATGCCTATGATATGGGTGTTAATTTCATTGATACAGCTAATCAGTACTCTCATGGAACATCCGAGGAATATATTGGCAGAGCCTTAAAGGAACTGCATATTCCAAGAGAAAAAGTAGTCATTGCGACAAAGGTTTACTACAATGAAGGGCACTTATCCAGAAAAGCTATTTTAAGAGAGATTGATGGTTCTTTGGAAAGACTGCAGACTGATTATGTAGATCTGTATCAGATACACAGATTTGATTATGATACGCCGATAGAAGAAACAATGGAAACTTTAGATGAACTTGTAAAAGCAGGTAAAGTCAGAGCAATTGGTGCTTCCGCAATGTATGCCTATCAGTTTCATAACATGATGATCTGTGCAGAGAAGAATGGCTGGACATTGTTCACCACCATGCAGGATCAGTACAATCTGTTATATCGGGAAGAGGAAAGAGAAATGATTCCATTACTGAAACAGTATGGTGTCTCTCAGATTCCATATTCTCCTTTAGCTGGCGGACACTTATCACATACAGGCTGGACAAGTAATTCCACCCGCAGTCAGAGTGATCAGGTGATCAGACGCAGATATGACAACTATAAAGATAATGATCTGGAAATTATAGAAAGAGTACATGATCTTGCGGATAAATATCACGTTTCCATGACTCAGATATCCTTAGCGTGGCTGTATCACAAGGGTGTTACCGCACCAATAGTAGGTGCCACAAAGATTCCTCATTTCGATGATGCGGTGAAAGCTATGGATTTAACAATTTCTGATGAGGATTGTCAGTATCTGGAAGAGTTATATCTTCCACACGCTATAAACGGGAATAAGTAAGCATAAGGCACTGCTGTATATAGCAGTGCCTGTATTTGTTATAAATTTGCGGCGAAAAACCCACACGCTTGCGTGTGGGATGAAAGCCGCTT
>DXZE01000076.1 GCA_019415435.1 Erysipelotrichaceae bacterium
AAGGGAATCAAGGCCCTGCAAGCCTCGACCCTTTATGGGTCGGGGTTAGTTGACACATAATCATGAAAGAGGAGATCTGATTTAACAGATTTCCTCTTTTTTAAGTTGTAGACATACCTGAAGAAGGATATAATATTCACGTTGATCGAAAGGAGCAGAGGTTACATGCTTGATGCATTATTAATGATTGTATCAGCTCTGCTGATTATTCTGTCTTTGTTACAGAGCGGAAAAACAGATGGTATGTCAGGTGCTTTCACCGGAAATGGTGGATTAAACCTGTTCGCAAATGTAAAGGAAAGAGGATCTGAAAAGGTCATTTCCAACCTGACATTAGTATTAGGAATAGTATTCTTTGCTCTTGTCATTATTATCCGTGTCGTAGCAGCGTAACAGATAAACCGGTAGAGATTACCGGTTTTTATTTTGAGGTAGATATGAATGAATTAAAGGAACAGATACTGCAGTATCTGGATAGTCATAAAAAGGGTAAAAGAAGAATTGAAGATATTCAGGATGGATTGAATCTGCATTCATCTTCTGATTTTGCAAAGCTTTCCAAAGCATTAGATGAAATGGAAGAAAGCTATGATGTTTTTCTGAGTGAAGGACGTCAATATCAGACCAGAGACCAGGCTGGTATTGTCGAAGGAAGAATATCCATCAACAGAGCAGGCGCAGGTTTTCTGGACTTTGAAGACAGAGATTCCATCCGTATTAGTGATAAGGATCTGAATACTGCTCTGAATGGAGATACAGTACTTGTACAATGTCATCCATGGCAGAATCAGGGTAAGGTTATTGCGGTTGTAAAAAGAGATAAAGATCATATCATCGGCACCTATGTAAACAATGGACATGGTCTTCATTTTATGCCAGACGATGAAAAAATTGCCGGAAAGCTGTTTAGAATCAGTGTTCCGGATGATTTCACACCAGTAGAAGGCATGAAGGTACTTTGTACAATAGAAGATTACCGTACCCCTATGAAGCTTCAGTTAAAGGAATGCATCGGTTATAAGGATGATCCGGGGGTGGATATTACTTCTATTCTTCTGGATCGTAATATTATTTCAGAGTTTCCTGAAGAAGTCATGGATCAGGTAAAACATATTCCTCAGGAAGTATTACCGGAAGAGTGTGAAGGAAGAACAGATCTGACAAATGTTCCTACCGTAACGATTGATGGAGATGATTCCAAGGATTTTGATGATGCCGTATCAGTAGAAAAAACAGAAAATGGATGGAATCTGAAGGTGTCAATTGCGGATGTATCTCATTATGTAACAGAAGATTCTCCACTGGATAAAGAAGCTTTAAAAAGAGGATGTTCTACGTATGTGACAGACAGGGTAGTACCAATGCTGCCGCATGAATTATCCAACGGCATATGTTCTTTGAATCCACATGTAGTCAGATTAACGAATACATGTGATATGAATATTGACCATGATGGCAATGTGTCTGACTATAAGATTTATCCTTCCTATATACGATCCTTTGAAAGAATGACATATCATAATGTCAATCTGATTCTGGATGGTGATGAAGAGATGACAGAAAATTACAGCCATCTTGGATCATTATTCTATGATTTAAGAGATTGTGCAGATGCTATCCGTAAACATCGTACAGAGAAAGGTGCCATTGCCTTTAATTCAACAGAATCTGAAATCAAGGTTGATGAAAAGGGTCATCCATATTATGTAGGTCCTAAGGAAAGAGGACATGCGGAAGAGATGATTGAAGACTGCATGATTGCGGCTAATGTATGTGTTGCCAATTTCATGAAATGGCAGGAAATACCTTGTATATACCGAATTCATGAAGAACCACAGGCAAGAAGAATCAAGTCTTTTGTCATGACATCTGAGTTCATGGGACATAAGCTTGTTTTAGGTAAGTCTGATATTCATCCAAAGGAAATACAGACGTATCTGGAATCTGTTTCAGATACACCAGAGTATCCGGTATTATCTACTTTATTGCTCAGATGTATGCAGAAGGCAAAGTATGACAATGTATGTGTCGGTCACTTTGGCTTGGCAGAAGAGGAATATCTGCACTTTACTTCACCAATCAGAAGATATCCGGATCTGATCGTACACCGTATGTTAAGAAAGTATTCTTATGAAGGATGTACGGATCTTAATGAAAGAAGCGTTGATGAAGAAAAGACTGCTGATTATGCATTGCAGTCATCTGTAAGAGAAAGAGCTTCCGCAGATGCCGAGTTCGCCTGTGATGATATGAAGAAAGCAGAATATATGGAAGATCATATCGGCATGAAGTCTGAAGGTATTATTACAGGTGTACAGCCATATGGTTTCTATGTGGAGCTTCCTGATACAATTGAAGGATTAGTCAGAGCTGCAGATATGCATGATGACTATTACAGTTATGATGCAGACAGAATGCAGTTAAAGGGACAGCGTACCCACAGAATATTCAGAATCGGTATGAAGGTGCATGTGGAATGCATCAGTGCATCCAAGGAAACATCTTCTATTGATTTCAGACTGATAGGAAAGAATGGAAGAGTACTTCCTAAGAAAGAAGAACGCAGACATTCCAAGCATTCAGACAGAAGAAAGCATCAGCGTGTATACCGGAAAGGAAACAAGAGTCATGGCAGAAGGAAAAAGTGAAAAGACAATTGTTTTTAACCGTCGTGCCTCACATGATTATTATCTTGAGACAAGATATGAATGCGGTATTGAATTAACTGGCACAGAGATTAAATCCGTCAGGGCAGGACATGTACAGTTCAAGGATTCCTATATCTCCATATACAAGGGAGAAGCATGGATTAAGGGTATGCATATCTCTGCATATAAAGAGGGAAATGTCTTTAATGTAGATGAAGAAAGGGACCGTAAGCTTCTTCTGCATAAGTATGAAATTAATAAGATTTACAATGCGGTTAAGTTAAAAGGATATACGGTTGTACCAGTAAGTATGTATCTGAAAAATGGAAGAGCCAAACTGGAAATTGCCATGGCTAAAGGTAAGAATCTCTATGATAAGAGACAGACTCAGAAACTCAGAGATGCTAAAAGAGAAATGGATAAAGCATTGAAATTCAGATAATTCAATGCTATATTGCTTAAGCCGTAAGGCTTTATATGGGGGTGTCATGGTTTCGACAGGTCTGTAATCGAATACCAGCGCAGCGGTGTGATGACCTAATCATCATTTAAATTTAAACGCTAGAAACAATAACGTTAACTACGCTTTCGCTGCCTGATCGCGCGTTAGTGTAACAAGCTCCCTCCATAGATTTGAGGTTGAGCGCCGGATGCTGAACATTCTGTGAATAGGCATCATGTGTACATCTGCAGATAAGTACTGTGACACAGATAAGCAGTAACGAAAATCTTTATCTGTAACTTCATGAAGTGGTTTCTCTTCTGTGCATACTTCATGTCGTATGAAAGCAGAAGATAAGCTGTAGTGATGGTATATGAATTCTCTCTTGGACACGGGTTCGACTCCCGTCATCTCCACTTAGTATTAAAAAGGCTTGGATAGGCCTAATGGTGTCAACCTAAGCAAGGCTGGCATCTTTTCTTTATGTAGAGATCACTTAACTACATATTTTATATCTCCGTGAGCGCAGAAAGGCCCTATCCAGAAATTTTAAGGAAAATTTATAGAAATGATTTCAAAGATCTTTTGAAATGTTATTATGCATTAAGGACGGACGGTACGGAGAATGCCTTTCACATTTGAAACTTGAGGCCAATTTCTGCCGTCCAATCTGAAGCGGAATGGTGCACTGTAATTAACAGCTCTGCCCCAACGCTGATTGTGTCTGTTCGGGCGGACAGGCACTTTTAAGAAAATCGTGCAAGAATTCTCCCTTACTTGTATGGGAGATGAATTGCGT
>DXZE01000077.1 GCA_019415435.1 Erysipelotrichaceae bacterium
GTATATAATCCATTTCTTAGCAATGTCAAGCATAGAGTGCTAAATATTTTAAAATTCTTTTGAAGAGATGTACATTCCGCACAGAAGAAAAGAGAATATCAGATTATGGCATATTTATGCTTTTATCTGATATTCCCTATGATTTAAACGAATGCTGAGTATTTATACTTCTAAGGACGGTCTTACAACAAGATTAGAAATATCAACAGCATCAGGCTGCGATACTGCATACAATACAGCTTTTGCGACAGATTCTGGGGAAATACCTGTCTTTGCATAGATATCTTCTACTGCACCCTTCAGACTATCTGATGTGATGGTATTCAGTAACACTGTATCGATAGCTCCAGGATACAGTACGGTTGTACGGATATGATTGCCTTCCTGAATACTTTCCTCACGGAAGGATTCCATGAATCCTTTGACAAAGTACTTTGTGCCGGCATATACGGCATTATCCGGTACAGGACGTGTACCTGCGACAGAAGAAGTCGCAATAATCTTTCTTTTTTCTGATTAATGAATTCAGGTAATACAACAGACATGGCATAGAGAATGCCTCTGATGTTAACATTAATCATCATGTTCCGTTGCTTTACTTCATTCTCCAAGCAGTGGTTCTTCAAATTCATTTAACAGATCATTTACATCCTGTGGTTTTAAATGATGATGAAATGCATAAGTGATAATTGCATCTCTTTTATTGCGTACATACAGATCCGGACATCCGGATATCTTTAATGCTCTTCTTGCCTGATATAACGTTGTATGGGCAGAAAGACATAAGGCAATAACCTTATCCTTGGAAGGATTCTTTCTTGTATTATTAAGAATCTGATATGCATAGGTTCTGTCTATACCACTGCGTTTTACAATATCTGCTTTGGTATTTTCATTTACACCAGGTAAAGAAAAGAAATAATCTGAGAAAGTCATTCCTTCCGGTATCATTTTGTCATCCTGTAAAACATCAGACAATTCTGATTCAGAATCTGTATGTTTTAATATTTCCTGTAATTCTGAAGTAGTCTTTGCATTCATATATTCATGATATGATACAAACAACGTATGGAGAAAGAATATTTTTTAACTATTGAACAATACAGTGAGAACTGTGAATTGATCCTGGATAAGAAGACAAAGAATCTTCTGATCCGTAAAAGAGTAAAGAATGGTGAAAGATCTGTTTATCAATGGCTGATGGATCATCCGGATTCTCATCTGGTAAGAATACTTTCCTGTGATAGAGATGGCAATGATCTGATAATCACAGAAGAATCCATAACAGGAGAGAATCTGGAAGAATTTATGAAAGATAAGAATCCAGACGGAGAAGAAAAGAAGAGAATCTATCTTGAAATACTGGATGGTGTAGATATTCTTCATCATGCACAGCCTCCGATTATTCACAGGGATATCAAGGCTTCTAATATCATGATCAATGAAGAGAATCATCCTGTTATCATTGACTTTGATGCGGCCAAAACATTCAAAGGCACAAGAAACAGAGATACTGTTTTAATCGGTACAGAAGGCAGTGCAGCACCTGAACAATATGGCTTTGCGGAAAGTGATGAAAGAACAGATATCTATGCTTTAGGCGTACTTGCCAAAAATATGTTTCCAGATAAGAAGGATTTTGTGAATAAAGCTATGGCTATAGATCCTTCTGCTCGTTTTCAGAATATAAAGCAGATGAAGAAAGCATTCACTTCAGGAAGAACACCATATAGCTGGATTCCTTTTGACCCGGATAAGAAATCTTCTATAACAGGCTTTATCTTAACGATAGTTTTCTTTCTGTTGTTAACATATATCACGGATATTAATGGATTGAGTCTCTATGAAGTCATGATTAACCATTTTGTGGAATTCATGATCTTTATGTCTTTATATATGCTGTATCGTAAGTGGACACCACTATTCAAAGGTATTTCATGGTTACAGAGTCCTAAGTTGTTAGTGAGAATCGGTGGATATGTATTCATGACCATTGCCGTATTCTTTTTCTGGGCATTAGTTGCTTCATCATTATTAAAAATACTGAGATGATGTGTGCTGCTAGCATACCAAATAAAACTTTGAGGGTTCTAAACTGTTCATAAAGAGGTGATATTTTTATGAAACAGAGTAATGGACTGGCAATTGTTTCTCTTGTCTTAGGTATTGTCGGCATCGTCTTATCATTTATTCCGATTATTAATAATGGTGCATTCTTTATCGGAATTATTGCCGTAATCTTTGGTATTATCGGTTTCGTTAAGAAAGAAAAGAAAGGATTATCCATTGCTGGTTTAATTCTTGGAATCCTGGCTGTTGTCATAACATTAGGAATGCAGTCAGCTGCGTCCAAGGCAATTGATGATGCGACAAGTGAATTAGATAAGACAACAGACGACGCAACTGGTGAGAATACAGAAGATATCCTTAAAAATGATGTACAGGTAGATATTGGTGCATTTACCGCAGACAGTGATGAATATGGCATTGTCACAACAGCATTACCTGTAACAGTTACAAATATTTCCAAGGAAAAGCATTCATTTAATATTCAGATTGAATGTGTAGATGGAGATGGAAACAGAATCACAGATGATTATGTTATGGTAAATGATCTTGCGGCTGGTCAGTCTATAGATGAAAAAGCTTTCCAGTATGTAGAAGATGATAAACTGGAATCTGTAAAAACAGGTACATTCAAGATAGTAGAAGCAGATATGTATTGATAGTAAGAAAGACTGTTCTTATAAGGAATGGTCTTTCTTTTATATGTTTCTTTCTGTATGTTTACAATATACAGGAGGAAAGAAAATGCATAAGCTTTATCTGGATATGGATGGTGTTCTGGCTGATTTTAACAGAGGTGTAAAAAACTCTGTCATATGAAACCAGTGGGTCAGGGACATTGTACAAAGGAAGAGACAGATACTTTATGGGGTGCAGTCAGAAAAGTACCTCACTTCTACTATCAGTTAAATACCTTTCTGATACCTGCATTGCACACATTATAAAAAACGGCCGGGAAAACCCATGTGCTTCAGCCATGGGATGAAAGGCCGC
>DXZE01000078.1 GCA_019415435.1 Erysipelotrichaceae bacterium
GTGATCGGACAATATACAGTGTCTTTCTGGACAGCTCTAAAATTCAAGATTGTATCTGGCATACGAATATAGAAAATCTGGATCTGATACCTGCCACCATGGATCTTTTTGATGTAATCTACGCCCTTCAGGGAAAAGCCGCTGCTGATTTCATCCTTGGCAAGGCATTGCACTCTCTGCCCTATGACATTGTGATAATCGATAACAATCCATCAGTGAACAAGATGACGTTCAACTCGATTTACGCCGCTGATCTGATCATCTGTCCTACCAACATTGGAAAAAAGACAATCAAAGGTGTGGTCAATACAAGAAAGGTATGTGCTGAAGCCGTCAATGTACTGCCGTTTGAGAAGCCGCTGAACTTCTGCATTCTGCTCACCATGATGGGACGTACAAAATCAACAAAAGAAGGCGCGCAGCAGTTAAGAGAAATTTTCGGTGATGAAGTTCTGAATACTGAGATCAGATACCAGGCTAAGCCAGTTCAGAATGCGGAGTTTACCGGTAAATCCCTTCTGGACGATGCCAAAGCCGGGGTTGCAGAAGACTATCGCAAAATGGTCAATGAAGTGATTGCAAAGGAGAATATCTGATGCTATCGATGCAGCATTTTCTGATCGGAATTCTGAATAGTGAGAATTTTTATGGCGGCCTTTTTCCATATGAAGAGTATCGTCGGCTCTACGTTCAGGTAACGCCGGAAGCATTTAAGAAAAGTGAGGGTTTTGAAAGATGTCTTTGAATCTTGGAAATATTATTGGAACTGCCGAAGATCTCGATGCAGCAAATAAATCAAAGGTGTATATGGCGGATCTGAAAGATATTCATGCAAATTCGCTGAATTATTTCTCCATTAACGAAGAGGAAATTAATGGCCTGGCATTTAACATCGAAACAATCGGTCTTCTTGATCCCCTCGTTGCATTCAGAGAAGGAGGTGATGTCGTTCTGATCTCCGGTGAAAGAAGATACAGAGCAATGATGAAACTTACGGAAACTGGGAAGCATTATAAGTTCAACGGGGAAGATATTACTGGTAAAGCACCTGTCCTCTTTCTTCCAAAAACCGCATTTGCGGCGCAGGAACTGCTGATCGGTGGTGCCAATGCGCACCGTGACCTCTCCCCAGAAGAAAAGAATACCGTTATTGACCGGATGAATATGGAACTTGATAAACGTATTCTGATGGGAACCTTCACATTGCCGAAAGGCCAGCGTAAAGCTCATGTTTTAGCCGCTATGACTGGAATCAAGGAGCATTATATAAAGGATTATCTTGCTGGAAAAAATAAACCAATGCAGCCGATGTCAAAAGATAAAGATTCTGAAAATGGCAGTGCTGAAACGCCGAAGAAAGAAAAAAAGCCGCTGTCAGCTAAGGCTTTCAAGAAATATCTGACATCAGCGGATGAAAAGATCGGCTCTTTTCTGAACAATGGAGCAGAGCTGAGTGATCAGGATGTGTTAGATATACTGGAGCTTCTAAATCAGCTTCATACAACCATCGAATATACAATCAATAAATTTCAACAGTGAAGTGTTCGGGGGCGTTTCGCCCCCAAGATGGGGAAAACATGAACAATGAATACACAGAACTCTCAATAGTCGAGAAATTATCGGATATAATGCATGATCTGAAGAATACAAGCATTAAGGATCTTCCTCATATGCCGTCTCAATATGAGATTTCTGAGATTATGGCAAAGCTGCAGGAACTGGTATGTGCTGAAAAAATAAGGGATGCTCTAATTCAGAATCTGTGCAAGGAAGTCTGCAGAACAGTAGTGAATCTTTCTGGAAAAGATATAGCAAGGCTGAAAGCGGTATACAATGCGGAGTATGGATATGTCGATATGACTATGCTGCAAGAAAAAGCCGCATCCGGCAGACTGTCAGAAGAGCAGTGTGCCGCCTTGTATAACATATTTATAAAGCTGGGGATCAAGCTATGACGAGAGATCTGATTCAGATCATTTCCGCATATACTGATCCGATGACAAGAATGTTGAATATCATCAATGCCATGGAAGAGGATAATGAGCATTACGGCGGAAAGATGTGGAGTTTTAATGAAAAATGGGAAATGAAATATGATATATATGCTGAGAGGATCGATATCATATATCTGAAAAGCAAATGGCTGCTCAATATGGCATCCGGCTCAAATAGTCACGAAAACGAGAACAAGACAACACTTATGATGGCTGAGGATGTTGCCATGAAATACTTTGCCAAGGAAACGGCTGACCGTTTCAATTCCAGGCTGACAGCAGATGAACGTAAAACGGCCGCAATATATCTCTTTTCATCGTCAAAAATAAAACCATATATGGTTCCGGACAGAAAAGCACGGAAGCGGGGAATAAAAAAACTGAAAACAAAATGATTGCCATGTGGTGCTGTGATCTGTATGGATGGCAGGATGGTGA
>DXZE01000079.1 GCA_019415435.1 Erysipelotrichaceae bacterium
CATTACAACAAATGAAGAAGGATTTGTTGTTATTTCTGTTCCTTATGATAAAGGGTGGTCTACAAAAGTAAATGGAAAACTTGTTAAAACATATTCTGTAAATGGTGGCTTAACAGGTATACCTTTAGAAAAAGGATACAATACAATAGAAATGAATTTTACTCCACATGGATTAAAAGAAGGAATTTATGCATCTTTAGCTGGACTAGCAATATTAGCTATAATAGCAATTAACAATATTAGAAAGAAAAAACAATAGAAAATGAAAAAAAGCACCCAAAATTGCTTGAAATGAAGTGAACCCAATTAGTTGGACAAAATAAGTTAGTTAAATTTTAAGGCTTGGCTCCTTGCCTCGCAAGGCGTCAGGCCTTTTAATCTGACTTGAATCCGTTCTGTGTTGTAATAGGCAATATATTCTTCCATGGCTTTCTTCAGCTCATCAAGGCTTTTGAATTCATATTCATGCCCATAGAACATTTCGTTCTTCATCTTGCCGAAGAAGTTTTCCATGATGCAGTTGTCCAGACAGTTGCCTTTTCTGGACATTGACTGCACGATCTTATGTTCCTTCAGAATCTGCTGATACTGAGCCCTCTGGTACTGCCACCCCTGATCACTGTGAAAGATCAGTCCATCCAGATGATTATTGGCTGCGAATGCCTTGCTGAGCATATCAGTCGTCTGGAAAAAATTGGGACTTGCAGAGATATTGTAGGAGACAATGGAATGATCAAATAAATCGAGAATCGGTGACAGATACAGTTTGCCTGCAGCGATATGAAACTCTGACACATCTGTGGTCCATATGCAGTTGCTTGTCTCCGGCTTGAAATCACGAATGTATTTAGTCGTGTGATTTACTGTATCCACTTCTTTATGCATCAGCTTATTCGGTACGGTTCGATGGAAATCTCCTTTATAGGACTTGTATTTCGCACGTGGTGTGAGGCCGTAAAGATCCATCTTCTTCATCAGCCTCTTTACTGTCTTATGGTTTACATGTATGCCGTTATTACGGAGCTGAAGCACAATTCTGCGGTATCCATAGCGCTTCTTATTCTTCGTATAGATGGTACGGATTTCCTTCATCAGATCACTGTATTTCGCTTCATCCGGACTCTGATGATTCAGCCAGTAATAGTAAGTTGAGCGGCTGATCTGAGGCAGCGAAGGCTGGGAAGCGATGGCCTTCATGATAAAGCCAACACTCCTTTTCACTTCATGCCTCAGCTCCGTCACTGCCTGTGCGATTTCTTCTTTTTCCGGTTTTCCCTTTCCGCAGCTAAGGCATCTAATTTTTTTAAGTATAAGTTCTGTATCATAAGAATCTCGTTCCGATTGAGAAGCTCTGCATTCTCTTTGCGCAGAGCTTCGTTCTCTTTCTGAAGATTCTCCGGCTTCTTCACTGCCATGCGGTTTCCTGCCTTTCTTCCTCTCGATGACAGTATAACCTTCAGCGATATATTCTCTGATCCAGTTGACTAACATTCCATCACTGAGCAATCCGAGATTAACTGACGTCCGCCTTATCGTTTCATGTTGAATCAGGACACGATCAATCGCTGCTTTCTTAAATTCAGGGGAATAGTAAGTCCAGGTATGCTTAAGCTTCTCTATACCCCAGCGTTCTGCCAGCTGGCACATATATTGGATATTCGATTTTCCAATCTTATATTTGAGAGAAAGCTC
>DXZE01000008.1 GCA_019415435.1 Erysipelotrichaceae bacterium
TACAAAACCTGCTGTCCGCAAAGGGAATCAAGGTCCTGCAAGCCTCGACCCTTTATGGGTCGGGGTTAGTTGACCCTTCAGAAATCATAGTGCTAACTAGCATTATCTAATCTATTCTAACTTTCATTTTTTTGGCCAGGATCAACAAGTTTAACTATACTCAGGTTTATACAAATTTAGGTGGTATTCTGCTGTCACCAGTTTGGGAGCTCTGAAAATTTCTATAATTTATGTTACCCGCTGATTCCAGCGGGTTTCGGGATCGTTCTATTTTTTCTTCGACATCAATGCTACTGTCTCTACAGCCTTTGTAAAAGGAAACATGTCCACCGGCTGAATCTCTTTAATTTCGTAAACATCTGATATCAGTTTCACATCCCTCTGTTGGGTTAAAGGATTACAGGATATATATACGATTCTGTCTGGTCTTATCCGCTTTAAATCACGCATGAAAGATTCCTCAAAGCCAGCTCTTGGCGGATCCAGGAAGACTACATCCGGTCTTTCATCAAGCTGATGCATAAATCTTGCACTGTCTTCTGCGATAAAGGAAACATTATCGATATGATTCAATGCTGCATTGTTTTCAGCATCCTTAACAGAATATGGATTCACTTCTACACCTACCACATATGCAGCATGTTTTGCGGCTTCTAACGATATCGTACCTATTCCACAGCACATATCCAGTACATTATCTTCTTTTGTTAATGAAGCCATATGGATGGCAACCTGATACAGTTTCTCTGTCTGTATAGGATTTACCTGATAGAAGGTATGAGAAGAAATATGAAAGGAAAGGCCATCGATAGTATCTGTGATATAGCCTTTGCCATACAATACCTTTTCTCTTTTTCCTAAGATCATGGATGTCTTTTCATGATTATAGCTAAGAATAATAGTCTCTATTTCCGGATGAAGTTCTCTGATTTTCTTTACAAATACATGTGAACCCGGAAGGTCTCTTGAACCAATGACAATCACCAATAATACGGATCCATCATGATGTGATATACGGATATAGGCATGCCTTAATACCCCTCTGCCAGTTGTTTCATCATAGGATTCAATACCCATATCTGTGGCGATATGACAGATATCCGTAAGAATATCATTGGCTTTTACATGCTGAATCAGACACATCTCTGAATTCACAGTTTTATGTGTACTCTCTTCATAGAGATTAGCAGTAATCCTGCCTTTATGATGATCAAATGCCGCATAGATCTTATGACGGTAATGATACGGATCGTTCATGCCGATGACAGGCTGTACATCGTTATGTGGGAAAAGATTACGGATATATTCTCTTTTCACTTTTAACTGATCTTCATATTCTGTATTGATAAAGGCACATGCCCCACACTTTTTATAAACCGGACAATATTTCAAAGTATAACCTCCGTCAGATCATGAACAACATGATCTGTAATATTTCTGAGTCTTGAATAAGACTGATGACCTGATGCAACAAGAATGATATTGGAGATACCTAATGCTTCGGCTGTTTCACAATCCGCACTGGTATCGCCAAAGTACAGACATTCATCCGGCATGACACCGCTTCTGATCATCCAGTGCTTTCCAATGTCAATCTTGGATCCACCAAGTAAGTTATCAATACCCATGATTTCCTTAAAATAAGACGTAATGCCTAAAGTAATACACTGTTCATGAAGTTTCTTATCTTCACAAGACGATAATATGACATTCTGATATCCTTTGTCTTCTGTTTCGGTCAGCTTTTCCTTAACCCCTTTGCATAAAGAACACTGATCAAATAAATCATCATAGATATCATTAAACTCCTTAGCTACATCATGGAAAGATTCATGTTCAAATGTATAGCCAAGCTTACGGTAATAGTCTTCCATAGGCAATGAAAACATGGCTCTGTAGTCTTCTACACTGTAGCCGTATTTTAATCCTCTTTCCTTTAGCATTCTGTTTTCCGCAATCACAGATATCTCTGTATCATCAATAATAGTCCCATTGTAATCCCAGATAATTGTTTTCATGAATAATCCTCAATATTTCAATGATGTTCTGCTTTACTAACCCGTCTAACACGTGCTATTTAAAAATCAGAAGATAAGGCAGAACGATATTCCGTTCACATCATAACATGCAAAGCCCTTCTGGCACAGCTGGAGGCAGTGCTCAATAAACAAGCCTCACGGAGGTACGTATGTTTAATCTAGAAGAACTCAACACCGGCAGCACCTGTACCATTACATGGCTTCTTGGTCAGATGGGAACGTGGTTGAAAGACACCTTTGGCTTTAATGAAGATGACAATCTGAAAATCCTTTACAATGATGGCAATTCCATCATTGTTGCCAAAGATGAACACCGCTATGCCATGGATTATGAAGCAGCACACGCTATTAAAGTAACTGTTTAATCCTGAGGGACGTCAGTACTGACGTCCTTTTCTGTTTCATGAACAGAGAATGATTTTATATGAATCTGAGGTTTCTCATTATACCAGTATAAGAAGCCTTGAACATCGACTGTGTGACCCTGTAAAAGATTCTCTGCCTGGGTATACTCATCACTATCTTCATCATATAAAGCAGAGACAATAACCAACGGTATCGATATATCATCCTTTGTACAGGTAATATTAATATCTCCGCCTTCCTGATCCGGAAGCTGTATGTCAGTTACAACAAGATCCTTTAATGATACAAGCTGATTCATATGAGTTCGAAGAGCTTCTTCATTCATGCAGATATCATCTATATCTACAGGTTCACTGATCCAGGAACCATTACCAATACGATAGGATGATGCCTCTATGATTTCTATTTCACCTTCCCATTGCGTCTTGGTTCCGGTGATATACATCTCCTGTCCTTTTTTCAGATGATCATAGTCCATTTCAAGAATCGGCATATCATATACATAATAGCCGCCATCCTTATCCTGCAGATACAGTGTAACAGTATCATTACCATCTTCATCTTCCAGAAGATCTTCCTTAGCCTGTACATAGGCATGAATGATTACAGTTTCATTCATTGGTGCAGCCATATATTCCTCATAATTCATGACTGTATGAGAGGCTTTGGCAGGCTTTGGTGTTGGCGTAACAGTAACTTCTTTAGCATAAGATTCTGTATTCTCTTTTTTCGTGCATCCGGCAAGAAGAAGTGAACAGCATAAAAGAACAAACAAAGATTTTATACAGTGATGTTGTCCCTCATGGTTATAATACATATATGAATATCCTTTATCGTATTGCCTGTATTGGCATTGGTTATCTCTGCGGATGTTTTCTTACCGCAGTATATGTTACCCGTATGTATACAGGTAAAGATGTATCAGAAATAGGTATGTATGGCAATCCCGGTATGGCTAATGTCATGGCTAATGTTGGGAAGTTTCCCGGCATTCTCGTATTGCTTGGTGATCTTGCCAAGACTGTGATTGCCTCAATAATCTCATGGTATTTGTTTCATACAGAGTTAGGCATGCTGGTATTTCTCTATGCAGGCTCAGGTGCTTCACTTGGCCATTGCTATCCTTTCTGGCGTCACTTTTCTGGCGGCAAAGCCGTAACGACAATCTGTGCTACAATCATACTGTATTCATTTCCTTATGGTACTGCAGCTTCTATAGCAGGTTTTATCGTTGTACTTATTACAAAGTATCTTTCTATAGGAGGCACATGCATACCTGCTTTCTTTACTCTTTTTATGCTTATGACAAAGCAGTATGAAGCAGCTTTCATAGGATTGTCATTAACCGTTCTTGCCTTTATCAGACACCATAGTGCCATGGTAAAGGATCTATCTGGAACGGGTAAGAAGTTTAAAATTCATTAATCCCTGAATCCATCCCATACAGGAATACCTGTATAAACCAGTGGTTCTTCTTCACCTCGTAATACTCTTAGTGCACCATTGACCATAGCTTCATTTTCAAATTCACCAGGATATGCCTTGACTGGCGCAATCCAGGATACACCTTTAGTGACATAATCAATCACACCAGGGATTCTTAACAAGCCGCCTGTTAACAGGATCGCATCGACATGTCCTTCTAGTGGTGCAGCCATCATGCATATGTACTTGCGTACCTGATACAGCATGCTGGTCCATACTCTTTCAGCCATCTTGTCACCTTTACGGATACGGTCATAATAGATTTCAGAGGCATCTGAAGTTCCAAACCAGCTGGATAAACCGCCTGCCTGCGAGCAGAGTTTGACAGTATAGTCCTTACCTTTATCATAGAGATAATTCAGATAGTCGGTAATAGGCATAGAACCCATTCTCGTTGGTGTAAATGGTCCATCACCACCACCTGTATCATTGGAATCAATTAACTTACCGTGTCTATGACAGGTGATGGAAATACCGCCATCAATATGTGCCACAATGAGATTAAGATCCTCATACTTCTTACCAATGGACTTTGCATACTGACGTCCGGTTTCCTTGGAATTCAACACATGGCTGCCTGCTCTTTTATAGACATCCTTGACACCCATAATACGGGCTTCATCGCATAATTCATCTACGACTGGCGGATCAACCATAAAGGCACGGCATCCATACTCTCTCTGCACCTCCTGTGCCATCTGTACACCAAGCATGCTGGCATGATAATAGTGTCCCTTCATTTCACGGGTATCTTCTACTAACTTATCTGTAATTTCATATGTACCGCTCTTGCAGGAAACACATGGTCCCCCTCTTCCTACAACAGCATCCAGCCCATGCAGGTCCACTCTTGAATCCTTAAGGAATCTGCGGATTGCGAACATACGGTAATTCAGCTGATCATTGATTGTCTTGAACTTTAACAGATCTTTGGAATCATGGAATATTGAACGTGATAAAATGCATTTTTCATTCTGAAAATAAGCTACTTTTGTAGAAGTAGAACCAGGATTAATCAGAAATATCTTATATACTTTTTCACTCATAGATATCCTCTTTCTCCCGTATATTATACATATTCCACCTAAAAAGAGAATTGTTTCACAATCCTCTTTTCAAACATTTATGCATTTTTGATGATTTCTGTCCATAAAGATACCGAAGCATCCGAAGGCATGCGCCAGTCACCTCTAGGAGATAATGTAACCGAACCTATCTTAGGACCATCCGGCAGACAACTGCGCTTGAACTGCTGGCGGAAGAAACGATTGAAGAATCTTAATAAAGCATTTCTGACTCCTTCTTTATCTAATTCAGGATAAGCCTTCATCGCAAAAGCCATCATCTTATCCGGTCTCATACCATAACGCAATGTGTAGTATAAGAAGAAATCATTCAGATCATACTTACCAATCTTATCTTCTGTCTTCTGGGCAATCTTGCCATTCTGATTCGGGGTGAGTTCTGGAGTTATCGGTGTATCACAGATACTGATCAGAATATCTCTGAGGTTATAGTTATCTGTTGTTTCAGCATACGTACGGCATATGTACTGCACTAATGTCTTCGGTACAGATGCATTGACCCCATACATTGACATATGGTCTCCATTATATGTACACCATCCCAAAGCTAATTCAGATAGATCACCTGTACCTACAACCAGACCATTTTCCATATTCGCCGCATCCATCAGGATGTATGTACGGTATCTTGCCTGGGCATTTTCATAAGCTGTATCACCATCACCTTCATAGCTTTCACTATGACCGAGTTCTTTCAGATGTCTTGTAACAGGTTCATCTATGGCAATTTCTCTTGCCTCTACGTTTAATTCCTTCATCAATGCTATGGCATTGTTATAGGTTAAGGAAGTTGTATTGCCATGATTCGGCAATGTATAGGCAATGATATGAATCGATGGTTCTATCTTCTGTGCCTCATGGCATACAAGTAAGGCAAGTGTACTGTCCAGGCCGCCTGATATACCAATCACAAGATTATGAATACCGGTAGATCTGACTCTTGTCGCCAGACCATGTGCCTGTATTCTTAATATCTTATGACAGCGGGATGCTCTTTCAGAATCATCCGATGGTACAAATGGATTTTTGGCAATAAAGTAATCTTCTTTGTTCAATGCCTGTACCAGTTCATCTACAGTAATATCATTCTTGTGGTCTAAAGAAGAAACATGTACCGGCATAAAGCGATATGCATCAGAATGTACTGTTTCATACGTATTCTGATGGATACGGTTGTATTGAATTGTATCAAGATCCAGTACAGCAATAATGCAATGATCATTATCTTCAAAGATAGATTCATTTAATAATCTGCCGTTTTCTGCGATCAGATTATGTCCAGAGAAAACAAGATCTGTAGAAGATTCTCCTGTACCGCTTGATGCATAAAGGTAATCACAATAACATGCCGCAGACTGATTTATAACAAGATCCTTGCGGTAATCTTCCTTGCCTATGATTTCATCTGAAGCAGAAAGATTGACTATGATATTGGCACCGGCAAGACAGGCATGTGTGCCAGGCTTATCTGCGACCCATAAATCTTCACATATATCTGTACCAATAACAGCTGTACTATCCTTGTCTTCAAAAAGTATATCTGTACCAAATGGCACATGCTGGCTGGCATAATCAATAAATGTATTCTTTAGATCTCTTCCTGATGCGAACCATCTCATTTCATAGAATTCACTGTAGGAAGGAATATTGATCTTAGGGACGATTCCTGCAATCTTACCTTCACTGACATAAGCTGCACAATTGTAGAGACTGTTATGGTATTTAACTGGCACACCAACGACAACAGTCATACCAGGGCATTCCTTACTTACTTCCGCAATCTTCTCTAATCCCTTTTCACAGGCATCTGATAGTGCCTGATTATTAAAGAGATCCGCACATGTATAGCCGCATATGCATAATTCAGGGAAAACCAGTAATCCGCAATCCTTATGTGCCAGCATCATACCTGTAATATGAGACACATTAAAAGATACATCTCCTACTTTTAATGCAGGTGTACATGTCCCTGCCTTGATCATGTGATTCTTCATCTTAAACCTCATTTATTAATCCATGCAGTTCTTCCGGCATCAGTTTCATTGCCTCGTTATAGTTATGTTCTTTGAGAAGCTTTCTGACTTTTGAAGAAGATATATCCTGATACTTTTCAGGAAGATGGATGATATGAATATATTGTTTTAAACCGGAAAGATAAGGATCATTGTCTATAATCGCTTCACAATGATCCCCGTTTCTGCTCATACACCAGATACCATATTCTTTTGCGATAAGATCAGCACGCATCCATCCTGTTTCAAGTTCCTTTAATTTATCACTGCCAAACAGAAGAGAACAGTGATCATAGTTTTCAGAAAGATGTCCCAGAGTAACCAGAGTACGCGGTTGTTCTTCGCTGTTAATCTCATAGTCAGATACCTGCATCCAGTTACGTGTTTCTGCAGTCTTTCTTAACATCGCTAATCTTTCTTCATCAGAAAAGGCATAATCCTTATGCTGATCAGAGCGGATATAGGTCATCTTTGTCGGGACAAAAATGACCTTGTCATATCCGCTTTCTTTACGTGCATAAGCTGCTGTTTCTATATGAGCTATGGTAGGTGGATTAAATGCACCGCCATAAACAAGTACGCTGCTCAAAGATTTCCTCCATGCAGTTTCTCATACATTTCTTCTCTGATGTTATAAAGCTTCTCGGTTAAGTCTACATAGTGTCTGTGCGGCACCTCTGGACGTAATTCAGATTCCCATACCTTGTTTTCCAACTGATCTTTGATATAGGCTTTCTTTTCAGGAATGGTTGGTAATTCCATTGCCAGTTCGCCATTGATAATATGAGGTACCAGCAGCTTCTCTACTTTCAACGGTGTGATCTTTCTTGATTTATGGAAAGCATCCGGATCCATGTCATAAACACGGATCTCTTTACCTTCTACAATCTCTTCATCATCAAGGCCAATGATATCTGCCTGTCCCTGACCATTTTCATCATAGATACGCCATGCCATTAACTTACCAGGAATAACAGCCTTAGAGGCAGAATCAGAACATTTCATTCTAGGTGTATAGCTGCCATCATCTTCCTTTACAGCAACCAGCTTATATACACCACCGAATACTGGTGAAGAAGAAGATGTAATCAGTTTTTCACCCACACCATAAGAATCAAAGTGAGCATTTTCATAGACTTCCATATCTGCCATCTTCTTTTCATCAAGGGAGTTAGATGCGACAAGCTTGACATAAGGCTTGCCTGCTTCATCCAGTCTCTTTCTTAACTTCTTATAATTTCTGGCAAGGTCACCAGAATCAATTCTCGCAGACTTTACTCTGCGGTTAGGATCATCCGGATACTTTTCCTTCAGCCAGTCATCAATACTAATCAGATTCGGTAAGCCGCTTTCCAGAATATTATATGTATCTAATAACAAAGATACATTATCCGGATATGTTTCGGCATATGTCTTAAAGGCTTCAAACTCATCTCCATAGAATTCAATAAAAGAATGGGCAATCGTTCCTACTGCCTTAACATCCGGACCATACTTCATTTCCGCAAGACAATCTGCTGTACCAATGCAGCCGCCTAGTATGGCCGCATACGCTCCTTCATTACCAGCAGATTCACCCTGGGCACGTCTTGTGCCAAATTCCATGACATTTCTTGGTGTATGGGTAGATAAACCAGAGATCTTGGTTGCTTTTGTCGCAATTAAGGAATGGAAGTTCATTGTCTGTAAAAGATAGGTTTCAATCAGAATAGCTCCTACCATATCACATTCAATACGTACCATAGGTACCTGTGGATAGCATACTGTGCCTTCTTTTAAGGCATACATATCTCCCTTCCACTTGTATGTACGTAAGTATTCCAGAAATTCATTACTCATACCCTTGGTCTTAAGATAAATCAGATCTTTATCGGTAAAGTGATATTCTCTTAAGAATTTAACTAACTGATGCTGACCGCAGGAAATGCTGTATCCCTGATTATCCGGATTTGTTCTGAAGAACATATCAAATACCATGACTTTATCTTTAAAGCCATGCAGGTACAGGCAGTTAGCCATTGTAAATTCATAGAAGTCGGTAACCATTGCAGGATTGTCATAATCCTCATCTGGTACAAATGGTTCTGCTTTAATTTCTGACATAATAATTTCTCTTTTCTTCTTTCTTTATTTCACTTCAATCTGACAGGATCTCATCACTTCAACAGCTGCCTTATGTTTTCCAACAGTTACACCTGCACATGCATTGGCTAATACTGTTATCTTTGTCTGATATAAGAGAGAACGTAATAATAATGCATTTGAGACAACACATATATCTGTACATAATCCAACCAGGGCAATTTCATCCGGATGCATCTGACCGATTTCCTGTACCAATGCCCAGGAACCAAAGGTTGGTTTTTCGATCACTTTATAATTCTTCCCTTTCAGGGCTTCCTGTACATCTTTATTCAATTCCCATCCTGGTGTATCTTTGATGCAGTGTTCAACTGGAAGATGTTCTCCTTCAAAGGTATGCAGATAATTTTTTTCATGGGTATCCATGGTCACAAAGATACGATCATAGGAAGGATCTTCAATTGTCTTTACAACTTCATTAACAATTCCTTCTGCCTCTTTTGCGCCTAAGGAACCATCTATAAAGTCATTCTGCATATCTACAACCACTAATGCTTTACTCATATGTTCTCCTTCAGATACTGATACATTGGATTGAATGTGTATAATGCGGCATCTTTACCACCTGTTTTCTTTTTCTTACCGGTTGGTTTCAGCATTCTTCTGATATCCCTTCTGAAATTAGCTGTATCTACCTTATGTCCTATGACTGCTTCATAAGCATCCTGGATTTCTCTTAAGGTACACTCATGCGGTAAAAGATTAAATAGAATACCGGTTGAAGCGACTCTGTGCTGCATCTGATCCATCGCCATATTGACAGCCTTAACATGATCTGCGGCCAGCTTTGCGTTGGAATTAGCTGTAATAGATGACTTTGTCTCTATCCAGTTCCCCTTGGCAATATCATCTATCTCATATTCCATATGGACATCTTTCTCTCTGTTGTCTAATACAAGCAAAGACTTTCTGCCTTTTTCATCATGAGAGATTGTATTCTTTGAAATGGTAAACCAGGCTGTATCAGCCGCATCATCTGCGGCTTTTGTATTTTTGATATTAGACTCAGGTGTCATTGAAAGATATACCGTTGTAATAACTCTTGTACGGGGATCACGGTCTACACTGCCGAAGGTATATAACTGCCTGAAGTATGCATGACTTGTAATATTCGTTTCTTCCGCTAGTTCCCTGCTTACGGCAGTTTCCATATCTTCTTCAAAATTGATGAAGCCTCCCGGCATTGCCCAGTCATGAATAAACGGATGATTCCTTCTTTTGACTAACAGTATCTTTAATTTCTTTTCATTGACTGTTAAAAGAATCATATCTACTGTATTGCTTGGTCTGCGGTATTTTGTTTCATCATAATTCTTTAAGAACCCGGCTAATGTTTCACCTGCTTCATTAACTTCTTCCACATCAACCTCCTATAGTCAATAAGACTATAACCATAGTATGGTCAGAATGACTAAAAGTCAATTAAAAACGTATGAAGATTATCTTTTCTTCATACGTGTATATTTACGCCCCAGATTCTTCTTTAAAAGATCCTTTACATCATCTTCTTTATCACGATCAAAAATTAACTCTCTTACCTGTTCTCCCTTGGAAGAATCCATGACAAAGAATACATGAAACTTCTTGTTATCTTCTTCATAGTCATATGCCTTGATATCTTTCCATGTATACGTAGTAATTCCAGAGACAAGTCCCTGTTCCCCTATACCATCTTTCATCAAAAGATAAATAATAACTGCCGCGGTGGTAGTAACTGTTCGTAAGATACCGGATAAAGAAGTAATCATGCTGGTATCTGTCAGAATCGACAATATCGTTAGCAAACCAATTGCCAGAAATAATATTTTTAAGGCAGACCATTGTCTGTCAGGTATCTCAATCCATTTGTAATGCTTTACCATATGTACAAGCATCATAATAGCAAAGACTCCGAATAATACGGCTATGCCAAAGTTTACTGCATCTGTTGTTGTCATTTTATTTCCTCCTGGAGGTTCAGCATCATCTGTCCGCTGGACCATGTTTTCTGTACTGCTTCATGGATTTCATCATTTTCATGCAGATGACCAATTAATAATGGTGATGATGGATCATGTTTATGATAGTTATCCATGACTGTTTTCTGATCATAGTTAGCATAGCAGTATAGACAGCCATGCATACACGTATTATACGCTCCTATGTCATTGCCTAAAAGACAATGACAGCCTTCTCTGCTTTCATGTCCTGCCGGTACATGCAGGGATATACTTAGTGCCTGTTCTACAATATCCTGTCTCATACATCCCTTTGTATCAATACCATACTTTGACAGACCATGATCCTCTAAGCATGTCATTAATTTCATATGATGTTTGGATGCAGTTTCCCGCATGAACTTTCCTAATGTCTGGATATCTGATTCACTAAGCTCTCTTACAGATGGAAAGTTTTTCTTTGTCTTTTCATATAAATCAATAAAACTGATAATCACATGATCCGTATAACCATCAAGATATGTACACATCTTTTCAAAGGCTCTTTTATGATACTGTACTGTATATCTTTCATTCAGAAATATCGGATCATATCGCCAGAATATTCTTTCTTTACCAACCATAGAACTCAGTTTTCTGAATACATCCATAACATGCCACTTATCCGGTACATGCGGTTCTATGTCATGACCATAGGGTGTGATCGTTACATGCCAGATTTGTTGATAGAAACGTAATGCATCCATATGGGAAAGCATTGGCTCTGGATTCTTACTGCAGAAACAGATAGCATCAATCAAAGATGGATCAAGACTATATCTGTATACAATTTTCGGATAATAGGGATTGCGTGCCATGACATAGCCTTCTCGGATTCTGTTCATAAACCATTCGGTATAGAATGCAGGGATATCTGTACGCTGTCCTGTATTGAGTATCATGTCTATTATGATAACAGAAAAAAGAGTATGCCCGTTATATAACAAGACATACTCCTAATATGTTATTCAAGTGTTACGTGATAGCCATCCTTATCAGCATCGACCTTGATTGTCTTACCAGCTACACTGTCAGCAGCCAGGATAACCTTGGCAACCTCAGTTTCAATCTCACGCTGGATGTGTCTTCTCATTGGACGAGCACCATATTGCGGATCAACACCATATTCGATGATTCTCTGCTTAGCGGCATCTGTCACAACAAGCTCAGCATCCTTTTCGTCCTTGATTCTGTCATGCAGAATTCTTAAGAATTTCTCTGCAACCTTGATCTGAACATCTTTGCCTAAAGAGTTGAAGACAATGATTTCATCAATACGGTTGATTAATTCAGGCTTGAAGAATTTATGGACAGCATCAAGATAGTGCTCTTTTCTTGCTTCCTTATCTTCTTCAAATGCATACTCAGAACCTAAGTTAGAAGTCATGATGATAATCGTATTCTTGAAGTCTACGGTTACACCCTTGGAATCCGTGATTCTGCCATCATCCAGGATCTGTAAGAGGATATTGAATACATCCGGATGTGCTTTCTCGATTTCATCAAGAAGGACAATCGAATACGGATTTCTTCTGACCGCTTCTGTTAACTGGCCGCCTTCTTCATAACCAACATATCCAGGAGGTGCACCAATCAGACGGCTGACACTGAATTTCTCCATGTATTCAGACATATCAATTCTGACAATCTTGGATTCATCATCGAATAACTGCTGTGCCAGAGCCTTGGCAACTTCTGTCTTACCTACACCAGTAGGACCTAAGAACAGGAAGGAACCAAGTGGACGATTCTCATCCTGGATACCAGCCTTGGAACGCATGATTGCATCAGAAACTAATGTAATAGCTTCATCCTGTCCCATGACTCTCTTACGCAATGCATCCGGTAAATGCAGAATCTTGTCTTTTTCAGTAGACTGCAGTCTGGAAACATCAATATGTGTCCATCTGGATACAATCTTGGCAATCGCATCTTCATCAACTGTCTGTTTCAGCATTGCATCATCTTTCGGATCTTTACCTTCCGCAATCAGCTTCTGTAATTCAGGGATTGTCTTATACTTGATTTCTCCTGCTTTGCTGTAGTTGCCTTCTGTTTCAGCCGCATCCAAATCACGCTTAGCCTGATCCAGTTTATCCTGTGCTGTCGCAATATCATTTAACTTAGCCTTTTCGGCATTCCACCTGGCAACACCAGCATCATACTTCTCACTGATATTGGCAAGCTCCTGCTCTATTTCCTGCTTTCTTGCAGTGGACTTGGCATCCGTGTCATTCTTCATGGATGCCTTTTCCATTTCAAGATTAGCCTTTCTGCGGTCTAAGTCATAGAGTTCCTTCGGCATGGAATCCAGAGTAACTCTTGTCGCTGCACAAGCTTCATCTACCAGGTCAATTGCCTTATCTGGTAAGAATCTGTCTGTAATGTATCTGTCAGAAAGCTTTGCGGCCGCAACCAAAGCTTCATCCTTAATTGTGACATGATGATACTGTTCAAATCTTTCCTTTAAGCCTCTTAAGATAGTGATTGTATCATCTACAGTAGGCTCATTGACCATAACCTTCTGGAATCTTCTTTCCAGAGCTCTGTCTTTTTCAATATACTGGCGGTATTCATTGAATGTCGTAGCACCAATGCACTTGAGCTCACCTCTTGCGAGCATTGGTTTCAGCAGGTTAGCGGCATCCATAGAGCCTTCTGTCTTGCCTGCACCAACCAGATTATGAATTTCATCGATAAAGAGGATAATGCCGCCATTGGCTTTCTTAACCTGATTCAGCACACCCTTTAATCTCTCTTCAAATTCACCTCTGTATTTAGCACCAGCAATTAAGGAGCCCATATCCAGTTCGATTAAGCGCTTGTTCTTTAATCCAACTGGAACATCATCTTTATAAATACGCCATGCAAGACCCTCTACAATAGCGGTCTTACCTACACCAGGTTCACCAATCAGAACCGGGTTATTTTTTGTCTTACGGCATAAGATTTCAATCACCCTTCTGATTTCATCATCTCTGCCGATAACCGGATCGATCTTGCCGTCTTTTACATCCTGAACAAGATCGTGTCCATATTTCTGAAGCGCATCAAGCTGTGCTTCTTTATTCTTTTCGTTCATCGTCTCACCTCCTCTGAGGTCATTAATCGCATGAAGCAGTTTACGTAAGTCAAATCCAAACTCACGCATCATATCCTGTATGACAGGTGCATTTGTCTGGAATAAACCAGCTGTAAAAGCATTCACTGTTACGTACTCATCGCCTGCCTTCTGCATGTATTCATCCGTTCTGGTGAATGCTTCATTCACATAACGGTCTGCGCTGAGTTCGTTATTACCGGAAACAGTTGGAATCTTTTTCAGATATTCCTGCACAAAGGTAAGCAGACGGGATTTGTCCAATCCTAATCTTTCCCAGATGCCATCTGCCATGTTGTCTTCCAGAATGGCATCGAGAAAATGTTCTGTTTTTAACTCACTGTGGTGGGAATCTCTGGCTAATGTAATAGCCCGATTCCAGATGTTTTCCATTGCGTCTGAAAATTTTTCTGGATTCATAGAGATGTCACCTCCTTACGAATTACGATCTGAACTGATTTTTGAATTTCTGCCACATGGTATCGCCGCGACCGGAATTCTGCAGATCCTGCAGCTGCTGATAAAGTTCTTTTTCTTTTCTTGTCAGATTGTCATCAACTTTGACTTTAACCGTACAGATCTGATCACCCTGACGACCGCCTCTGATATCCGGTACACCCTGACCACGTAAACGAAGCTTAGCACCATCCTGTGTACCTGCCGGAACCTTCATGGTTACATCACCATGAATGGTTGGTACTTCAACCGTTGTACCAAGGGTTGCGTCAACTGCACTGACCGGGATATCCAGATGGATATCCTTACCTTCACGGGTAAAGTACTTATGCGGCTGTACGTTGATCTCAATAAAGAGATCACCATTCGGTCCGCCATTTGTACCTCTTTCACCCTTGCCGGCAACTCTTAGCTGCTGGCCAGAGGCAATACCTGCCGGGATCTTGACATCCACAGATACACGTTTGCGCACATAACCTGCACCACCGCATACGTGACATACTTTCTTGACTTTCTTACCTGTACCTTGACAATCCGGGCATACACTCTGGGTTCTCATTCTGCCAAGTAATGTATTCTGAACGGTTTCTACATATCCGGATCCATGACATGTCGGGCATGTGCCGATGTCACCAGGTGTATCAGCACCAGTTCCATGGCAGTTTTCACAAGGTTCATCAACTGTCAGATTGATGTTTTCGGTCTTCCCAAAACATGCATCAAGGAAGGACACACTCATTCTCATGAAGCGGTCATCACCCTTTATAGGTCCATTTCTTCTGGATGAAGATCTGGATCCGCCAAAGCCACTGCCGCCCATATTTCCAAAGATATCTCCAAAGATGTCTTCAAAACCTCCAAAGCCACCGGAGGATGAGAAGCCCTGGAAGCCATTGAAGCCGCCGCCAGCCTGACTGCCATCCATGCCGGCAAAGCCAAACTGATCATATGTCTTACGTTTCTGAGGATCAGAAAGTACTTCATATGCTTCATTGACTTCCTTGAACTTATCTGCCGCATCCGGAGCCTTATTCAGATCCGGATGGTATTTCTTGGCGAGCTTACGATATGCCCGCTTGATATCATCTTCACTCGCATCCTTGGATACGCCAAGTACCTCATAATAATCTCTTTTCTCAGCCATATCTCAGCCTGCCTCTCTTCCTTTCAAACAGAATGCGGAATCATATACAATCCCGCATCTGTTTATGATATTTCTTTATTTCTTCTCTTTGAAGTCTGCATCGACAACATCATCATTGCTGTTGTTGTTTGCGGAGTTATCAGAAGAACCTGCATTCGTCTGTGCATTAGATGCACCCTGCTGATACATAGCCTGAGCCATATCATTAGCAGCCTTCTCTAATGCATCGAGCTTTGTCTTTAGGCCATCCATATCATTCTTATCGATAGCTTCCTGCAGCTCATCTCTTAACTTCTTGACCTCATCCTTCTGCTGCTGGGTAACGTTAGGGTTATCAGCCTTAAGAGTCTCATCAATCTGGTTGATGTAAGCTTCAGCCTTGTTCTTTGTTTCAATATCTTCCTTACGCTTATCATCTTCAGCCTTATGAGCTTCAGCATCCTTTACCATTCTGTCGATCTCTTCATCAGACAAACCGGAAGAGTTCTGAATTGTAATATGCTGTTCCTTGCCGGTTCCCTTATCCTTAGCGGAAACCTTAACAATACCGTTGACATCAATATCGAATGTAACTTCGATCTGTGGAACACCTCTTCTTGCTGGTGCGATACCATCGAGCTGGAAGTTTCCTAATGTCTTATTATCGGCAGCCATTGGTCTTTCACCCTGTAAGACATGGATATCTACAGCCGGCTGGTTATCAGCAGCGGTAGAGAATACCTGACTCTTGGATGTAGGAATGGTTGTGTTACGTGGAATCAATACAGTCATGACGCCACCTAATGTCTCAATACCTAAGCTTAATGGTGTAACATCAAGCAGTAATACATCCTTGACATCACCCTGGATTACGCCACCCTGGATAGCAGCACCAATAGCTACACATTCATCAGGGTTAACAGACTTGTTCGGTTCCTTGCCAAGCTCTCTCTTGACAGCTTCCTGTACAGCAGGAATACGTGTAGAACCACCGACTAACAGTACCTGATCCAGATCAGAAGATGTCAACTTGGCATCCTTTAATGCATTTCTTACAGGAGTCATTGTTCTTTCAACAAGATCCTTTGTCATCTCATCAAACTGAGCTCTTGTTAATGTAGCCTCCAGGTGCAGAGGTCCTTCAGGTCCTGCGGAAATGAATGGCAGAGAAATCTGTGTCTGTACCATACCGGACAGATCCTTCTTAGCCTTTTCAGCAGCTTCCTTTAATCTCTGTAAAGCCATCTTATCCTGTTTCAGATCGATGTTGTGCTCTTTCTTGAAGTTATCAGCTAACCAGTCAATGATCTTGTTATCAAAGTCATCGCCACCCAGATGAGTATCACCAGCAGTGGAGAGAACTTCAAATGTACCATCAGCGATATCCAGAATAGAAACATCGAATGTACCGCCGCCAAGGTCATATACCAGAATCTTCTGTTCCTTGGACTGATCCTTATCAAGGCCGAATGCCAATGCAGATGCAGTTGGTTCGTTAATAATACGTTCTACTTCAAGACCTGCAATCTTACCGGCATCCTTAGTTGCCTGACGCTGTGCATCATTGAAGTAAGCAGGAACTGTAATAACAGCTTTATCTACCTTTTCACCAAGATAGCTTTCAGCATAGCTCTTCAGGTAAGAAAGAATCATTGCGGAGATTTCCTGCGGTGTATACTCCTTGCCTTCCAGAGTTACCTTTTCATTTGTGCCCATCTTTCTCTTGATGGAATAAACTGTATTCTTATTTGTAATCAGCTGTCTCTTTGCCGCATCACCGACAATAACTTCACCATTCTTGAATGCTACTACAGATGGAGTTGTACGGTTTCCTTCAGGGTTTGGAATAACCTTTGCTTCCTTGCCTTCCATAACGGCAACACAGCTGTTTGTTGTACCTAAATCAATACCAATAATCTTGCTCATATCATTAACCTCCTTGCTTCAGTTACTCACTGACTTTTACCAGAGCCGCTCTTAATATGCGGTCCTTTAACTTATATCCTTTCTGCAGAACCTCAATAACAATACCAGGTTCTACACCGTCTTTCTTTTCACTCATCAATGCCTGATGCCAGTTTCCATCAAACGGCTTATTCAAAGCATCGATTTCTGTTACACCTTCTTTGGCAAGTGCTGCCTTGAGCTGATCGTAGATCATCTGCACGCCTTTATGAAGTGCTTCATCTTTTGTATCAGCTGCCAATGCTCTTTCACAGTTATCTAATACTGGAAGAACATCCTTGGCAAAGTTCTGGATGTGATACTTCATGAAATCATCTTTTTCTTTTGTCAGACGCTTTCTGATGTTATCCGCATCCGCATATGCCTTGGCATATTCATTCTTATAGGTATCTACTTTCTTGTTCAGATCTGCAATGACAAGTTTCTGTGCATTGATCTGTTCTTCAAGTTCAGCCACCTTATCCTTTTCAGAATGTTTCTCGTGCTTCTTTTCTTCTTTCTTTTCCTTCTCATCACGCACAGGAGTTTCCTGCTTTGTTTCTTCAGAAGTTTCTTCAGTCTTTTCCTTCTTTATTTCGCTCATTTCCACTATCATCTCCTTGTGTGTAATACATCTTTTCAATCATCTTAGCCGCATATTCAACCATACCGATAACCTTGTCATAATTCATACGGCTTGGTCCGACGACCATGAACTCTCCGGTTTCCTTGTCATTGACATGGAACTTGGAACGTACTACCGCAATATCGTTATACCAGGTTAACTCAGCACCATTTCTTGTACTTACAGCAACTGAGTTATCAGAATCGTTGATCCGCTTCCAGACTGTCGTATCATCGAACAGAGTCATCAGTTTCTTTAACTTATCAATATCTTCAAACTCTGGCTGATACAGCATTCTGTCCTTGCCAGAGAAGTAAACAGTCTCACTGGCAAACTTTACAAATGCTTTGACAAATGCTGTAAATAGCAGTTCATGACGCTTCACAACGGAACTCAGCTCAGGCTTAATTTCTTCCATTCTGTCAACCAGTTCATTGATCGGCACATCCTTAAGCTTATCGTTCAGTATGTTTGTGCAGCTTTCTATATCCGACAATGGAACATCTTCATCAAAGTGGAAATTCTTTGTCTCAGTATGTCCACTGTTTGTAATGAAGACGCACACGGCATTTCTTTCATCGATCGGGAACAGTTTGATATGTTCTAATAGCTGCTCGCTTGCGTCTGGTCCGATGGCACCACTTGTCATGTTTGTCATCTCAGAGAGAATCTCGCAGCTCTGATGGACAGCGTCTTCAATGTTCATGTTTGTAGCATCGAAGGCATCTCTGACAGCCATCTCCATCTTCGGATCCATCTTGGCATCATTCAGAAGGTTCTCACAATAGAACTTGTATCCTTCTGTAGAAGGCACCCTTCCGGATGAGGTATGTGTTTTTTCAAGATACCCCATCTCTTCCAATGCTTGTAAGTCATTACGGATCGTGGCACTGGAATAAGGAAGATGATACTTCTGCTGCAATGTTTTAGAACCGACTGGTTCTGCTGTATTGATAAACTCATCAACAACAGCTTTGAATATTTCGATTCTTCTTGGTGTCAGCATCTTATCACACCTCCTTTTTAGCACTCTCTTTTGATGTCTGCCATTATGGTACATCCGGAGTTTAGCACTGTCAAGTTTTAAGTGCTAATTTTTAATAATCTTTTTGTATCAAAAACTGAAGAGACATTACGCCTCTTCAGCCTTGTAGTTCTTTATGAAATATGCATAGAAATCAATCGCATCTGAACATGCATCAAGATCGATATTCTCATCATTGCCATGCATTCTGCCTAACTGATCACTTGTTAAACGTACCGGATAGAACCGCAGACAGTTCTTCGTTAAAGGTGGATAAGAACGATTATCAGTTCCGCCTGTCATAACGTAGGCACTGCATCCACAATCCGGGAACTGATGATGAATACAGTCTTCCAGATAATGATAGACAGGACTATCTGTAGGCGTTACCGGTGAAGATTCACGGGATGATAATACTTCAAATTCCAGATTATATTTCCTGCCTATCCTTTTTAATATGTTCAATGATTCTTCTACACCCTGGGTGAAGCCTGGTCTGAGATTTGCAATGACATAGCTTTCCGTAGGAATAACATTACTCGCATCTGAACCATGCATCATTGTAAATGTACAGGTTGTACCAAGCATTGCGGCACCCTGGGCATTGATTGAAGGCATCAGTTTTGTCAGTAAACCGGAAAATAACCATAAGTTGCCGAATATAAGACGCATGCCAAAGCCAAATGATGGAGCCATATCAGAGAACATCTTCTTTACATGCGGTGTCATCTTCATTTCAAATGGGTGACTATGATCTACTTCATGCATGAAATCTGCCAGTCTGATGACAGTTGTATCTTTCTTTGGAGCGCTGGAATGACCGCCTTCTCCTTTGGCAGTAATTTTGACATCAATATATCCTTTTTCAGTGATACCGATTACCGCAAATGGACGATCCATACCCTTCATTGCCTTATCGACAATGGCACCGCCTTCATCCCAGGCACACGCAAAGCGGATGCCTTTACTCTGAAACCACTTGACTGCATTGGCAGCCCCAGGTCCGGATATCTCTTCATTCACAGAATATTCCAACCAGATATCTTCTTCCGGAACAAAGCCTTCTTTCATTAAACCTTCAATGGCACTCATCTGACAAAAGATATTGCATTTATCATCAATCGTTCCCCTGCCATAGAGCTTTCCATCTTTGATAATGCCGCCATAAGGATCCACACTCCATTGTTTCACATCACAGGGCACTACGTCCTGATGTCCCATTAATAATATAGGAAGTTTTGAAGAGTCTTTTCCCTTCCAATGATAAATTAATACACCATCTAATACCGTCTTTTCCATGTTTTCGTGACACAGAGGAAACACATCATCAATGACTTTCTGCAAATGATCAAAAGCGGATAAGTCTTCACCAGGATTACGGGATAAAGTTTTAACCTGAATCATACGGCTGAATCTTTCTCCCATCTCTTCTAATTCCTTTTCATTGCGGGAACATGCTTTTCTTTTTTCTGGTTTTGGCAAAGCCATCAAACATGTATGTATGATGGCAATCAACAGCAGTACAAAAAGTACTAACAGAATTGCTAAAAGAATATAAAGAACAATCATCATAACCATCCTTTCTTATACAGAAATACACCAATACCCATAGAGAGCACTGCAAGTACAACAACCATGATGGATACCATATTGGTTAAAGATGGCACAAAGAAGAACAGGATAACTGCACAAAGCCATGGAATCAATGCAACCTTAGGATACTTGTGCGCATAGGTGAATCCCATAGCACCAAATAAAGCTGATACTACTGTTTTAAATGCTGGCTGTAAGACAGGATTTTCTAATAATGGTGTTAGAGGAATAATCAATAACACGCCTGCGGCTATCACTAGCGTTGTCACAATAGAAGATACTGCTATCGCAATGGTAGAAACTACTTCGTTTTCTTCTGTACCGATTTCAGTATGAGCGATCTCTCTTGCATTCATGGCACATGGCACCTTTAAATTAATGAGATTACCGGTGATAAATCCTAAATATGTACCACCGGTTCCAAGTAATGGTGCATAGGTAATCACTTCAATAATACCGCTAGGTACATATTGAATCATTAATGCCGCAAAAGCAGCCCAATACCTGGCTGTAAAGTGAGGACCCGCCTGAAAGACTAAACATATTAATAATGGTATACAAAGCATTAAGAGAATCATGATAGCCATTGAAGTCCGGCCAAGCTTATGCATGCTTTCTTCATAAATAGAAGTTTCTGGTGTCTGTTTCATATCATGCCTCCTAATTCAGAAAAGTACTCATCGATGGGAAGATAAACTGTCCGATGACCGCAAAGGTCATACCGATTAACATAGAGAAAGATAAAGCATAGTTTTCTAACCAGTGAATATGTTTCTTCTTAATTAAATAGGTAAAGAAAGCCATCGCAATCATTGCTGTAAAGAAGGCAATCAGAGGCAGTACATTTGGTTTTCTGACCTGTCCTGATATCTTCACTGTACGCAGATAGGAAACAGCATCACCAAGATAAGCAGCTATCATACCTATAAACATGGAATTAAATAAGACATCACTGAGTTTTGGATTGCCAGATGCCTTATTCACGATTTTCTTCTGATAGCTCTTGAAAAAGAGAAGTGTAAAGACTGCACCAGAAAGAATACATACAGTCATCCCTAATACAATAGATGCGAGATCTCCACCCGTCACACGGGTAGAAGGGAGTTCACCAAGTCCTAATCCCTTGGCAAGGTTATTGGCAGTGCTGCCTTCATAATGTAATGCACCGATAACAGATAAGCGGATCCATGGAACCGGAACACCTAGAGCCGGTGCCAGAGCCAGTACACCAATCAGAATGCCGATAGATGGAACAATGGAAAATGCGGCTGATGATACAGCAGCCTTCTTCATTGTCTCTTTTGACAAACCGATTTCATTACCGTGTTTTACTGCTTTTACAAGAAAGATGACAGCCTGAATCAGGACTGCCACAACAATCAATACAGCAATGGCATACATAGGAAGTGAGTTGGCTTTCTGCAGAAAATCATTCATGCTGTGCCTCCTTATTATTTGATTATTATTTTAACAATAATACAAACACATGTACGCATAATATCATTCAAAAAAGCTATGATTCTCTGATCAGAATCATGGCTGATGGATAAGCCTGCATTATGCTTAAGCATTATTCTTACAGACAAGTTCTTTAATAACCTTCTTTACCATATCCAAAGGTTTGTTCATCTTTTCGGCAATATCTTCCGGAGACATTTTCATCTCCTCGTAGCAGGCATCAATTATGCCTGCATCAATACCTTCATCCTTTCCATCTCTTCTTCCCTGAAAATAAATTCTATCTGATGGGAATGTATATATGTAGCCGTCCATAATCTCATCTAACTTCTTCTTTGTTTTTCTGTAATTCTTTGTTAATCCTTCTGTTACTACTTTCATCATTCCAGTTAAAAGATCATAATTAACCGGCAGATGATAAGGATGTAAAGCCTGCACTCCATTAAACCATCTATTGTGCAGCCTGCGAGTGCTAATGGATGAACCTCATGCTGGAAGAAATGATTATCATAGGCTATTTCTATGAAGATCTACTTCTTAACTGTTTTTCCAAGAAACAGAACACCTGATAAGGAAAAGAACAGTTTTTATCAGGTGGGACAGAACTGATCAATGCCTGGCTGCCAGATCATCCCTTAGCTGACTTTTCTGTAACAGATATACCTGCTTCCTCTATTCTCACAAGTCATACAACCTGCGAAGTCGTTCTGCACTATGATGTCATCTGGCATAAGGATGATAAGATATCATCCATCCACAGATTCTGCATATATCATGGTTTCTTTCACAGATGCAGGAAAGAGGCAGAAAGAAAAACAGATATAAAGTAGCTGTCATGCATATATCTAATCCTATGGTATTAGACGAAAGAGATCTTGTATATAACACCTTTGGAGGTGCAGGTACAGCAGGCATAGCACCACTTGTACCGTCTGTAACTGCAAGAACCAGAAGTACCTTGATTATGATTCATGGTACAGGCGGTGTATTAAACCGCTATCCATCTGATTCCATCATCTGGATTGAATCTACTTATAAAGGTAAGAAAAGTACTGTTCATACAAGAGATCAGGATATTCATTGTATAAACAGAGTTGCATATTTTATGAATCAGTATCCGAATATATTCATCCAGTCATCAGTCAGTTATATCGTAAATCCCCTGTATATAAAAAAGATCCGCCGTTTTCAGGCTGAACTATGGAATGGTAAGATCCTGCGTATTCCGGAAAAGAAATATACAGGCTTTAAGAAAGACTTTGAGTCTTACTTTAAAAAGTAATATTAAACAGCTTTCAGATACGTAATTTTCATAATGCCATAGATTCTTTCACGATCATATTGAATATGATCGTATGATTTCTGATAGGATTCTTCTTTTAAAGATTCTATGACTACCGTTCCATTAACACGCATCATATGATGATCTGAAAGAAACCGGAGTACTTCATCATGATGCTGTTTCTTATAAGGAGGATCCAGATAGACAAGATCAAACTGCATACCCTTATCAGATAGTATCTGTAATGCCTTTGTATCTTTAACAGGAAGAACCATAGATTTATCTTCTACATGCAATAAAGAAATATTCTTACGGATCACTTCTATGGCTTCTTTTGCATTATCACAAAAGACTGCCTGATTCATTCCTCTCGATAAAGCTTCCAAGCCTACTGCTCCACTGCCGGCATAGAGATCAAGACAAATACCGCCATCAAAATACCCACCCAGAGAAGAAAAAACAGCTTCTCTGACTTTATCTAATGTAGGTCTTGTATCTCTGCCCTTTCTAGTTTCCAGGCGTCTTGAAGCATATTCACCAGCTATGATCCTCATCTGATTTCACCTCTGTTATATGCCGCAATCACACCCTGCGCGATTCCTACACACATCATAATAGATAAGGTAGAAGAACCACCAGAAGAGATCATTAATAGCGGTACACCTGTTAACGGGATAAAGCCGGTAACACCACCAACATTAAAGATAATATGAACTAAGAAATACATGGCTGTACCAACAAGAATAATACGTGCCTGTTCATTCTTTATCTTCATCGCAAAGAATAACAGTCTGAATATGATAACCGCATACGCTGTCATCAGTAACAGGAATCCAACAAAACCTAATTCTTCCACAACAATAGCCAGGATAAAGTCTGTATTTGCGGCCGGGAAATCCGTATATTTTCTTACAGAATTACCAAAACCAACTCCAAACCATCCGCCTGAAGCAAAGGATACAAGTCCATTAACTAACTGATAGCCGCTTCCATACTGATCCATAAATGGATTGATGGCAGAAAGAAAACGGTTTTTCTGATAGGTCGCAATCGGTAAAGATTCTATGAAGGAAGCACCTGCTGGGGAAAGCAGGTACACTGCCGCAATAACACCTGTAACAAATAAAGCCTGTAAGACATGCTGAAACAAACGCATCTGCGGATGGTTTGGAATCATAAAGCATGCCACGGAGATTAAGGTAATAACTGCCGCAGAACCCAGGTCAGACTGTAAAACAAAAATCGTAAAAATATAAATACCTATAAATAATACTGGCTTCAATAGAAAAGCTGTCCTGCTTTTAAATCTCTTCTTTACTTCACCTGTATATCCTGCAACGATCAGTATCGATACAATCTTTGCAAATTCACTAGGCTGTAATGTTACTTCCATACCTGGTAAAGGAATACGTATCCATCCTTTGGCACCACCAGCCGATGGGAAGGCAAGACATACTAATAAAGCTATTTCCATCAATATAATAATGGAAGGAAATTTAGAACTATGCAGAAAGTGTAAAGAAAATGCATTAGATAATTTAGCCATCATAAAATAACCGGCCAGTAAGAATACAATCTGCTTGATCTCTGTAACCGCAAGATATCTGTTATTACCTACGGCTAAACCCATGGAAGCACTGCCAATCATGATTAAGCCAAATGCCATTAAAAACAGCATTGCCATATGAATGACAATATCAGAACCATAGGCTAATCGCAGAGAAAAATGTCCTCTGCTTTTCTTCTGTTTTTTTTCTACCTGAGACTTTTCTGACATACTGTGCTATTCTAGCATAAATGCGATTTCTTTGACATTCCCATGATGTCTGATTACAATATCTCCGAGGTAAATAATATGCTGATAAATAATGATACAATAATCAAGGATGATAATCCTTTAATACGCGAACAATCTCTTCCTGTAGAATTACCTTTATCTGATGAAGACAAACAGCTTCTTAAAGACATGCTGCAGTATGTCAAGGATTCTACAGATGAGGAAAAAGCTAAGAAATATAATCTGCGTCCGGCTGTAGGCATCTCTGCTATTCAGCTAGGAATTAAAAAACAGTTAACAGCTGTTGTTGTAGATGATCTGGATAAGAATGAAAAGCCAGAACACTTTGAATTCATGCTTGCTAATCCAAAGATTGTCTCTTCTTCCTTACAGAAAGCTTATTTAAGCGGTGGCAAAGGATGCTTATCTGTACCAGAAGACCATAAAGGTTATGTTGTACGCAGTGCCAGAGTCACCGTAAAGGGATTTGATTTATGCACAAATCAGAATGTAACAATCCGGGCAAGAGGATATCTTGCGATTGTACTCCAGCACGAACTGGATCACTTTAACGGCAGATTATTCTATGATTACATCAATCCGGATAAACCTTATCCAAATGTTCAGGGTGCGCTTGTTATCTGATGAGAGAATCTGTACATTCAGTGCTATAATAGTAAAGAGTTTATATTTTCACCAACATAATGAAATGAGGAAATTATCATAATATGACAGAAAAGAAGAACGGAAAAAGAACTGCCAGGAATAATGTCCGCTATTCTGAGATTGCCGCAGAAAGTGCAAAGACAACAGTAAATCACAAGACTGATACACTGATCTATGCGATGGGCGGTCTTGGCGAAATCGGCAAGAACATGTATTGTTTTGAGCATGATGATGAAATTGTCATCATTGACTGCGGTGTCAAGTTTCCTGAAGAGGATATGCCGGGAGTTGACTATGTCATTCCTGATTATTCTTACCTGGTTAAAAACCAGTCAAAGATCAAGGCACTTGTTATCACTCATGGTCATGAAGATCATATCGGCGGCATTCCATTTTTCCTAAAACAGGTACATTTAAAAGAGATTTGGGCAGGTCCTTTTGCAAAAGCTCTGATTGAGAAGAAGCTTGATGAGCATCATATGTTAAGAAGTGTCAAAATCAATGAAATTGATGATGACACAAGAGTACGTACAAAATACTTCACGATTGGTTTCATCCGTACTGTACACTCCATCCCGGATTCATTCGGTGTATTAGTCAATACACCGAATGGCAGAATCTTTGAAACAGGTGACTTCAAGTTTGACTTAACACCAGTAGGAACTCAATCCGATTATCAGAAGATGGCTTATATGGGTCAGATCGGTATCTCATTATTAATGAGTGACTCTACCAACTCTTCTGTACCTGGTTCATCAATATCCGAAAGAAAAGTAGCGGTAGCGATCAATGAACAGATGCGCAAGACACCAGGCAGATTAATTGTTTCTACCTTTGCATCCAATACATACCGTTTGGCACAGATTCTTGAAGCTGCGGTAGCGTGCAACCGTAAGGTCGCTGTATTTGGAAGATCCATGGAAAATGTCCTTGAGATCGGCAGAAGGCTTGGCTACATCAATGTGCCGGATGATTCCTTTATCACTGGTAATGAATTGAATACCCTCCCTGCTAACCGTATCTGTATCGTATGTACAGGTTCCCAGGGTGAACCAATGGCAGCTTTAAGCAGAATTGCCAATGGTACACACAGATTCATCAGAATTATTCCTGGTGACACCGTATTGTTCTCATCCAACCCTATTCCAGGCAACGGTTCCTCAGTAGGAAGTGTTATCAACCAGTTAACAAGAGTTGGCGCAAATGTTATTACGAATTCACCATTAACTTCTTTCCATACTACCGGTCATGCACCGCAGGAAGAACAGAAGCTGATGCTGAATCTGATTAAACCAGCATACTTCATGCCGAACCATGGTGAATACAAGATGCTGGTCCAGCATGCCCATACGGCAGAATTAACAGGTGTTCCAAAGGATCATATATTCATTTGTGCTAATGGTGATGTTCTCGCTTTAAGAGATGGTGTTGTATTCGCCGCAAATGAACGTATTGAGGCAGACGCTATCTATGTTGATGGCAATGATGCGACTGGTTTAAGTACATCTGTTATCAAGGATAGAAGAATTCTTGCGGAGAACGGTCTTGTCGCAGTCATTGTGACAATTGATTCCCGTTATAACAAGATTCTCTGCCGTCCGAATATTGTTTCAAGAGGATTTGTTTATATTAAGGAATCTCAGACCTTATTAAAGGAAGCTGAACTCATTGTCTATGATGCTTTAAAGAAGAAGATGGAACAGCGTACTACATTCGGAGATTTAAAGAACTGTATCCGCAGTGCACTGGAACCATATCTATTCAAGAAGACAGGTCGTAACCCTATTGTTATTCCGGTTATTCTGAATCAGAAAGCTGCTATGGAAGAATTACAGGCTAAGTCACAGGCAAGAAAAGCTGCTGCACCAAGAAGAAAAACAACTGCTTAATGAAAAAGGTTCATCAGAATTATTCTGATGAATCTTTTTTATTGGATTGGTTTCAATGTAATGGTTTCTTGAGGAATATCCGTTTCATCAAAGGATATGGAAGAATCCTTTAACTGTACTAATTCAGGAATATCCTTCTGAATATCCTTTATATCTGCGATAACATCATATCCCCTGTTATCTTCTCTATAATGCATTAAGATATTCAGCTTTGCATGAATATGGTGAAGTATTTCCTCTGCCTGTTTTGCATCAATTGTAAAGTAGCCGCCGCATGGAATAAGGATCACATCTGCCTCAGCAAGCTTATCATATTCTTCCTTTGTCGGCATTCTGCCAATATCACCAAGATGGGCAATCGTCATATGATCTATTGTCACAAACGTAATATCTGTAAAACCTCTTTTCGTACCACCCGCTTCATCATGAGGTACCGTGATCTTATGAAGTGGGAATGGATCATGGTCTGAAGTCAGATGAATCATATTATACGCATCATGATCCGCATGCGAATGCGAACAATATACAGCATCTGCGTGTATATCTGATGGCAACTTTAGTCCCGGCACAGATCCATCTTCATATGGATCAAAAACTATCGAATGATTCTCATTTTCCACTTTAAAGCAGGAATGACCATAGGATGTAATTGTAATCATAGAAACCTCCTTTAGAAAAAGACATATCTTTACGATATGTCTTTCATGTTACTTAACAGTGATGATCTTCATCATGTTTGCGGAACCCTCACCCGTAGGATAACCTGCAGAGATGATGATTAACTGTCCCTTCTTGACACCATAATCCTTGGCAAATAAAGATGCGAGATCATCATCATTTGTCATTGTATTCTGTACATCAGAGAAGATTGGCAATACACCCCAATAGGATTCCAGTTTACGCTGTGTGTCCTTAGTGAATGTAACCGCAAGAATCGGAACATTCGGTCTGAACTTGGAGATACGTCTAGCCGTCGTACCACCCTGTGTAAAGGCAACGATAGCACCTACATTATCCAGTGTTAATGTCGCATCAGAAATAGCAATGGATACAGCATCCTGAATTGTCTTGTTGGATGTTGTCTTTAACCAGTCAAGTCTTTCTCTGTAAGAAATGATCTTTTCTGCTTCTTCGGCAATCTCACTCATGGTTTCACATGCTTCTACAGGATAATGACCTGCCGCAGACTCTGCGGAAAGCATTACGCCATCAGATCCATCGAGGACAGCGTTGCAGACATCAGATGCTTCTGCACGTGTGCAGCGTGGATTATTAGTCATGGAATCCAGCATATGGGTAGCTGTGATTGCTGGCTTACCGACAATATTAGCCTGACGGATAATATGTTTCTGATAAACCGGAACCATCATAGTAGGAATTTCTACACCAAGGTCACCTCTTGCGACCATAACGCCATCTGCAGCTTCCAGAATAGAATCTACATTGTCATAGCCTTCCTGATTTTCAATCTTGGCGATGATGTTGATATGAGGCTTGCCTTCTTCAATGCAGATCTTACGGATAGCATTGATATCGGATGCTCTTCTTGTAAAGGAAGCGAAGATAAAGTCTACATCATTCTGACATCCAAAACGGATATCAGCTTCATCCTTTTCAGAAAGGAATGGCATAGAGAGCTTGACACCAGGTACGTTGCATCCCTTATGAGAAGAGATAGGGCCTGCGACTTCTACTCTGCACTTCATCTCATTGCCATAGTTTTCAAGGACTGTTAACTTCATCTTGCCATCGTTAATCAGGATGATATTGCCCTGGGTTAAATCATCAAATAATTCCGGAACCTGAACATGGAATCTTTCATGTGTTCCTTCACATTCTGCCTTTTCCAGGTAAACGATTTCACCAATCTCATAGTTTTCCGTATCATTCTTGAAAGATCCAAGACGGATTTCCGGTCCCTTTGTATCTAAGGCTATTGCCAGGTTGATACCGGTTGTTTCAGATACGTGACGAATCAGCTTGATACGGTTTAAATGTTCCTCATGGGTACCATGAGAGAAATTCAGACGGGCAATATTCATGCCGGCTTTGGCAAGGCCTGTCAATACAGTTTCATTTTCAGATGCAGGACCAATTGTACAGATAACTTTGGTCTTTTTAAACATATGATTGTTTTCCATTCTTTACTCTTCTTTCCTTATACCAGACGGTCAAATAAACGATACAGTGGCTTACGATTCTGATGCGGTCTCTCTAATGCTTCATTGATTGGCATCGATGTAATGGCATTATCAATAATACCAACACAATGACCGCCAATGCCTTCCATCAGAAGATCTACAGCCTTCTCACCCATTCTTGAGGCGAGCATACGGTCTGTAGGAGTTGGTGAACCACCTCTTTGAATATGACCGAGTACAGTGGCTCTACCACTGAAGTTTGTATTCAGAGAAACCTTCTTGGCAAGTGCATCGACATCACAGATCTTTTCAGAGATGATGACGATTGCATGATTTTTATGAACAGCATCACCAAGATATCTCAGATTTTCAAGTACATCCAGCTCATCATAACCCGTTTCAGGTGTGATAACCATTTCAGCACCACAAGAGATAGCAGTATACAGAGCCAGATCACCGCAATGGTTACCCATGACTTCGACTATCGAACAGCGGTGATGTGAAGAAGATGTATCACGCAGTTTATCTACATTTTCCACACATGTATGAAGTGCTGTATCAAAGCCGATTGTAAAGTCAGTCCCCGGAATATCATTATCAATTGTTCCAGGTAAGCCAATGCAGTTAATGCCCTTCTTTGTTAAAGCTAATGCACCACGATAGGAACCATCGCCACCTATGACAACTAATGCTTCAATTCCTTCCCGCTTCATATTTTTGATGCATTCATCCTGAATCTCACCTTCTTTGAATTCAGGCAAACGTGCCGAGCCAAGCTTTGTACCGCCTCTGTCCAGAATATCTGAAACATCACTGCGGCTCAATGGTTCAAAATTAGACTCCAGAAGACCTCTGTATCCATCATGAACACCTACTACTTCAACCCCATTGTTCAAGGCAATTCTTGTTACAGAACGAATTGCGGCATTCATGCCCGGAGCATCGCCGCCCGAAGTTAAAACACCAATTTTTCTGACCATAAAAGCCTCCGAATACGCCACTATCCTATCATTAAATACACTTTAATTAAAGATATTTGACGACTTAATTCTTCTATCTTCCCCTGTAAGCGGTTGCGGCTTCGCCATAACTTTGATCCGCTCCATGATACGGGCAGCCTTAATCACTTCTTCTTTTCCTTTATTTGTAAAACGGTAGTGATCTTCCAGACTGTTCATATCTTCATTACTGGTAAACCAGGTAGGAAGATGCTTCTCATATCTTTCATTCAAAAGAGGTAAAAGAATCTGATCACGATTCCACTCTGTTACAGATTCCGCACCTATATCATCTATGACACAGAAGTATGCGGACATCGCTTTCTTTAATTCTACTGAAAACTCCCCTGTTCTTACTCCTGCGGCCATACGCATACAGAAAGAAGGATAATGTAAGAAAGCTGTCTTTCTCCCTCTTTCTCCATACCAGTTAGCCGCACAGGCAGCTAAATACGTCTTTCCTGTTCCCATTGGTCCATGAATATAAAGACCTTTATCTTCTGTACATGCTTTCATTGCATTGGTAACAGCTTTACTGTAGTCCTCGGATACATCATCCAGGGATATTTTTGAAAAAGATACCGTATGCATATCTTCTGGCAAATCATTAATGTAAAAATTAGAAAGATGCTTTTCCTCTTCTCTTTTCTTACGCATATAACGGCATGCCTTCAGATCTGTATGAAGATAACCATCATCCACCAGTTCTTCATAATATCCCTGCATCTTCTGACCGCACTGGTATAAACCCTGACAATGTAAACAAGGGCTTAAAGATGTATACCAGCGCTGTACCAACCAGGGAGACGTATCAATACAGGATACATCTACATCATGCATATCCAGAAGCTTTAAGAGATATGTATCCTGTTTCAGCTTCTGTATCAGATCTTCTGTCTCTTTCTTCTGGGATACCGATGGAGATACATTGAAATTAATTTTTTCCATTTGTCATTTCCTCCATCCGTTTCTGCAATTTCTGTATTTCATCAATTGATTCTTTGGATGCTTTATTAGAACTGTTCTGTTGGGATGCTTTATTATCATACCATTTTGGGGTAGTTATCTTTACACGTTTGTTAGATGTGCCCGGAAGCTGTTTCTTTGTCTCCATGATGGCCTGCTCTTTGGTGGAAATACCATCTCTGGCCCATTCGCCTGCCACCATATCCACAAACTTTGGATTCAGTCTGTTATCAGATATCTTTAAGATATACGCAATCATGACATTGATGACTTCATTGCTGAAATTCATATCAAGAGATAAATGAGCAAGCAGATTCTTATCCGTTGTAGATACCATAGCACCATTCTGCTTTGCCTGTAAGAAAGAGACAGGTGAAAGAGAATACGGATCTTTGGCTTTGGTGATATCCGGATTACTGTGAGCAGCGAGATACCGCAGTCTTTCCTGATCAAACTGCATCGTTTCTATAGATGTACACTTCTTTACTAAGATGCACATGCGATCTACCGAAAGGCCATACACTGTTGCTAACTTTCCAATTAAAGCAAGATTCTCTTTTGTACGAAGTTCTGCCGGAAATACCAATACAGAAGTTATTGCGATAAAGCGCTCATAATCAAAGTTGACATTCCGATCTTCATCCTTGGAAGAAAACTGATATCTTGGATTTACCTTCACATAGGATACATTCTGATCCAGATTCTTTTCTTCACTGCTTAAATCTACATTATGGGTAATATCTTCATATCCCTGGGTTGTGATTTCCTGTTTATCCAGACGGGATTCAGAAATCGTAAACTGTTTCTGACCAACTGCATTCATATATCTTGAAGATAATACCCGGTTCTGGAAGAAGTCTGATGCGGACATTGGCTTATTTAATACATAGATATAACTGTTATAGGAATCTCCTTTTTTACAATAGGTCCTTAACAGCATATATTCTTCAAGTTTCACTAATGCTCTGGAAAAAGCATCTGCCTGAATATCCATTAAGGCAAACAGTCTTCTATGTGAATCCTGGGCATGGACACTGCCTGACTCACTTGCTAAAGTCAGATAGATAATGATGCTGTCACTGCCGCATAAAGGCTGATACAGTACCAATAATGTCTGCATATCATCCTGAGACAGACCATTACGCAATTCTATTTTATAACGGTCATCAGCTCTGATATCCATGTCTGCTTTCCTTTCGTAACTTAGCTGTACACAGATTGACATTATGATCCAGTTCTTTTAAATCACCGTTATTTTCAATAACGATATCTGCTTTCTGTTTCTGAATTTCAGGATCTATCTGATGGTTATAGCGGGCAAGTGCTTCTTCTTTTGTATAACCCCTGTCCCGCATCATTCTTTCAATGGCTGTATCCTTTCTGCATGTCACTACAATAATACGGTCAAATTCATCTTCAATGCCTGCTTCAAACAACAAAGGAACTTCCGCAAAAGCAAGTTTATCGTTACCATGTCTTTCAAAAAAGTTACGCATACCTTCTATGACATAAGGATGTATACAGGCATTGACTGCCTTACGCTTCTCTTCATCATGAAAGATGATGTCAGCCATCTTCTTACGATCGATGTCGCCATTCATATCAACAACATCTTCACCAAGAATGGATACCAGAGGTTTCCAGCATGGGTTGCCATTATGGGTTGCCATCTTTGCATAATTATCACTGTTGAATACCGCAAAGCCTCTTTTACGGAACAATATTGATACACTTGTCTTGCCTGAGGCAATAGTTCCTGTAATACCTGTTTTCAACATGGTACCTCCTATTTCTGACAAACCGGACAGTAGTAGCTGGAACGGCCGCCAATATACTTTACTTTAATCGCATGATGGCATTTTGGACATATCTTCTGCATATGTACCGTACATTCCGTCTGGAATCTTCCGGTAACACCTAAAGAAGATGTATACGTACGGATTGTTGTACCACCTAAGGCGATTGCTTCTTTCATGATACGTTTTGTTTCACGAACAATATTCTCTTCATCCTTACGGGTAATACGTTTACAGCTGCGGCCTGGCCGTAAATGACAGGCAGCTAATATTTCATCCGCATAAATGTTACCGATGCCTGCCACAAATCTCTGATCTAATAATAAGCTTTTCAAAGGCTCTGTTCTTCCTTTGCGATAAGCATGTACGTAATCCGCATTAAAAGCTTCATCAAATGGCTCCGGTCCAAGATGATGCCAATGGGAGAAATCCGTATCCAGCGGATACAGCTTCATTCTTCCAAATTTACGTGTGTCCTGATACCGTAATTCTTTTCCATTGCTTAAAGAAAAGATCACATGCATATGTTTATTCTTTTCTTCTTCAGGACTTTGTACAAAGAACTTACCTTCCATACGCAGATGAGACACAAGAATCACATCATCCATTGTAAAGATCAGATTCTTGCCACGTCTGGAAAATTTACGAAAATGCTGATGGACTAATGTCTTTACAAAGACATCCGGATCATCCTCTATCATCTTTGGATAACGGATATCAACACCGGTAATTTCCAGATCCTTAATCATGCCCTCCAATGTACGGACAACAGTTTCTACTTCAGGAAGTTCTGGCATTATTTAGCCTCGTACCAATCATGACCTATAGCGCATTCTGCCGTTAATGGAACTTTCAGATTCATTGCGTGAACCATACCGTCATTGACTAACTTCTTCATCGTTTCTATTTCATCTTCCGGAACATTGAAGATCAGTTCATCATGTACCTGCAGGATCATCTTTGACTTAACACCTGCTTCTTTCATAGCCTTATCAATATGAATCATGGCAATCTTGATCAAGTCAGCGGCACTTCCCTGAATCGGCGCATTCATGGCAGCTCTCTTGCCGAATTCACGGATCATATGATTCTTATCATGAATTTCCGGAATATCACGTCTTCTGCCACATAACGTTGTGACATATCCCTTTTCTTCACAATCTTTTACAATCTTATCCATATACGTACGGATACCAGGATATTTCTTATAATATGTTTCAATGAAATCAGATGCTTCCTTACGGGATACACCTAGCTGTTTGGCAAGACCAAAATCACTGATACCATAGACTATACCAAAGTTAACGGTCTTGGCCTTTCTGCGCATCTCAGGTGTCACTTCATCCCTGCTTACTCCAAAGACATCCATCGCTGTCTTTGTATGGGCATCAATACCTTCATTAAAAGCTTCAATCAATCCCTTTTCATCAGCCATATGTGCTAACATACGCAACTCTATCTGATGATAGTCGGAAGATAAAAGAACACATCCCTTTTCTGCTAAGAATGCCTTTCTGATTTCTTTACCCTGCTCATCTCTTACAGAGATGTTCTGCAGGTTAGGATCAGAAGAAGATAATCTTCCGGTCTGGGTAGCACACTGGTTGTAGATTGTATGAATCTTTCCATCCTTCTGGATGTATTTCTTTAATCCTTCTGCATAGGTTCCATAAATCTTATTTAATTTACGATAGTTCAGAATATGATCTACAATCGGATAAATACCTGAGAATCCTTCCAGTTTTTCTGCGGATGTGCTTCTCTTCTTACCTGCAGGAATACCTAAATCATCATATAAGACTTCAGCCAGCTGCTTAGGCGAATTGATATTAAACGGATGCCCTGCCTCGGCATAGATTTCTTCCTGTTCTGCCTGTATCTTGGCATATACTTCACGGGATATCTGATCCAGGATATCTTTGTCGCAACGTATCCCTTCATCTTCCATGCGGCAGAGAATCCCTGTTAAAGGCATTTCGATATCTCTGTACAGAGAATCCATGCCATAGTCATGAATGGTACCAGAAGTTTCCTGCTTTAACTTCAATATATTTAATGCGGATTGGCAGCCATAGGTCATCTGTTTGTCAGGTTCCACTAATAATACAGGCTTGCCTGTTTTTCCATATACATCTTCACAGGATACATCTGTAGTAAGCTGATAATGTTCCGCAATCTTGGATGTACTGGTTAATGTACTATCAGCTAAAGAGGCAAGAATCATCGCATCATCATGGAACTGAATGGTTATATGATCTCTTTCTAATAAATGCATGGAACGCTTGATATCATATCCTGTTTTATATGGTTTCTCAGCTTCAAAATACTTCAGAAGTGCTTCATCCTTCAAAGCATTTTCCAAAGTTATGTAATAGCCTTCTTTTTCATTTGCCAAAGCAAATCCATGAATACCTGCCTGCATATAATGACCGCCATCATCATCCACAAAAACAGCACATTCATTCTCCATAAAGGAAGAAGGTATTTCAGATACTGCATGCATACTGAAATCACGAGAAGGTTCTGCCTTTTCATTTGTATCTGTATCAGATTCTGCCTTATCTTCAAATCTTAACGCAAGCTTATTCATATCTAATGACTTCAGGAAGTTTACAAGCTGCTTGTAATCCGGTTTAAAGCCACAGTCATCTAATGTGAAATCAAGCTTTACATCTCTTCTGATGGTCGCAAGCTTTTTGGAAAGAATGGCAGAATCATGACCTGCGATAACTTTCTTTCCTAGTGCTCCCTTGATTTCATTTTCATGATCGAGTACACCTTCTACAGTTCCATACTGCTTTAACAGTTTTAAAGCAGTTTTTTCACCAATTCCCGGAATACCAGGATAGTTATCAGAAGCATCACCCATCAGACCTTTGAGATCAATGATCTGAACTGGTTCAATACCATACTGTTCTCTGATCTTATCAGGTGTCATGATATCCATTTCCGTAATGCCCTTTTTCATCATGTATACATAGGTTGTATCATCTACTAACTGCAGCATATCATGATCACTGGTAAGAATATATGTCTGATAATCAGACGATAATTTAGAGGCAGAACCAATCAGATCATCTGCCTCTATATCCGGCATTTCCACCCATTTGATATCAGCCGCATCCAGACAATCCCTGATCATCTGAAACTGCGGTACAAGATCATCCGGAGCCAGCTTTCTGCCACCCTTGTAATCCTGATAAAGATCATGACGGAACGTATGTTTACCTGCATCAAAGGCAATTAATACCGCATCCGGGTTTGTTTCATCTATTGCCTTCTGCAGCATACTGACAAAGCCAAATATGGCATTGGTAGGTACACCTGCTTTTGTCGTCATATGTGCACCACTGTAGGCTGTGGCATAATATGCCCTGAAAAGCATGGAATTTCCATCGGTCAGTAATAATTTCTTCATAGCTGCCCTCCTATTCCTCTTCACCTGACATTGTTTCTAATGCTGTCAGGTTCTCATACATAACAGAGAGATAATCTTTTCCTGCCTTGCTTTCATCATCACTTAAAGATGAAAGATTGCTTAAAGGAATCTCTGTTAAATTACAATCATTCTTAACCTGCTCATAGAGTTCATTCATATCATCACTGAGATTACCCTCTTTGGCAATATAAGTCACATGATCTGCCTTGATTCTTTCCTCTATCCCTGCAAGCTGTTCTTTATTCGGTAATGCACCATATCTTGATAGAACTACCGGATATACTTCAAATCCATATGCTTTCTGCCAACAGCCGAATGAAGTAGTCATTGAGACAAAAGATACTTTCTTATGATCGTCATTCAGCTTCTTGGCAAAGTTCTGATATTGTGCATCTACATTAATCAGATCTTCTTCCAATGCTTTGTAATTCTTATGATAGACATCTTTCTGATCCGGATAATTCGTTACCAGCCAGTTATAGATATCCTTTGTCATAGATAGCATTTCAATCGGATCATTCCATATAGCCAGATCTTTCTTATCCGTATTTATCGCATCAAAAACAGAACCCTCATAGTATGGTGTCTCTTCATACTGACTTGCACCATCCTTAGTTACAAGGGTGTATCTTGCAAAATCATAGATTGCATTCTTGCCAGAAAGATCCCCATCTTCAACACCTGTTTCAGATATCTTGTTTCTGAAGACGCCTATATATGGTTCCAATGTACCGATATGAAACAATACCTGACTGCTTTTTAATATGTTTTCATAGTTATCTGTAATATTAGATGCCTGTACGGTAATATCTTCTTTCTGAATCGACTGATACTGTACAGTATCTTCAGCAAGTCTGGCAATAATGTATCCTAATGGATAAATCGTGTAGGCAATGCGGCTGCGTTCTTTTGTACAGCCTGTACTGCATAGCATACACAGGCATACCAGGAATATTGATATATGTTGTATCAGTTTCTTCATGCCTGTTCTTCCTTATGATGTATAAAAGACGGATACCAGTATTTCTTAACAAGTATACGGATAGAAAGAAATACAGGAATGGATACGACTATACCAGCAGCTCCTGCGATCACACCTCCGGCAAAGACAGAGAATAATGCCCATAATGGTGTAACAGCCGTGTTATGTGAATGTACCATTGGTTCAATTACATACGCATCTACATTAGACATAACAACTAAAATCACAACTAATAACAATGCATGTGCACCAGGAAATGCAAGAGCTGTCAATATACCTATCAGATTGATAATCGTTGGTCCGAGATATGGAACTAACAGGGATATGGCTGTTAATAAAGCAAGTATCAGCCAGTCCGGATGACCGCATAAAAGATAAATCAGAGAATACTCTACTGCTTTGATAATCATCAGAATCAGAAGGCTTCTGACATAGGTTCTGATTTCATGATTCACATCAAACACAGCCGCATGAAATGTATCAGATATTTTTAAAGATGTCTGATTCACAAAGCTTCTGATTTTATCCCAGCCAAGACACATAAAGATGGAGATAACAACTGCTAAGATGAATACGGTAATAGAATCCATCATCTGATGAAGAATATCCGGTAATGTCCTGGAAATATCAGGTATTAATCCCTGTGCATTTCTGAGACCATTTACTGCCTGTTCTACAATAGTATTCAGCCACTCCGTATCACCAGGTCTGCTAAGTGAAGTGAGTTTTTCAGAAATCAGATTAAAGCCATCTATCATGGCATTGATAAAATCAGAAGCACGGTTGATGATCATTGGAATTAAAGAAGATAGCAGCCAGAACAGCAGTAATAAAATTGCTGTATAAACGACAGCTGTCATCAGTTTTTCCGGGATACCTTTTTTAGTGCCCCAGGTAATCGGTCCTATTAAGATATAGGCAAATATAAAGCCTAAGGCAAAAGGCTTGCATATAGCCCATATTTTACCTAACAGAAAGCCCCAGAAGCTTCCTGTCTGCAATACCAGCCAGACAATAGTGAATAATAAAGCAATCTTTATTAAATTCCGTAATGAGATATCTTCAGATATCTTTTTTTCAATGTCATTAACAAATTTCACTCCTCTATTCTATCACATTCATGTATACAATAAGCCGCTGTCCGCAAAACTGAAGTAATCATGACCGGCAATGATCAGATGATCTACAAGAGTAATATCTACAGATAAGAAAGCATGCATGATATCTCTTGTGACGGTTACATCCTTATCAGATGGAGAAGCATCTCCACTGGGATGATTATGGACAAGAATGATCTGATGACTGTTATGCATGACTGCTTTTCTGACTAACTGAGGAACATCTATATGCATAGCATATCTGCTTCCCTCAAATATCATTTCATAACTGACTAACTTCATCTGATTCAGATACAGGACAAATAACTTCTCGTTGGCACTGCTTCCAAGCTCTGCTTTTAACCATGCCGTGCAGTCTGAAGCATTCTGAAGCTTTTTGCCCATAATGTCTTCTATTAACGTTCTGCGGCATATTTCAAAACATGCCTGGATTGCAAATGCCTTAGCCTTGGATATGCCCTTCACCATAGCTATCTGTTCAACTGACTGTTGGGATAGTTGTGACAAGGTACCGCATTGATACAATAGTTTCTCACTGACTTCTATGGCACTGGCATCTCTTGTGCCTGTACGTATCAGTAGTGCCAGCAGCTGGGCATTTGTCAGAGAATCAATACCTAATGCTTCTGCTTTTTCTCTTGGTTTTTCATATTCAGGAATATCTGCAATCTTCATAAAAAGGCCTCCTGTACAAATATTGTGTACAAAAGACCAAATCCCTTAAAATTCTTTATAAAAGTTTACTGACACGGATTGATTACTTCTTTCAATGTAAAAGAATCATGATCATATGTCAGATGTACAATGCCGCAATTACCGATAAAGCCATAATCCTTACTCTTATCAATTACTGATAAAAACCTTCTGACTGCCATGCCATGGGTTACAATCAGAATTGTATTTCCTTGAGACGTTTCTGCTATGTTTTTAACTGTATCATAGATACGATTAGTAAATGCATCCAGATCTTCTCCTCCATACTTAACAAAGTAATCTCCATATGGATAAACAGGATTATCATCATTAGAACCTGCTTCTTTTGTGCCTAAGAAGATTTCCTTTAAACCTTTCACTCTGTGATATGGCTTATCAGTAACGATTTCAGTCGTATCGCAGGCACGCAATAAAGGTGAACTGCAGACATCATCAAAGACTACATGATGGTCTTTTAACCATTGTCCTGCCTGTTCAGCCTGCTGTATGCCTTTGACAGTTAAAGGAGAATCACACTGTCCCTGATTGACATTCATTGTATTGAATAAGGTTTCTCCATGACGCATCAGATATATATTCTTCATACTCTTTTCCTCGGTATCAGTCTGGATACTATTTTACTGATGGAATCAATATCTGCCTGTTCTTTGTTTAAGACGACTGCTTCAGCATGATCAGACAGAATAGACGCAATACTGAAAGAAAGAATCCAGGCATCCTCAGGATCATAAGTTTTAATTAATAATGTCTGTATATCTGTAATCAGATCATGTCTGTATTTATTAAAGAAGGAACTGTCTTCCTTATATCCTGTGGCAGCTTCGATCAGTTTTCTGTTTTTCTGAAAAGCTAAAAGAATATTACGGATAGAACGCTGGGGTTGGGTAAAAATATGCTTTAAAGGTTCTTCACAGATACGTTCGATCATCTGGAGGATTTCATCTTCAATCTGTTTCTGCAGATCATCGATACTGCGGTAATGTGCATAGAATGTACCACGGCTGATATCAGCTTTCTGTAATATATCTTTTACAGTAATATGACTGGAATGTTTCTCATATGCCAGATCCAGATACGCACGCCATATAGCATTATGATTTCTGATTACATCTCTTCTTTCAGCCATATCTTTCCTTCCAATGATCACCATTATAACAGGAAATGAATGGAAACAGTGCATATGGAGAAGATATTATCAGCTGATGCATGCAGTATATAATGCATTCTAAAACCGGAAGATATATTATTCATCTTCCGGTATATTCTATGCAATCAACTACATTATTTCTTTCTGGATAACTTTCTTACTTCTTCAACAGAAAGATCAGAATACTCTGCTATATCCTGAATTGAAAACTTTCCACCAGCAAGCATCTTGGAAGCAGTTCCCCGTCTTCCTCTTGCTTCACCGATAGATATACCTTCATTTCTGCTTTCATCCATAATTTCCTTGTATGCACTTACCATAGTGATTGGTTCTCCTTTCGCCTTTCATTCATCTGCAAATGCATTATCCCTGTCCGCTTGTGTCTGACTCTCTAGACCAACTATTGAAATAATAACACCATGTTTCTTCCAGCACCTGGCAACATCCCTTTCTTCATAATGTATCTTACTGTCATCAGCTTTATACTGACTCCTGGGATACACATTTTCTGGATCTTCCGGTTTGACAATTTTTTGCCATGAAACATAAGACCATTTACCGCATCTGCGAATATAGCATTCAATACAAGCAGATTGTTTCCTGTAATATCTTTTTCTGCCATTTATGTCTTGTACATCTAGCAGGATATCCATCTTTACTATATCTTTTAAAAGGTATATTTAAATCCTGCGAGACTTTCTCCTTCTGTAATAAACATTAGGAAGAAAATGGCAAAAACCTTAAAAATCATTAAAGAAAGTTTAAAAAATTATTCATAATAAAAACAGTACCATTTCTGATACTGTTCTTTATTACTTATTCAATACCGTTAGGATTCTTTAATGTAAAGTTCCAGGAATCTCTGCACATATCATCAATACTGTACTTAGCAGTCCATCCGAATAACTTCTTTGCCTTGGAAGGATCCGCATAGCATTCTGCGATATCTCCTGCTCTTCTTGGAAGAATCTTATATGGCAGCTTCTTGCCGCAGGCTTTCTCATAAGCATGCAATACATCTAATACACTATAACCATGACCTGTGCCAAGGTTTACATGTTCTACACCCTTATGCTCTAAAGCATATTTAACTGCTCCGATATGTCCATCTGCCAGATCACATACATGGATGTAGTCTCTTACACCTGTTCCATCCGGTGTAGGATAATCATCACCGAATACTCTCAGATACTCCAAGGTACCATTTGCGACCTGGGCAATATATGGAACCAGATTATTAGGAATACCATTTGGAACTTCTCCTAATAGTCCGGATGGATGAGCTCCAATCGGATTAAAGTATCTTAAGATCATGACACTCCATTCAGGATCCGGCTTGGCTGTATCTTCCAGAATCTTTTCATTCATTAATTTGGATGTGCCATAAGGATTGGTTGTTCCGCCGACCTTCTCATCTTCGGTAATCGGGCATTTCTCAGGATTACCATAAACAGTAGCTGAGGAAGAGAAGACAATTGTTTTACAACCGGCTTTCTTCATTGCCTGATACAGATTAATAGATCCTGAAATATTGTTTTCATAGTATAACAAAGGCTTTTCTACAGACTCCCCTACTGCCTTGTATCCGGCAAAGTGAATGACTGCATCAATATGATTCTCTGCGAATACCTGATCTAATCCTTTGCGGTCCAGAATATCCATTTCATAGAACTTAGGTCTTTTACCGGTAATGGTTTCAATACGGTCTACAACAGCTCTTTTTGAGTTATACAGATTATCCAGCAGTATAACATCATAACCTGCATTCATTAATGAAACGGCAGTGTGTGAACCAATATAACCGGTTCCTCCTGTGACAAGAATAGTTGACATAATATCCCCTCCTATATCAGCCGTTAATCAGCCTGGATATATCGTTCCAGGTAACAAACAGCATGAGTCCTATCAATAATGCCCAGCATATTAGCATGATGACTGTCTTCACTTTTGTATTCAGTTCACGATGAGCAATCCATTCTACTATGGTTATCACTACCTGACCACCATCCAATACCGGTAATGGCAGTAAATTGAAGATACCTACATTGAGTGATAGTTCAGCCACCAGGAACATAAAGCTTGCAAATCCCATAGACGCATAAGTGCTGGTAGCCTGATAGATTCCTACCGGACCGCTTAACTGATCAGCACCTGAACCATGGAAGATCAATCCTGCAAGCGTAGTAAACATCAGCTTCGTGATCATGCGCATTTCTACGCCTCCATAATACCAGCAGTTCAGAAAATTTATCTGATTCTGCTTAGCTTCTGGAGCACTGATACCGATGATATATGCCTGTGCTTCTCCATTATACTCCGGAGTCACGGTAAGCGTAATCGGTTTTCCACTTCTTTCTACCCTGTATGTTTCTACACCAGAATAATTAGCAGTAAATGCCTGCATATCTATGTAGGAATCCGGTTCTACGGAAGATCCATCTTCCTTGACGATCTTAACGATTCTGTCGCCTTTTTCAAAGCCAGCCTTTTCTGCAGGGCTGCCTTCCATAACCTTATCTACAATCGGTTCTGGTGAAGATACATAGACACCATTATTCAGCATAATCATTGAGAAGATCACCCATGCCAGGACAAAGTTCATAAAAACACCTGCTAACATAATGAGAATCTTCTGCCATGGCTTCTTATGATTCAAACGCCGATCATCAGGGACGGTGACATCCGGATATGCCGCATCACCATCCTCTTCTCCAGCCATAGAGACAAAGCCGCCAATCGGTAGTGCACGTATAGAATACTGTGTTTCCTTACCCTGATGTTTCCAGATTAATGGTCCCATACCAAAGGAAAACTCATAACAGTAAACACCATTCAGCTTTGCAACAACCATATGTCCTGCTTCATGGATGATGATGATCATCGATAAAAGAATTAAAAACAAAAGAATATTAATGATGACATGCATTGACTTCCTCTTCTACTTTCCTCATTGCATAACTTCTTCCCCACTTATCTGCATCAATCAGATCCTGTACTGTATCTAATGCATGATAAGGTGCTTCATGCACTGCCCCCATGACAATTTCTTCAATCTTTAAGAAAGGTATTTTTCCATTACGGAAAGCTGCATTGGCAATTTCATTTGCGCCATTCATGATGGCATCAAGATTACCACCCCTTTTGCCTGCTTCATAAGCTAAGGCAAGTAATGGGAATCTATCTGTATCCGGCTTATAGAAATGCAGAGTACCGATCTCTGTAAGATCTAACGGATGTTCTCCTTTAAATGGCAGACGGTCGGGATATGTTAAGGCATACTGTATCGGTAACCGCATATCTGGTGCTCCCATCTGACCAATCACGGCATGATCTACATACTCTACAGCACTATGCAGAACCGATTCCGGATGCATTAATACCGTAATATGATCATAGTCAATATCAAACAGCCAGTGTGCCTCCGTAACTTCAAATCCTTTATTCATTAGAGTTGCTGAGTCAATCGTTATCTTGGCACCCATGGACCAGTTAGGATGTGCCAGGGCCTGTTCTACTGTAACATGCTGCAATTCTTCTCTTGTCTTATCACGGAAAGAACCACCGGAACAGGTAATTAATAATCTGGACACCTGATCATGTTTATTGCCTCTTAAGGATTGCCAGATAGCGGAATGTTCACTGTCAATCGGATACAGCTCACAATCATTTTCCTTTAAAGCTCTTTTAATTAATTCACCACCACATACTAATGTTTCTTTATTGGCCAAAGCTATATTATGATGGGATTGAATTGCTTTTAAGGTAGGCATGAATCCGGCAAATCCAACTAATGCATTTACCAGGAGATCATAGTCATTACGGCAGGCAAGTTCCTGCATGCCTTCCTCTCCGTATAAAACTTCCTTATCCGGATATTTCTTCTGGAGTTTTAAAGCATCCTCTTTTTCCATAACTGAAAAAGAATGAATGTCAGGAAACATCTTCAGATATTCTTCCGCCTTATCAATCTGATGTCCTACTCCAAAAGATACAAGCTGAAACTGATCCGGGTGCTGGGTAATGATATCAATTGTCTGTGTACCGATAGATCCGGATGCACCTAAAAGAAGTAGCTTTTTCATCATGCAATCCCCCAGATAATCAATAAGGCATTAAACATCATCAGACAGAAAATAATAGAATCTACACGATCCAGAATACCGCCATGACCAGGGATCAGATTAGAGAAGTCCTTGATGCCAAATCTTCTTTTAATAGAAGAAAAGCTTAAGTCACCAATCTGTGCTACAGCCGGCAGGATGAAAGAGCCGGCAATAATCAATGAAGAAGGAAGGTTCTTCAGGCATAATAACCCCAGCAATAACGATCCAATAAGACCAGAAACATAACCGCCAATACTGCCTTCCCATGTCTTATGCGGAGATACCTCCGGTATCATCTTATGCTTACCAAAAGCAACGCCAAAGAAGTAAGCACCGGTATCGCATAAGTAGCATGCCAAAGCAACATAGAGCATCACTAACCAGCCTGTCCAGTCAGGATTGTTATAGATTCTTCCGACACAACGCAAGGCAAGTCCAGTTAATACTGTAATCGCAAAAGGATATACGACATTATCTGTTGCGACTTTTCCTTTAAGTATCTCAATTGTAAATAACACTACAAGCCATATGGATACAGCAGCCGCATAGTATGTTTCAGGAACATAAAACATGGCAAGTATTGCCGCAAGATTTAATACTGTCCCAAGGATATCTCTTTTCCTGGATACAAGTTTGGCAGATTCATACGCAGCTCCTGCCGCAATAACCCATAAAAGAACCTGTAATGCCCAGCCGCCAAGATATAATGGCGGTATTACAACTGCAATAATGACAATTGCGGCTATGACTTTAACCTTCATTCCTTTACACCTCCAAATCTTCTGTCACGATGCTGATATTCTTCCAGACACTTCTTAAGAATTTCCGGAGTAAATTCAGGCCATGATTCAGGAATAAATTCTAATTCTGCATAAGCAATCTGCCATAAGAGATAATTGGAAATTCTCTCTTCACCAGATGTACGAATCAGTAAATCTACAGGCGGGAATCCAGCTGTCATCAGATAGTTTTCAAATCCCTTTTCATCAAGATTCAGGTCTGCCTTGCCTTCCAATACATCTTTGGCATAATGTCTTGCCGCAAGCAGAATCTCACGCTGTGATCCATAATTCATGCATATATTCAGATTTAAACCGGTATTGTTTTTGGATTCTTCCATGGCTTCTTTCAATACCTTTTCAGTAGCTTTAGGCAATTGATCCAGTTCACCTAAAATATTCATACGATAGCCGCGGTCTATAAACTCCTGCATATATTTTTTAAAGAAATATGACGGTAATTTCATTATATAGCTGACTTCAGACTGACTTCTTTTCCAGTTTTCTGTAGAGAAGGCATATAAAGTCAGATATTCTATACCAAGCTGGTCAGCAGCGATCGCAATGGTACGTACATTATCCGCACCTGCCAGGTGTCCTGCTGTTCTTGGTTTTCCCTGTGCTTTGGCCCAGCGGCCATTGCCATCCATGATAATAGCAACATGACGACATTCTTTCATAGTTTCTTACTCCAATACTCTGTCTATTATACAAAGATTGAATATATGAATACAAATTAAAAACTCTGCGAGTCACCTTGCAGAGTCTTATTTAACTTATACATTCAGAATTTCATTCTGCTTGTTCTTGGAAATACCATCAATATCCTTGATATACTGATCTGTCAGCTTCTGAATTTCCTTTTCACAATCCTTCTGATTATCCTCATCCAGAGTCTTATCCTTCTTGATCGTATTCATGGCATCTCTTCTGACATTTCTGATCTTTACTTTGCTTTCTTCAGCAATCTTACTTACTTTCTTGGCTAGTTCCTTACGGGTATCACCTGTAAGCTTAGGTACTTCAAGACGAATCACCTTGCCGTCATTCTGTGGGGCAATACCTAAATCAGCTTCATTGCATGCTCTTTCAATAGCCTTTAAAGAAGATGGATCATAAGGCTTAACAACAAGGATTCTTCCTTCCTGTACGGATATACCAGCAATCTGGTTTAAAGGTGTAGGAGATCCATAATAATCTACCATGACCTTATTCAGCATACCGGCATTTGCCATCCCGGTGCGTACACCTGCTAATTCTTCCTTCAGATAAGCAACAGCCTTATCCATTTTTTCTTTTGATGTATCTGTAATCGGGTATGACATAATCAGTTTTCCTCCTTGTTAATAATTGTTCCGATCTTTTCACCCTTCATGGCTTTGACAATATTACCCTGTTCATTCATATTGAAAACCATTAATTCCATATTGTTATCCATGCACATGGATGTAGCAGTAGAATCCATGACCTGTAATCCTTTATTCAGAAGATCCATATATGTCAGATTATCATATCTGACAGCATTCGGATCCTTCTTAGGATCGGCAGAATAAACACCATCAACACCATTCTTTGCCATCAGAATTACATCTGCCTTGATTTCACTGGCTCTTAAAGCTGCGGTTGTATCAGTTGAGAAGTAAGGTGATCCTGTGCCACCGCCAAAGATAACAACTCTTCCTTTTTCAAGATGTCTGACAGCTCTTCTTTGAATGAATGGTTCAGCTACCTTAGGCATTTCAATACTTGTCTGTACTCTTGTGTCTACACCAACACCTTCTAATGCGGACTGGATTGCAAGGGCATTGATAATCGTTGCTAACATACCCATATAGTCACCCTGTACACGATCAATGCCAATATCTGTTACGGTCTTACCACGAATGAAGTTACCGCCACCGACTACAATAGCTATCTGTATTCCCAAAGATTGTGCTTCCTTGATCTCTACTGCAAGATTATGCAGAATATCAGGGTCAAAGTTTTTCTCATTTCCAGACAAAGCTTCACCACTGAGTTTCAAAAGAACGCGCTTATACATGATTTTCCTCCAAGTTCTTACTAATGGCATTATACCATTAATAAAACATGTTCATATCTTTTTTTGGTATCATAACTATGAGGTGAAGCTATGAATAAATATGGAATTGTCGATGTCGGCTCTAATACAATTGTATTAATTGTCTATGAAATACAGGATGGAAAGCCTGTTTCACTTCTTTATCGCAGTAATCCTGTCCATCTGATTGATACTGTTAATGAAGATAGAGTCATGTCCAGACAAGGTATTGAAAAGGCACATCAGGCAGTAAAGGAGTATGCTTCAATAGCAGATGATATGAATGTGAAATACCGCTTTGCAGATATAACCGAACCATGCCGTATAAAGAACCAGAAAGAACTTGTAGATGCATTAAAAGATACTTCATTTGAAATATATCCTTTAACAGGTGAAGAAGAGGCAGAATATGATTTTATCGGCACAAGATACAGCTGTCCTGATATTACAGACGGTATTGCCTTTGATGTAGGTGGTGGTTCTACAGAGCTTATATCTTTCCATGATAGTAAAGCAGAAGATGCTGTTTCCTTCCCATTAGGGTGTGTAAGACTTTCCCATCTTCCTTTGGATACAGATGCATGTGAAAAAGAAATTCTAAGCACGAGAGAACAGTATGCATCTCTTAATGTGCAGTGTTCTCATCTGATTGGTATTGGCGGAACCATGCGTGCTGTTACAATGTTACTGGATCATCTGTATCATACTGGAAATACATTAACAGTCTCTTCTTTAAAAGAAGTTTATAAGAATCTGCTAAACAATGATGAAAAGACAGAGGAAGCTTTCCATCAGATTGTTGATCCGGCAAGACAGCCTGTCTTCTTACCTGGTCTTCATATGATTCTTGAAATATGCAGGATCTATAGAGCAGAGAATATTACTTTTTCAGTTACAGGCATCCGTGAAGGATTTTTAAAGAAAAGAGTTGAAAGTCTTTAGAGCAAAAGAAAAAATGCTGATCATACTTAATGAGGTATGAATCAGCATTTTTATTTGAAGTAATTACTTAGCCATAGCTGCTACTTCAGCCGCAAAGTTTTCTTCCTTCTTTTCGATGCCTTCGCCTACAACATACTTAACGAAGCGTAAGACTTCAGCACCATTCTCCTTCAGATACTCACCGCACTTCTTGTCAGTATCAAGGAAGAATTCCTGGTCAACAAGGCACATATCTTCCAGAGACTTGGAAAGTCTTCCTTCAACAATACCCTGCTTAACCTTTTCAGGCTTGCTGGAAAGCTTCTCATCCTTCTCCAGTAAAGCAAGCTGGATCTCACGTTCATGATCAATGACATCCTTAGGCATATCATTTCTGGATACATAAGAAGGATTCATGGAAGCAACCTGCATAGCCATGTTCTTGGCTACCTGTTCATTGCCGCCTTTGACAACTGTTACAGCAACGATTCTGCCGCCCTGATGTGTATAAGCACCGAAGAACTCATCATCATTCTTTGTAACAATCTCAAATCTTCTTAATGTGATCTTCTCACCAATTGTAGCGACAGCATTAACGAATGTTTCCTTTAATGTACCGTCAGCTGTTGGTAAAGCAAGAGCTTCATCATTTGTCTTTGCATCAGACTTAACAATTGTATTTGCAGTTGTATCAAGTAATGCAAGGAACTTTTCATTCTTGGCAACGAAGTCTGTTTCAGAGTTTACCTCAACAATCGCAGCCTTGTTTCCATCAATGACAATCTTGCCTAAACCTTCAGCAGCAATTCTGTTTTCCTTCTTTGCAGCCTTGGCGAGACCATTTTCACGCAGCCAGTCGATTGCTTTCTTGATATCACCATCTGTTGCCTCTAATGCCTTCTTGCAATCCATCATGCCGGCAGCAGTGATATCTCTTAATTCCTTAACCTGCTTAGCTGTAACTGCCATTCTTACTTAGCCTCCTCTGTCTTTGGTGCATCTGTCTTTGCTGCAGCGCTTCTGTCATTTCTGCGGAATACACGTCTTTCGCCATTGTATCCACGACGCTGAGCCATCTGAGCACGTCTTTCTTCGTACTTCTGTCTTCTCTTTTTCTCGTATTCAGCAGCGTCTTCTTCTACCTTCTTGATAACATCCTTCATTGTGATGTCTTCGCCTTCTTCTTCATCAGCGACATTTTCAATAGGCAGATTCTTGCCTTCACAGATTGCATCTGCAACAAGAGAAACCATTAACTTAATAGATCTTACTGCATCATCATTTGCAGGAATTGGATAATCTACTGTTCTAGGATCAGCATTTGTATCAATTAATGCATAAACAGGGATACCCAGTTTTCTTGCTTCAGCAACAGCATTATGCTCTTCTAATGGATCAACTACGAATAATGCATCCGGCAGCTTCTTCATTTCCTTGATACCACCAAGGAAGTTATCCAGCTTTTCCTTCTGCTTGAGCATTAAAGCCTGTTCCTTCTTTGTATAAACAGCTAATGTTCCATTCTCTTCCATTTCTTCAAGATCAACTAACTTCTTGATAGACTTCTGAATTGTACGGAAGTTTGTCAGAGTTCCGCCTAACCATCTCTGGTTAACATAGAAAGAACCAGAACGGATAGCTTCTTCCAGGATTGTAGCCTGTGCCTGCTTCTTTGTGCCGACAAACAGAACCTTTCCGCCATCCTCTGTCAGCTTCTTCAGGGACTCATAAGCCTTGTCGAGCTGTTCCTGTGTCTTGTTCAGATCGATAATGTAAACATTGTTCTTTGCTGTGTAGATATATGGCTTCATGTTCGGATTCCACTTGCGTGTCTGATGTCCGAAATGAACTCCATTCTCCAGCATTTTCCTCATTGTAACAACAGCCATAATTTTTTAATTAACCTCACTTTCCGTTGTACCGCCACAGTTTCGAACACCATCAATGCACATATGAGTGCACACGGGATGATGAATTCACTGTGTGAGAAGTACATCTTCCATGCCAAAAAGGCATAAAAGAAGATGCCAAGTAAGATATTACCACAGCATCTACTTTAAAACAATCATTTTTCTACGCCATATTGCGCGTAATATGC
>DXZE01000009.1 GCA_019415435.1 Erysipelotrichaceae bacterium
TAAAGGATACCGATTTGTGAACTTAATTTACAGATGCATACCTATTGACCCTTACTTTTGAATTCATAAAACATCTGTTTTTTCATTCTCCTTAACGATACAATATCTGTTGAGAAGGAGTGAATTATGGCAAAGACAATTGTAATGTTCTGTTCTACCGGTGTATCTACAGCTTTGCTTGTGAATAAGATGAAACAGGCAGCCAAGGATATGAAGGCAGATTTCAATATTGAAGCTTTTGCATTAAACGAGGCAGATAAACATGCTGGTGAGGCAGATGTAATCCTGGTAGGACCACAGGTTAGATTTGCACTAGAGAAACTGCGTAAACAATATCCTGACACACCTGTAGAAGCAATCGATGTCAAGGATTACGGTATGATGAATGGCAAGGCTGTTATCGAACAGGCAGAGAAGTTAATGCATTCTCATGAATGATAACCAGCAGAAAGCATTTCAGATAATCTCTTCAGCAGGATCTGCACGTTCCTTCTTTATTAACGCCATGGATGTATATGAAGATCATCCTGAGGAAGCAGATAAACTGTTGGAAGAAGGTCATAAACAGTTTCATGAAGCCCATGAGATTCATGCCCGTATGATACAGAGTTATGCCCAGGGTGAAGATGTTAAAATGGATCTGCTTATGGTACATGCGGAAGATCAGCTGATGGCCGCCGAACAATTCAGTATTATCTGTGAGAAATATATGCATTTATCTGACAAGATAAAGGATTCCTGAAACGGGAATCTTTTTGGTATGAATGGTATATTGTGGTATCATTAATGGACATGGGAGGCTGAACATGGATATCGAAGCTTTACAGAAGCATGCTAAGAACATCCGCATCAATATCATCAAGGAAGTATCTGCGGCACAATCCGGTCATCCGGGTGGATCATTAGGTGCGGCTGATATCGTCACTGTTTTATATTTTGATATTATGGATTTTACAAAGGATAATGCCGGATCTTTAGACAGAGACCGTTTTGTATTATCCAAGGGACATGCATCTCCTCTGCTGTATGCGGTATTAGCTGAAAAAGGAGTCATCTCTGAAGATGAATTACTGACTTTCAGAAAATGGGGTACCAGATTACAGGGTCATCCGGATATTAATGAACTGGATGGTATAGATATGTCTACCGGTTCTCTTGGTCAGGGAATCAGTGCTGCGGTTGGTGAAGCAATTGCCAACAAACTGGATCATAACAATCATCGTATCTATGCATTGTTAGGTGATGGTGAATGCGAAGAAGGACAGGTATGGGAAGCTGCGATGTCAGCATCCCACTATAAGCTGGATAACCTTTGTGCCATCGTGGATGACAATGGATTACAGATAGATGGCAGAACGGAAGATGTAATCGGACCGGAACCATTAGATGAAAAGTTCAGGGCATTCGGATGGCATGTGATCAATGTTGATGGTCATGACTATGAAGCTTTGGATCATGCTTTCCGTGAGGCAATGACAATTAAGGATAAACCAACCTGCCTGATTGCCAGGACAATCAAAGGTAAAGGCGTTTCCTTTATGGAGAACCAGGCAGGATGGCATGGCAAGGCTCCTGATGCCGAATTGACTGCAGTCGCATTAAAAGATCTGGAGGGTAACTGAAATGGCTAAGGCAACAAGAGAAGCATATGGTGAAGAGATATCCAGACTGATTCAGCAGAATCCTAAGATTGTTGTTTTAGATGCAGATTTAGCTGGAAGTACACATAGTGCCGAGGCAAAGAAAGTATGCCCGGAAAGATTCTTTGATATGGGTATTGCGGAAGCCAATATGATCGGTGTTTCCGCAGGACTTGCGGCAAGTGGCTATATACCGTTTGCGTCATCCTTTGCGATGTTCTGTACAGGCCGTGTCTGGGAACAGATCCGTAACAGTGTTGCTTATCCGCATCTGAATATTAAGATTGTCGGTTCTCATTCCGGTATCACTGTTGGTGAAGATGGTGTTACGCATCAGGCAATTGAAGATATCGCAATCATGCGTGATATTACTGGCTTAGAAGTATATGCCCCATGTGATCAATGGGAGACAAAGGCTGTCATTGATTATGTAGCTTCTACGACAAATCCATGTTATGTACGTTTAGGACGCTCCAAGGTAGAAGATGTCTTTGATGAAAACAAGAAGTTTGATGTTACAAAGATCAATGTACTTCGTAAAGGTACTTCAAAGGTAGTGTTGTTTGCGACAGGATTAATGGTACAGAGTTCCTTAGCTGCACGTGATATTCTCAAAGATGCAGGATATGATGTGACGGTTGTAGATGTCTGTGCAATCAAACCTGTAGATGAAGATGGTATTGCCCGGTTGCTTGCGGAAAATGATGATTTCTTCACAGTTGAAGAACATTCTGTGACAGGTGGACTTGGATCACTGATCTGTGAAGTTGCATGTGATACAGTACCTAAGAAGATACACCGTATCGGTATGAGATGCTTTGGCCAGAGTGCTGACTGGAAGACACTTCTTCATAACTATAAGCTGGATGGCGAAGGTGTTGCCAGCCAGGTACTGGAAGTATTAAATAACAAGTAATATTGACTGCTGTATGAATGTACAGCAGTTTTTTCTTGCAGGAATATGAAATTTATGGATTATTTCTCATATATATGATTATGGCATATTAACTGATATGATGAAGACAGTAACAGAAGGATTAACAAAACAGAATAAAGAAATTGAGAAGGAATTAGATGAAATCATGAGTGAAGGATCAGTATATTTCTGAAGCCAGAGGCATGATCAGAGGTTACTATGAAGATAGGAAGCTGTCACCTGAAGTTATCGCAAAGAAAATGAATAAGCCATTGGATATGGTATTGAAGGTTATCCAGAAGCTTAATAATTCAAACTCCTGATTCATATATGAAATGAGAAAAGAATAGTTACAATACCAAATAATAAAACATATACAGACAATGTTACGGTAAAGGGCATTATCTGTTTTTGAGATGCGTATGATATATTCAGATATCTGTTTTGTTGTAGACTATAGGCATGAGAGATAATCACATGAAGGAACTGGTACTGAAGATTGTAGAAAATCAGCTTGCCAGCGGTAAGCCGGAAGAAACAGGGCTTGCGTATGATGAATTGATAGATATGGGATGCAGTCATGATGAGGCTGTACAGGTTATATCTGCGGCAGTACTGGCCGAACTATACAGAGTTATGGATACAGGTGAAACGTATGATGAAACAGAGTTCATGGATTTCTTGGAAGAAGTATTACAGGGACAAGAACCTGAAATCTTAACTGAGGGAAGAAATATACCGGAACATCTGGATCTTGAAAAATCTCTTCAGTTAACAAACCCAGGTGAATTACTGGATATGACATTAGAAGAATATGATCTGGAACCGGAAGATGATCCTCAGGATTCTGCTTCAAAGCTTGCGGATTATCTTCTGAATCCGGATGTGATGCGTCATGTATTCCTGTTTATGAGTGATGAAGTCAAAGAAGAATTTGATGCGGCATTACACAGAGAATTTTTAGAGGATAATGGATTTGTATATCCGTTTAATGCCATATATGATGCCGGGGATATAGAAGATTATCTGTTTTATGCAGATGATGGCAGAGTCATTGTGCCGGATGATGTGGCTGAGGCATATGCTTTGATGCATACAGATGAATTTGAATTTGAAAGAAAGCAGTACCTATGGATAAGAGATTGTCTTTTAACAGCAGCCTATTACTATGGTGTGCTGGATATGCATGTTCTGTTACAGATGACTTCATTAGATCCGGAAATGAAGATAGATAAAGATAAGCTTTATGATATTATTAACGACATTCCTGAGAAAGATCGGATCTTTGCAAGAGTAGGAGAAAAACTCATATACAGAGATCTTCTGGATGATTATGACTGGATGGAATTAGAAAGATTGCAGAATGGATGGCATTTTGTATTGCCTGATATTGATGAAATCAGGGATATTGGTAAATATCACTATCCTTACCATGATGAATGCTGGAGACAGTTAACAGATGCATTCAATGATGCCTATATGATGATGGATGCCATGGATATCATGTCATTCATATTCCATTATGTTGTTATGGGCGCAGACAGCGAGATGATTCAGAAAGAGATGAATTCCCCGCAGGCAGAGATGGATAATATAGAGTATGAACATGCATTTCTGTCCTGTTACCAGCATACCCGTCTGTTATTGTTAAGGGGAGGTAAAAGAGATCAGGGGAAAGATCCTGCAAAGCTCCCAGATACATTAATGCAGGAAATGCTGGAACTGGATAATTATGTAGATACGCTTCCATGTGCAGAACCTGATGACATGTTTACGTTTGAAAATCATCAGAAGAGTTAAAAAAACTTCTTAACAAATCAATGTTAACTGTGATATAAATGTATCGTTTTATGAAGCATTCCTGAGTATATTAGGGAGTGCTTTTGTTTATAAAAACGTAGAATATAAGAATCTTAATGAAAGGAGATTGTACATGCTGAAAGAGTTGATGAAAAGCATCCGTGAGTATAAGAAAGCTACTTTTCTGACACCTTTATTTGTCATTATAGAAGTTGTCATGGAAGCTTTTATTCCTTATGAAATTGCAATGTTAGTAAATGATATAACTGCCGGGGCAGGTACTTCTGTCATATTGAGTTATGCCTGGAAGCTGCTGCTGTTATCTTTTATTGCATTAGGTGGAGGCTGGGCATCTGGTATTGAATGTTCCAAAGCTTCCTGTGGATTTGCAAAGAATCTGAGACATGATATTTTCTATAACATTCAGGATTTCTCCTTTGCAAATATTGATAAATTCTCCAATGCGTCTCTTGTCACCAGACTGACTACAGATATTCAGAATGTACAGATGGCTTTCATGATGATTATCAGAACTGCTGTAAGAGCTCCATTGAATCTGATTTTCTCCTTTATCATGGCATATCTCATGGGTGGATCCATGGCTGTTGTATTCTTATGGATTATTCCTATTCTGGGTATTGCCTTATATGTGATTGCCAAAGTGACAATGCCTATCTTCAGAAAGGGATTCCCTAAGTATGATGCATTGAACAATTCTGTAGAAGAGAATGTCAAGGGTATCCGTGTTGTTAAGTCATTTGTCAGAGAAGATTATGAGGATCAGAAGTTTGAAAATGCGTCTGAGGATATCCGCAAAATCTTTATAAAGGCAGAAAGAATATTAGCCTTGAACAACCCGGTTATGCAGATGTGCATCTATGCGGTTATGTTATTTGTACTGTCTGTAGGGTCCGAGCATATCATTGCGGAGAATTCTCTTGGTATTGGTCAGTTCTCTACATTATTAACATATTCCTTCCAGATCATGTCATCTCTGATGATGCTTTCCATGATCTTTGTCATGATTACCTTCTCACAAGAATCCGCGGAAAGAATTGCGGAAGTATTAAAAGAGAAGAGTACGATTACTTCTCCTGAAAATGCAGTTACAGAAGTAAAGGATGGATCAGTTAACTTTGATCATGTTATCTTCAAGTATTCAAAGTCCGCAACACATCCGGTTCTGTATGATATTGATCTGCATATTAAATCAGGAGAGACAATCGGTATTATCGGTGGTACGGGTTCTGCCAAGTCTTCTTTGGTACAGCTGATTCCCCGTTTATATGATGTTACAGAGGGTGATGTCAGAGTAGGTAAGGAAGATGTACGAAACTATGACCTCGTCACATTGCGTGATTCTGTAGCCATGGTATTGCAGAAGAATGTATTGTTTGCCGGTACCATTGCGGATAACATCCGCTGGGGTGATAAGAATGCAACCATGAATGAAGTAAAGCATGTATGTCATCTGGCTTGCGCAGATGAGTTTATTGATCAGATGCCGGATGGTTATGATACCTGGATTGAACAGGGTGGTACAAATGTATCCGGTGGTCAGAAACAGAGATTGTGTATCGCCAGAGCTTTATTAAAGAAACCTAAGATACTGATTCTGGATGATTCTACTTCTGCTGTAGATACAAAGACTGATGCTATGATCCGTAAGGCTATGAAGGAATATATTCCTTCTACGACAAAGATCATCATTGCCCAGCGTACTTCTTCTGTAGAAGATGCGGACCGAATCATTGTCATGGATGGCGGCAGAATTGATCAGATCGGTACGTCTGAAGAATTATTAAAGACAAACAAGATTTATCGTGAGGTTTATCTTTCCCAGAATAAGCAGGGTACAGAAGAGATTCAGGAGGCAGCCGCATGAAAAACAGAACAGCACAAAACGGTCATGTATTCGGCAGACTCCTGAAACTGATGTTTCAGTTCTATCCGAAGATGTTACCGTTAATACTTGTATTAATCATTGCTAATGCGGTGTTAGGAGCCATTCCTTCCGTATTCCAGCAGCATGTTGTCTCTGTCCTGGAGAATGCCTGGAATACCCATGCCTCATGGGCTGAGACACAGCCAAAGGTACTGTATTATGTATTTATCTTAGCTGGTTTATATGTGTTGGCGTTAGTTGTATCTTTCACATATAACCAGCTGATGGCTGTCTTTACACAGGGCTTCTTAGACAAGATGAGAGACAAGATGTTCCGTCATATGGAATCACTGCCTATCCGTTATTTTGACACCCATGCCAGAGGCGATATCATGTCTTACTACACAAACGATGTAGATGCCATGAGACAGATGATATCCCAGTCATTCCCTCAATTACTGATTTCCTTAATTACAGTTGTTACTATCCTTTGTATCATGATGTACTACTCCATCTGGATGGGACTTGTTATCATCGCTGGTGCAGTCGTAACAATATCGATCACAAAAGGTATCGGCGGTAAGTCCGCAAGATATTTCGTAGCCCAGCAGAAATACGTTGGTAAAACCGAAGGCGTTGTGGAAGAGATGATCAATGGTGAAAAGGTTATTAAGGTTTTCAACCATGAAAAGGAATCTGAGGCAGACTTTGATAAAGTCAATGAAGAACTATATAACGCTGCTTATCAGGCTAACAAGTATTCCAATACTCTGATGCCTATCTTAAATAATGTCAACTACATTATTTATGTTATGGTCGCAGTAGCCGGCGGCTTCTTCATGGAATACCATGTACCGAATTTCTCTGTTTCCGGATTACCATTCTCTATTGCAGTTATCGTACCGTTCCTTGGTATGTGCAGACAATTCTCCGGATCTATCCAGCAGATTTCTCCACAGATTAACTCTGTCGTTATGGGACTCGCTGGCGCACAGCGTATCTTTGCATTACTGGATGAAAAGCCTGAAACAGATGAAGGTTATGTAGAACTTGTCTATGCGACAGAAAAGAATGGTGTATTAACAGAGTCAAAGGAACCTACAGAAATGTGGGCCTGGAAACATCCGCATCAGGCTGATGGTACCGTTACCTATACACCATTACGCGGTGATATCCGTTTCTATGATGTAGATTTCTCCTATAAGCCGGATAAGCAGATTCTGCATCATATTACCTTGTATGGTAAGCCAGGTCAGAAGATTGCCTTTGTAGGTGCTACTGGTGCAGGTAAGACAACCATTACCAACCTGATTAACCGCTTCTATGATATTGAAGATGGTAAGATCCGTTATGATGGTATTAATATCAATAAGATCAGGAAATCTTCTTTAAGAAGATCGTTAGGTATTATCCTGCAGGATACGGTTTTGTTCACCGGTACAGTCATGGATAACATCCGTTATGGCAGATTAAATGCGACGGATGGTGAATGTATCGCTGCCGCAAAACTTGCAGGTGCTGATGGCTTTATCAGGCATCTGCCGGATGGCTATCAAACCATGCTGAATGGAGATGGATCAAATATGTCTCAGGGACAGTGTCAGTTATTGGCTATCGCAAGAGCTGCGGTCGCTGATCCTCCGGTTATGATCATGGATGAAGCTACTTCTTCTATTGATACAAGAACCGAACGTATCGTTCAGGATGGCATGGACAGATTAATGAAAGGCAGAACAGTATTCGTTATTGCCCATCGTCTGTCTACGGTTAAGAATGCTAATGTCATTATTGTACTGGATCATGGACGTATCATTGAAAGAGGTACGCATGAACAGTTATTAGCTGAAAAGGGACAGTATTATCAGTTATATACTGGCGCATTTGAATTGGAGTAATAGATAAGAAACGGTCTGTAACAGATCGTTTCTTTTGATATTGTTATGCATGTCAACTACCCGCCGTCCAAGGACGGATGGATGGTTGACACAATATACGTTAAACCAGAAAAATAAGAAGCTGTCCTAATAAAACAGCTTCTTTCTTTCATTTGCGGCACTTACAAGATCATAGTCTTCTAAGACATTGCAGTTTAATCCTTCTATAACAGATAAGGCACGGTTTAAATATACATCTGTATTGAATAAAGAAGGATCATGAATATCTAATCCGACAATAACCGGACAGTGCTTCTTTGCGAATACTTCAAAGAATGTTCTGGTTGGATATGGATAGCGTAAACCATCCTGATACATGACTTTACCACCTCTTACACCAGAGCCTGCATTGACTTCTAATGGCATATCATACTTTATGGAAATATCCGCAATCCTTTCCGCAATGGCTTTTACAGATTCATCCATAACCGGATAAGACCATAAGCATACATCCGGATGGGCTATATAGTCACATAAGGCATGTTTACATGCATATTCCAGCATATCTGTATAGGTATTCAGTTCTTCTGGTTTAGTAAGATCATAAGAACTCTTTCCATGGATGGAAAGATTATGCTGACCAAGGATACAGTAATCCAGTTCTTTTCGATACTTTGATAAAGTATCCCATTCGCTGATATAGCATTCTACTTCCATGCCAAGATAGATATTGATTGTATCTTTATATTTCTCTTTTAGAGAAAGAATGGAGGAACAGTAGTCAGGTACTTCTTCGATGTTCATTCTTTCTCCTCTTTCCGGTTCTATATAGGCCGCATGATCAGAGAAGCCTAATGTTTTAATGCCTGCTTTAACGGCAGCCTGTACATATTTTTCATCTTCTCCTGTTGCATGACCACAGCGTTTTGTATGTGTATGCCAGTTTGTTTTCAACATAATGTGTTCTTCCTTATAAGCAGGGAAATTATAGCAGAAAAGGGATTGACATACATGGAGGAGAGAACTAATATTTTATAGAACATTTGAGCAGATGTTCAAATGAGAAAGAGTATGGATATGAAAGAATACAGATTCAATGTGGATGGGATTGACTGCGCAGCCTGTGCAAAGGAACTAGAAGAAGATATTGGTAAATTAGATGGTGTATCAGAGTGTTCTCTACAGTTTGGCATTCATTCTAAACTGACATATCAGGCTGATGAGAAGAAATCAGATCAGATCGAAAAACAGATGCGTAAGATCATTGAAGATGATCAGGATAATCCAGTCATTACAAGGATAGAAGATCATAAGAAAACCTATAAATATAATATTCAGGGTATTGATTGTGCGGCTTGTGCCAAAGAGCTGGAAGAGGATATCAGTAAGCTTGAAACAGTTGAGAACTGTCATATGGAATTTGGAGTTATCTCTCATTTACAGTATGATTGTGAACCGGCAAAGAGTGCTTCTATAGAGATGCAGATGAGAAAGATCATTGAAGATGATCAGGATAATTCTGTCATTACAAGAGTCTATGAAGGCAGACAGAAGTCTTATAAGTACAGAATCAGGAATATTGACTGTGCGCCATGTGCAATCAAGTTGGCGGATAAGACACAGGAGATACCTGGCGTATCAGAAGCTTCCGCAGATTTCATGAAACAGACATTGAGCTTTACATGTGAGCCTAAGCGTAAACATGAAATTGAAGAACAGATGATTCAGATGATTGCTGAAGAAGAACCGGAAGTAGAAGTCAGTGAGATCCGTGAAGATGTCAGTAAGGATTCAGAAGGAGAAGAAGATACAGACAGTCATGTCATGTTAATAAGACTGATTGCTGGTGCTGTATTGTTTGTTATATCACTGTTTCTTAAAGAACCTCTGCAGATTGCAGTGGCTTTGGCCGCATATGCTGTACTAGGCTATGATGTCGTCTTAAAAGCCATACATAACATAGGCAGAGGACAGTTATTTGATGAACATTTCTTAATGACAGTAGCGACTATAGCAGCTATCTATCTGAAGGATTGGAAAGAAGCAGCGGGAGTTATGCTGTTCTATCAGATTGGTGAATACTTCCAGGATATGGCTGTACGCAGATCCCGCAGATCAATTGGTGAGTTAATGGACATCAGACCAGATCATGCCTCAGTTATCCGTAATGGCAATGTAGAAGTAGTTGATCCGGATGAAGTAGAAATAGGGGAGATTGTAAGAGTCAAGCCTGGTGAAAGAGTACCGTTAGATGGCACTGTCACAAAGGGTGCCTCTTCTCTGGATACTTCATCATTAACGGGTGAATCAAAGCCAAGAGATGTAGATGTTGGTGATGAAGTGATATCAGGATCTGTCAATGAAACAGGTGTTCTGGAGATTCAGGTCACAAAGGAGTATGGTGAATCTACAGTTGCAAGAATTCTGGATCTTGTTGAAAACAATGATAACAAGAAAGCAAAGCATGAGAAGTTTATTACAAAGTTCTCCAGATGGTATACACCGATAGTTGTATTCTCTGCAATCATTGTCGCAATCATTGTGGGAGTTATGTATCATGATGTGAATGAAGGTATATACAGAGCCTGCACATTCTTAGTTATCTCCTGTCCATGTGCACTTGTCATATCGATTCCATTATCCTTCTTTGCGGGTATTGGCGGATTATCATCAAGAGGTGTACTTGTAAAAGGTGCAGATGTGATTGATTCTCTTGCCCAAGTGAATCAGGTGGTTATGGATAAGACCGGTACATTAACCAGTGGTAAATTTGCGGTAGAGGAAGTATTATCCGCAAATGACAAGGATCAGTTATTGGAAGATGCGGCATATGCAGAACATGATTCCAATCATCCGATAGCCCAGGGCATCCGGGCTTCTTATGGAAAAGAAACAGATGATACAAAGATACAGAATGTGAATGAAATAGCTGGTCGTGGCATGAAGGTGACCGTAGACAAGCATGTGATTCTGGCAGGTAACTATAAATTAATGCAGGATGAACATATTGACTGTAAGGAAGAAAACAGTGCCGGTACACTGGTTTATGTGGCTAAAGATGGAAAATATGAAGGCTGCCTTGTCTTAAGAGATCAGTTAAAGGATGATGCCATTCAGGCAGTGCAGCAGCTTCATGATGAACATCGTAAAGTTGTTATAGTCTCTGGTGATAATCAGGAGATTACAGATGCAATAGGCAGGAAGCTAGGTGTCGATCAGGCTGTTGGTGAATGCATGCCGGAAGACAAAGTGAATGTCTTAAAGAAACTGAAGGCAGGTGGAGAAGTCACAGCGTTTGTTGGAGATGGTGTTAACGATGCACCAGTACTGGCTAATGCGGATGTATCCTTCGCAATGGGTGCTTTAGGCAGCGATGCTGCTATAGAAGCTGCGGATGTAGTTATCATGGATGATAAACCTGTTAAGGTATCATTAGCTATCGCCAGTGCAAAGAGAATCCTGAGAATAGCTGATGAGAATATATATGGAGCTATTATCATCAAGGTATTAACACTGATATTAGGTGCATTTGGTATCGCAAATATGTGGATGGCAATCTTTGCGGATACAGGTGTTGCGATATTATGTGTATTAAATTCCATGAGACTGCTTCATATTGCAAGATCAACAAAGTAAACAATGATTTGATAAGACTGTAATTCTATGTTGGATTGCGGTCTTTTTTAATACTTTTAAAACATTCTGGAAGATTTTCTATATCGTATTGCCATGTTTGAAAACACAAAGAATACAGTATTAGCAAAAAGTAATGCCTTGGAAATGAGAGGATATGGCAACTGGAACTTAAATAAGAGAATAGAGGTTTCCAGAGAAGAAAGAACGTCTGAACCATTTGTATGTGAAGTGACTCATGACATTCATAATATAAGACTGGCGTTTACCGATCTTATAAATGATCCTCATATAAGCATGTGCCTGGTAGACTGATACCCTGTTCGTATATCTGCCAGCATTGTTATCTCATTTTATAAATGCTTTAATGCTGTAAGAGTATAAAAAAGAATGACTGTTATAAACAGTCATTCCTTAAGGTTATTGATTCAGATAGATGTAACCCTGCAGTGCCTGTGTACCTGTACCTGTAGCCGCAACGGTTCTTTCATTGTATCCGCCATTGAAGCCGCCTTCCTTGATGTAGACAGTTCCATCTGCGTTAACGTGATCAACGTATGCGACATGGTGTGAATATACGGCAATAGCACCTGCGGCAGGGGCGTATCCGGTAGAATAGCCGGTAGCCTGTGCATTGTAGAGCCAGCTTGTTGCGTTACCCCAGTTAGGAAGAACATGACCGGCAGCGTATGCCTGTAACCATGCTTCATCAGTACAATTGGAAGATCCTCCTCCATATGGATCAAAACCGCTTCCGACAACTGGTGCACCGTAAGAAGTATAAGATGCCTGCTGTTGTGCCTGTGCTGCGGCCTGCTGAGCAGCCTGTTCCTGCGCCTGTCTTTCAGCTTCTGCCTGAGCATCAGCTTCAGCCTGTGCCTGCGCATCAAGAACTTCCTGCGGTGTCTTAACAGTTACGTTAAGAACCTGTGATGCCTTGTTTCCTTCTACATCAACTGCTGTGTAAGTAACCTGATATATACCATCTGTAGACATATCCACATCTCCAGATGTTGTTAAGGCTGGTAAGATGCCTGAGTTATCACTGACATAGGATACATAAGATTCAGGATTGAATGTATCACCATTGTTTACAATAACACTGCTTGCCTTTAACAGAAGTTTTGGTGCACTGTCTGTTAACATATTGATCGCTGCATCTTCAGTAAATGAATAACCAAGTGAAGTTGTAGCGGAATCTTTATCTGCTAAGGAAACCTTTAACTTAACTGCCTGGATACCAGTCTTTGTGTAATCAACATTCGATACATCAATTGTAGACTTCTTAACATCAATGTTATTCAGGTCGATCGCTGCATCTTTCTTTGACATATCACTGATAACTTTTTCCTTTAATGTTTCTACAGGGTTTGTATCAGACATTGAAATGTCATAGACAGGCAGCGTATCTGTTAAATTGTCTTCTGCCTGAACTGGTTTTGTCGGAACCATGCTTGCCGCAATAGCTCCGGCTGCCAGTACTGGCAGGATATATTTGCATACTTTTGTATTCATTAAATTTTTTCTCATGCCACTATTTTAGCTTTATTAATTGTTAGGAATCAACTTTATGTCACAAAATCACACATGATTCACAAATTGTAAGCGCTTACGTGAAAGAGATTTCACATTTCAGAACGTAATAAAGAATGTTTTAACATGTTTTGCATTGAACTGGTATAATTACGCGGTATGAGAGTTGTAATTCAAAGAGTGAGCAGGGCATCCGTCAGTATAGACAATGCCGTACATGGTGAAATAGGCAGAGGATACATGTTACTGGTATCTTTCCATGATGAAGATAACGAAAATGTAGTATGCAAGATGGCAGATAAGATCAGTAATCTGCGTATCTTTGAAGATGAGAATGGTAAGATGAATCTGAATCTGAAACAGGTTCATGGGGCTGTTTTATCCATATCGCAATTTACCCTGTATGCGGATTGTCATAAGGGTAACAGACCATCGTTTAATGGCAGTGGTGATCCTGCACATGCAAAGAAATTGTATGCTTTCTTTAATCAGAAGATGAGAGAAAGAGGATTTGATGTACAGGAAGGTATCTTTGGGGCAGATATGCAGGTTAGTCTTGTGAATGATGGACCTGTCACAATCTTACTGGATTCTGATGTTGTGATACGTAGAAAAGGTTAATATGAGCAGAATTATATATGGAAGCGATTTATCTCTTGAAATGAGAGAGGCCATGAAACAGCAGATAGAACGTATTAAGAATACCGGCAGAAGAGTACCGTGCCTTGCGGTTGTATTGGCTGGTGATGATCCGGCTTCTCTTTCCTATGTAAAGGGAAAGGAAAAAGCATGTAACAATGTAGGCATTCATTCCATCATGCGCAAGCTACCGGAAGATGTATCCCAGGAAGAACTGGAATGGAATCTCCATGATTTATCTGATGATCCTGATGTAGATGGCATATTGTTACAATTACCTTTACCAAAGGGATTGGATGAGAATGCGGCGATTAACTGCATTAATCCTGATAAGGATGTAGATGGCTTAACACCAGTTAACTTTGGAAGATTATTTTTAGGAGAAACGAGCTTTCAGCCATGTACGCCAAGCGGTGTGATGGAAATCTTAAGAAAGATGAAATGCCCTGTAGATGGCATGCATGCGGTAGTAGCAGGCAGATCCAAGTTAGTCGGAACCCCTGTTGCAAGATTACTGCAGGATGCCAATGCGACTGTAACGATCTGTCACAGTCATACAAAGGATTTAAGAAGGTTCACGAAAGAAGCGGATATTCTGATAGCTGCCATTGGAAAACCAAAGTATTTTGATGCATCTTATATTAAAGAAGGGGCATATGTGATTGATGTAGGTGTGAACAGATTACCGGATGGACATCTGTGTGGTGATGTGGACTTTGATGATGTGAAGGATCATGTTACAGCTATCACCCCTGTTCCAAAGGGTGTTGGTCCGATGACAATCACAATGCTTTTACAGAATACGATACATGCTTATGAAAGGAAAAGAACATGAGTGAGTACGGATTGAATGACATTGTAGAAATGAAGAAGGAACATCCCTGCCACAAGTCAAAGCTCTGGAAGATTATCAGAGTAGGTGCTGATATCAAAATCAAATGTCAGGGATGCGGAGCTGTGATTATGTTTCCCAGACATGAGTTTGAGCGTAAAATGAAGAAGATTGTGGAGAAGGCTCCACGCGAAGAAGAAACAGAAGGGAAGTAACATATATGGCTTTAACAGCAGGTATCGTAGGATTACCGAATGTAGGCAAATCTACGTTGTTTAATGCAATTACAAACAGCCAGGTTCTGGCTGAAAATTATCCGTTTGCGACAATTGAACCTAATGTAGGGGTTGTTGAGGTCCCGGATAAGCGTATGGATGATTTCGTGAATGCATTTCATCCTAAGAAGACAATTTATACAACATTTGAATTTACAGATATTGCAGGTCTTGTAAAAGGTGCATCCAGGGGTGAAGGGTTAGGAAACCAGTTCCTTGGAAATATCAGACAGACTGATGCAATCATTCATGTTGTCAGATGTTTTGATGATCCGGATATTGAGCATGTAGAAGGATCTGTAGATCCGGCAAGAGATATTGAGGAAATTAATCTGGAATTAGCAATAGCGGATCTGGATACAGTGAATAACAGAATCGGCAAGGTAGAAAAGAAGGCCAAGTCAAAAGACAAGGATGCCATGCAGGAAATGAAGCTTTTAGAAAAGCTCAGACCTGTATTAGAAGCAGGCAAGCCTGTACGCACATTAGAGTTTGATGAAGATGAGCAGGCTTTCTTAAAGAACTATGGCTTACTTACAGCCAAGCCTGTTATCTATGTCGCTAACATGAGTGATGAAGAGGTATCAGAACCAGATAACAACAAGTATTATCAGGCAGTCAGGAAGATGGCTGATGAAGAAGGTTCTGGCTGTATTGCCATCTGTGCAAAGATGGAAGAAGAGCTGTCTGGTTTAGATAAAGCAGACAAGCAGGCATTCCTGGATGACTTAGGCATTAAGGAATCAGGCCTGGATCAGATTATTCAGGCAGCGTATCACCTGCTTGGTTTACGTACATTCTTTACCGTAGGTGAACCAGAGTGCCGTGCCTGGACATTCCATGAAGGCATGAAGGCACCACAGTGTGCTGGTATCATTCACTCTGACTTTGAAAGAGGCTTTATCAAGGCTGAGATTTACAGCTATGATGATTTCATGAAGTATGGCAGTGAGAAGGCATTGAAAGAAGCAGGAAAGCTGCGTCAGGAAGGTAAAGACTATCTGATGCAGGATGGAGATGTTGTATTCTTTAAGTTCAATGTGTAAACAGATTTACTGAATTGTTGATGAACATATCTGGCATAAGGTTCAAGCGTGAACATGCATGTGCTAAAATGAGATCAGAAAGCAATCAGGAGGTTATACTATGAAACTGATTCTTGCGATTGTATCTAATGATGATGCATCAGCTGTCTCTTCTGCCTTAACTAAAAATGATTTCTACATGACTCGCCTGGCAACAACAGGAGGTTTTCTGAGAGCTGGCAATACTACATTAATTGTCGGTACAGAGGACGATAAGGTTGATAAGTGTATTGAAGTTATCGGCAGTGAGGCAAAGCGCAGAACAGAGATTGTTCCATCTACCGCAAGCTATGATATCGGCAGATATGCAAGCTTCCCTGTAGAAGTACAGGTAGGTGGTGCCACAATATTTGTTCTGGATGTAGCACAATTCAAGAAGTTATAAAAACATGTGTTCAATCACATGTTTTTATGTGGGATAATTTCGATTAAAAATGCATCGTAATGTAGTTTTAATCGAAAAATGAATAAAAGAAATCCTGATCATAAGATCAGGATGTATGAGAATCAAGATATTGGGATAACAGCTGCAATCCTTTTTCAGTAATCTTTGGATCATTGGTAAATCCAATCCGCAGATGATGTTCACAATCAAAGCAGCTTCCCGGCACAAAGAATACACCATATTCGTGCAGGATATCTTCCGCTAATACTGCCGAAGGAATATCTGCGTTGTATTTTAAGAAACCAACTGAACCTGTTTCAGGGAATACAAGGGAACAGCGTGGTTCTGTTTCCAGCCACTTATGAATGACAGCTTTATTGGCATCTGCAATCTTTTTACTGCGCGAAAGTATTTCGTCTTTATGTGATAAGGCAATTGTACCAAGAGTATCCACCAGCGGTCCGGTAGAGATAATGGAATAGTCTCTGCGTACAGACAACATATGGATAACAGAAGTTTCTGCCTTAACCCAGCCTAAACGTAATCCTGCAAGAGAGAACAGCTTGGATAAAGAAGATGTAGCGATGCCATGGACGTAAAGATCGCTGATAGATGGTTCATTCGTAAGACCACGGTAAACTTCATCACTGAGAATCCAGGTATTCTGTTTCCTGGCTAAATGAATGATCTTATTTAAAAGGTTCAATGGAAAAAGTGATCCGGTAGGATTAGCAGGATTATTGATGATAATCATCTTTACAGGATTGTGCATGGCTTCTTCGATATCTTTATAATCCGGAAGCCAGTTGTTTTCTTCATGTAAAGGAATGGTCAGGACGTGACATCCGATACTTTCAGGAATGTCTGTAAACTGCTGGTAGCCTGGGGTAAAGGTAACAACTGTATCACCAGGATTCAACAATCCTGACATGACCATTTCATTAGCCTGTAAGCATCCCTGTGAAAGGATGATGTTGTCAATCGTACCGGTCTGATACAGGGATAATACTTTCTTGCGGAAAGAAGAAGATCCCGGTATTTCTCCATAATCCAGCTTCAGATTGGATAATGTATGATCTGTATCCAGACTAGTTAATTCACTGTATGTCAAAGGAGAGATACATGTATCGGTAAGATTGTATACAGCATCTCCCTCATGGACATTCATCCATTGTTCAGTTTTAAAATCATTTAGCTTCATACTGTCTTTTTTTCTAAAAACAGCTGCGTTTGTGCAGCTGTTATTCATAAAATACTTTACTTAAGAAATCTTTTGCACGATCAGACTGCGGATGTGAGAAGAATGCTTCAGATTCATTCTGTTCAATGATATGCCCGCCATCTAAGAATACCACTCTGTTACCTACTTTTCTTGCAAAACCCATTTCATGGGTAACTACAATCATGGTCATGCCCTGAGCCGCAAGTTCCTTCATAACATCCAGTACTTCCTTGATCATCTCAGGATCAAGTGCGGATGTAGGCTCATCAAATAACATCATTTCCGGATTCATGCATAAGGCTCTTGCGATCGCAACACGCTGCTGCTGGCCGCCGGATAACTTGTTAGGATAAGCATCTCTTTTAGATGCAAGGCCTACTCTTGTAAGATATTCCATAGCTGTCTTTTCAGCTTCTTCCGGGGTCTTCTTTAATACAGCAATCTGGGCAAACTTACAATTTTCAATAACAGTTTTATTCGTAAAGAGATTGAAATGTTGGAAGACAAAGCCCATCTTTTTACGCTGTGAGGCAAACTTTGCCTTATCACTACGATCCATGAGTTCACCATCATAGTAGATATTCCCACTGTCTGGTGTTTCCAGACCATGAATGCATCTTAATAAGGTAGACTTACCAGAACCAGATGGACCGATCAGAGAGACAATATCACCATCATTGACTGTCAGACTGATATCATCCAGGGCTTTCAGCTTGCCGAATGTTTTATGAAGATGTTCTATTTTAATCTTTTCTTTAGTCACTGACAGATAGTCTCCTTTCTGCAATGCGGGAGAGCCATGATACAAATACAGTCATGATAAGATACATAACACCTGCGATAATTAACGGATCCAGATAATCAAAGTATTGCGCACCTAATAACTGTGCAGAGTACAGAAGTTCCAGAGCTCCGATATTGGAGATCAGGGAACTGTCTTTGATCAGAGTAATAAATTCAGAAACAAATGGTGGAATGATACGCTTGAATGCCTGTGGAAGGATAATTTCCTTCATCATGGTATGGTAGCTGATACCTAAGGTTTCACAAGCTTCCCATTGTCCTTTATCAACTCCCTGGATACCGGAACGGAATAATTCTGTCTGATAGGCGCCGGAGTTTAAGGATAAAGCTATTAAACCAACCATGTATGGATTGACATTCATACGGGTTCCAAAGATACGCTGATAGAGAACCGGGACACCAAGATAGAAGAACAATACCTGTAATAACATTGGTGTACCACGGAATATTTCAACATAGATGCTGGATATGATATGCAGAATCTTACTGTGAGAAAGCTTCATGGCTGCGTTTAAGACACCCATGATAGCTCCGAAAAAAACGCCGCCGAGCGCCAGCAGTAAAGAATAGCCGGCGCCCTTAAGCATGAATGTAAGATTTGCCTGAGTCAGAATCTCAGCCATTGTATGGCGATACTCCCCACTTATCGCAAAGATCCTTGTAGTCATCACTTTCCATGAAGGCTTTTAAAGCTTTATTTACAGCATCCATTAATTCTGTGTTTCCTTCCTTGGCAATGATGTGCTGCTCTTCGTCCAGTAATGAACCATCCAGCACTTTGAATTCACCACTGTCGGCATAGCTGTTTGCGACTGCTTCATCAAGAACGACTGCATCTAACTGACCTGCTTTCAAGGAAGCTACACTGTTCTGCATGTTTTCAACAATCTCTGCATCAGAATCGATTTCCTTGGCAGCATCAGCACCAGTTGAGGATATCTGTGCACCTAAGTGCTTGCCCTTCAGATCATCTGTTGTCTTAAGATCAGAATCTGCAGTAACCAAAGCTACCTGCTTGGATCCGGAATATGGATCAGACCATTCTACTTTTCTGTCTTCAGAATAGGTGAAGCCGGAGATACCAAGATCTACCTGGTCTGTCTGGATCGCAGATACGATTGTATCAAAGGACATCTGTTTCCATGTATGATCATAGTTATAACCGTTTTCATTCATCCACTTAAACAGCCATTCACCCATATCATAGTCAAAGCCTGTTAAGTTCTTGTTATCATCGAGTGTATCAAATGGCGGATAGTCAGGTGAGATACCAATAACAATCTCCTGGGCTTTGTCGGATGAGGAAGCTGCCGTAGATGCGGAAGCATCAGCCTTACCTGAAGATGAGCATGCCGTTAAGCTTAATACGGCTGTTGCAGCTAAAGCTGTTTTCCATAATTTAGATGCGATTTTCATTTTCTTTCCCTCTTTCTATCCGGGAAAACAAAAAGTCATCCCGGAATTATTTTTCCAAGGACGACTCTATCATCGCGGTACCACCTTGGTTGCCACAAACGTGACCACCTCTTTCCGTTAACGCCGGATTACGATCACCCTACTGTTAGTTCAGGATCTCTTCTCCCAGATGCGGTTCCTTCTTCCTGGTGCCACCGGACTTGCACTCTGTTCCGACTCGCTATAGGACAGTCAGAAGTACTCTTCTGTTCTTTGAAGATATTAGAAGTTTAGTGAATCCCGGATGGATTGTCAATATTCATTTTCATAAAATTTCATGAAAATAGTTTCATTTGTAGTACTATAGATGTGTTATGAAAATAAGAAATACAGAAATAGAGGATATTGATGCGGTTATGAAGATCTATGCGGATGCCCGCATCTTTATGAAAGAACATGGCAATACAAGGCAATGGTACAGGAATTCATGGCCGCCTGAGAGCCTGATCAGAGAAGATATAGAGAACAGAAGAAGCTATGTCTGTGTGAGCGGAAATGAGATTGTCGGTGTCTTCTGTCTGATGAAAGGGAGACATGCGGATCCTTTATATGACCATATTGAAGGTCATTGGCATAGGGATGCAGAATATGGTGTTGTGCATAGATTAGCTGTAAAGCAAGGCTATCATGCCGGAACCTTCTGTGTCAATTGGGGATATGAACAATGCGGATATCTGCGGGCAGATACACATCCGGATAATACGGTTATGCAGAAACTGTTTGACAAGCTTGGTTTTGAAAAGTGCGGTATTGTACATGTCATGGAAGATGATGATCCTCGCTATGCCTATGATAAAGTATGATCTTTCTTAGCTTTTTCTAATAAGATGTCATAATCATTCGGTATCTTTTCATCGATGACATCCATAAGCAGATGATGCAGTTCATCAGAAATAGCTTTTCCTTTGTAATCTAAAGAAACAAGATCTGTGCCGGTTATGGCAAGCTGCTTTAAGGAACAGGCTTCATTGTTTTCAATGATGCTTTGATACAGGGATAAAACAGCATCATAGTTTTTTAGATCCAGTGCATTGCGGTAGTGCAGATAGTCTTTAAAAGGAGCTTTGAGTTTATAAAGAAGATGCTTTATAGCAATCTTATTGTCTACAGGATCTTCTTTATGAAGAATCATATCGGATACAGCATCTGTTTCCTTATTGCTGAATTTCATTCTTCTCATAATGGAACGTGGGTTGGAAAATACAGGAAGAGTCAGTAATAAGGCAAAACGACATAAGGCATCATTGTTACTGCAGTTCCATCTTTCCAAAAGCCACTTTGTATCTGTATCAGATATATCTTTCAATTCAGGTAAAAATGTTTCAAACAATGTATGATAAGGTGAGAAAAGAGACGAGCAGCCTGGAGATTTAAGATATCCGGTGAATTCTTCCCGGATACGTTCTATGGAAACATAGGATAAAGAATCTGTTTCTTCTAATAAGGCGTTGGAAGTTTCAGATTCTATATGAAAGTTTAACTGGGCCGCAAAGCGTACCGCTCTTAACAGACGTAAGGCATCTTCTTCAAATCTTCTGTGAGGGTTGCCAATACATCTGATGACTTTGTTTTCAAGATCTTCCTTACCATGGAAGAAGTCCAGAATGCCTGTTTTCGGATTATAGCAGAAAGCATTGATGGTAAAGTCACGGCGGGCACAGTCTTCTTTGATAGCAGAAGTAAATTCCACATGATCCGGATGACGGTGATCCTTATAGGCACTGTCTTTACGATAGGTTGTGATTTCTACAGGATGGTGATCAATGATGACAGTGATTGTACCATGCTGAATACCTGTTTCAAGGGTATGATAATTACGAAAAACCTGTTTCATCTGATCAGGCAATGCATTGGTAGTCAAGTCATAGTCATGAACTGGCAAGTTCAGTAATAAAGAACGTACAGCACCACCTACGACATAGCATTCATAACCGTTTGTTTCTAAAATATGCATTAACTGCAGTACATAAGAAGGTATTTTTAGTTCCATAGCAACATTGTAATATAAAGATAAGAACAGTTGAGGAAAAAGACATGAGAATTGGACAGAGTACAGACATTCATAAGCTGGCAGAAGGCAGGAAACTGGTATTAGGAGGCGTAGAGATTCCTCATAATAAGGGATTGGTTGGACACAGTGATGCGGATGCCTTAACCCATGCGGCAGCTGAGGCAATCTTGGGTGCACTTGCTTTAGGAGATTTAGGCCACTGGTTCCCGGATACGGATCCGAAATGGAAGGGCATTAATTCACAGATTATTCTGAAAGAAGTCGCAGATATGATGGATGAGAAAGGCTATAAGATCGGTAATCTTGATGCCCTTGTCTTAATAGAAAAACCTAAGATGGCTCCTTTTATAGAAGAAATGAGAAGCAACTTTGCCAAGGCTCTGCATTGTGACATAGACCGTATCAGTATCAAAGCTACCAGAGGTGAAGGCATGGGCTTTGTGGGTCATGAAGAAGGTGTTATGGCGCAGGCTGTTGTACTCCTGGAGGAGAAATAATGTATAAACATACGACAGAAGAAAAGGTACTGCGTGATCCGATTCATGGCTATATTCATGTAGATCTGCAGGTAGTCTGGGATGTGATTAATTCTGCCTGGTTTCAAAGATTAAGAAGAATACGTCAGTTAGGTGGCGCCTATATGGTTTACCATTGTGCAGAACATTCCCGCTTTGGTCATTCTTTAGGTGTTTATGAGATAGTCCGCAGAATGGTGACAGAGGTGCCGGATATCCGGGAAGCTTTGACCGAGAAAGAAAAAGTAACTGTCATGTTAGCAGGTTTACTGCATGATATAGGTCACGGTCCATACTCCCATGCTTTTGAAGGTGTTACCAGAACTTCTCATGAAGTATTTACATGCCGGATCATAGAAGAACATACAGAGATTACTGAGATATTAGAAAATTGTGAGAAAGGATTATCACATGATGTGGCGGATGTGATCCGTCATACCAGTCAGAATCCACTATTATCGCAACTGATATCTTCCCAATTAGATGCGGATCGTTTTGATTATCTTTTAAGAGATGCTTATTTTACCGGAACCAAGTATGGAGAATATGATCTTGAAAGAATCTTAAGAACATTAAGAGTACAGGATGGAAGACAATTAGCGATCAAAGAATCTGGTGTATATGCGGTAGAGAATTACATTATGGCAAGATACCATATGTATTGGCAGGTATACTATCATCCAACCGCAAGAAGCTATGAGATTATTCTGCATAAGTTATTCCGGAGGATGAAAGATTTAGGTATGGATAATGTAGATCCATCTGTGATTGAACTGTTCTATCCGATCATTAAAGGACAGAAGATGAAACTGAAGGATTATTTCAGATTGGATGAAGATTCCTGCGGGTATGGGTTTATGTTCTTACAGGAGCATCAGGATCCAATCTTAAGAGATTTATCTGAAAGAGTATTAAACAGACATTTATTTGCCTATGCGGATTCTTCTGCAGCAGAAAACAGAAAGTTAAGAAGCATGTTAAAGGATGCCGGTTATGATCTTCGCTATTACTGGGGAAGAGATGATGTGGAACAGTCTCCTTATACTCCATATGGCGATGTAGATGAGAGTATCTGGGTCAAGATGAAAGATGGTTCTACCAAGGAATTATCCAATGCGTCTAATGTAGTCTATTCTTTAATCCATGGTCCGGTAAGAGATGATAACAAAGTATTCTTTCCAGAGGAGATCCTGCAATGAGAGTACAGGTAACCCTTGTTTCTCGTAATCTGGATACAGGAGAAGAAAAGGTAATTGCGGACAGTACTGCTTTATTGAATGAAAACAGACTGCGCTATGAAGAAAAAGAAGAACATGCGATTCATGATGTCTTATTTGAAGAAAATCATGTGGTTTTAAAAAGAAAAGCAGATGTGACTTCTACAACTGAACTTTTCCTTGAAGATAGCGGTACAAGTCTTGTAGAAAGTCCCTGGGGAATTATGAACTTAAGTTCAGAAACAGAAACAATAACCAGAGATAAAGACAGATGGATAGTGGAATATTCTATCTATTCAGGAAATGAACGCGTTTTACATCAACGTTTAGAGTGGAAAATCAGGTATTTCTCATAATGATATTGACTTTACGAACATCATGTTTTAATATCCTATGCGCCTGAATGAATATTGAATTTGAAAGCGTTATCAGGCGTATAAGAAAAAGGAGTTTTACATGGCGGTATCCAAGAGCATGACAGATGTAGCATTTGACTGTCTTTCAAAAAGAAAGAAGGAAGTTGAATTTGCAAAGTTATGGGCTGATGTCTCTAAACAGATGAAGATTCCAGAGAATAAGCTTAGAAAGAAGAGAAGCCAGCTTTATTCAGAATTGATGCTGGATCCAAGATTTTACTCACTGGAAGGTAATAAGTGGGATTTAAGAAACAGAAGAAAGTTTGATGAAGTACATGCCAGCAGTGCAGCGATGGATGATGACGACGATGATCTGGATGAACCATTAGATCAGAGCGGTCTTGACCTGCCTACAGGTGATGATGCATACGACAACTGAATGAAGAAAGAACAGCTGTAAAGACCATGAATTGGCGTTTTACGGCAGTTTTTATGAAATGATGTTTCAAACTCATCTTTTCAAAAGAGTTAAACAGGGCTAAAATGAAAGGACCAATAGGAGGAAATCTAAAAGATTATGGCATTAGTTTCTGCAAAAGAAATGGTTGACAAGGCTCATGAAGGTCATTATGCGATCCCAGCCTTCAACATCAACGATCTGGAATGGACAAAGTCCATCCTGTTAGGAATTGAGGAAGCAAAGTCTCCGGCAATTCTGCAGGTATCAGAAGGTGCTGGTAAGTACATGTGCGGATTCAAGCTTGTAGCAGATATGGTTCGTGATATGTATGATTCCTTAGGCATCACTGTTCCGGTTGCTCTGCATCTGGACCATGGCACATACGAAGGCGCCAAGGCTTGCATCGATGCAGGATTCACATCTGTAATGTTCGATGGCTCTCATTATCCATTTGAGGAGAACCTTGAAAAGTCCAAGGAGATCATCGCTTTAGCTCATTCAAAGGGTATCTCTGTTGAGTGCGAAGTCGGTGGTATCGGCGGCACAGAAGATGGTGTTACATCTGCTGGTGAATTAGCTGATCCAAAGGAGTGCGCAACAATTGCTGATCTGGGTGTTGACTTCCTGGCAGCTGGTATCGGTAACATCCATGGTGTATATCCTAAGGATTGGAAGGGCCTGAACTTCGAAAGATTAGCTGAAATCAACGAAGCAGTTCATGGCAAGCCATTAGTTCTGCATGGTGGTTCTGGTATTCCATTTGACCAGGTTCACAAGGCAGTCACAGAAGGTGTTTCCAAGGTTAACATCAATACTGAACTGCAGCTTGAGTTTGCTGCTGCAACACGTAAGTACATTGAAGAAGGCAAGGATAAGATCGGCAAGGGTTATGACCCTCGTAAGCTTCTGAAGCCAGGTGCTGACGCTATCACAGCTAAGGTTATCGAACTCTGCAAGGCTTTCGGTTCTGCAGACAAGGCTTAATAGATTCTTAAGCATAAGAGACTGTGTGACCAGATCACATGGTCTTTTTTCTTTCCTGAGGAAGTCATGGATTTTGTCTCTTTCTTAATCTGGCATATAATAGGCATACGGAATAGTAAATAACATGATGCATGTTACATCATGTGGAAAGGGTTTCTATATATGAAAGAAGTTATCAAAATCGAAGGAGGACACGCATTATCTGGTAATGTTACGATCTCTGGTGCCAAGAATGCGACAGTTGCTTTGATTCCGGCTGCCGTACTTGCGGATGGACCGGTTACGATTGTGGGTATTCCCCAGATTGCGGATGCGGCCAATCTCTGTGAAATATTAAAGATTCTCAATGTCAATGTGATCGAAGTTGCCGCAGATCATCTGATTATTGATCCAACGCATATGAAAAATACAGATTTAACAGATGATGCTGTTACCAGATTAAGAGCTTCTTATTACTTTATGGGGGCTCTGTTAGGTAAGTTTGGTTATGTGCGTATGAAGATGCCGGGAGGATGTTACCTGGGCCCAAGACCAATTGATCTTCATATCAAGGGTTTTGAAGCATTAGGGGCAGAGGTTTCTTTTGAAAACGGCTGTTATGAAATCAAGGCCAAAGAATTAAAAGGAAATAAGATATTCCTGGATATAGCTTCCGTTGGTGCAACCATTAATATCATGATGGCTGCAGTTTATGCCAAAGGCAGAACAACTATAGAGAATGCGGCCAAGGAACCGGAAATCATTGATGTCGCAACTCTTTTAAACAAGATGGGTGCCAGAGTCAGAGGCGCTGGTACGAATGTCATAACGGTTGATGGCGTAAATCATTTAAGCGGCTGTTTCCATGAAATCATACCGGATCGTATTGAGGCAGGAACGTTTATTATCATCGCGGCAGCCTGTGCCAGAGAAATGCGTATTAATAACGTGATTCCCCAGCATATTGATGCCTTGTTATCAAAACTGCAGGAAATGGGTGTACCGATGGAAATCGGAGTTGATTATGTTGTTGTGAAGAAACCGGATCATCTGAAACCTACCGATGTTACAACAAGACCTTATCCGGGCTTTGCGACAGACTTACAGCAGCCTTTAACAGCTCTTATGACAGAAGCTGATGGGGATTCCAAAATCAGAGATACGATTTATCCAGAACGTTTCAAGCATTGTGTGGAACTTGAAAAGATGGGTGCCGATATTGATGTTCTTGGAAATGGTTCAGCCATTATTCATGGACCGACTCCTTTATCTGCCGCAGAAGTCAGTGCGACAGATCTAAGATGCGGTGCAGCTATGGTTGTGGCAGGTCTCATGGCAGATGGTGTAACAGAAATATCAAATGTCTATCATATAGACAGAGGCTATTCCGAACTTGATCTGAAATTAAAGAAACTTGGCGCAAAAATCTGGAGAGAGATGAAAGAGGATGAGTGTGAATAAGATTTACCTCTATCAGAATTCTCTGATTATATGCTTTTGAGTATTGATTTCACTAGACACTGTGTTTAATATTTTAGTAAGAAGTAAATAATACTGTTTTTATTGTGCATGCGTATTATTGGAAAGGAATCAAATGTTTACACGTTTACATATGCTTTCTGCCAAAGCAAAGATTGTATGGGGAATTGCCGGAGCTGTGGTTGTATCTGCTGGTGGTGCTGGTGTTTACACCGTTCTTAATAAACCGGAAGAACAAGTTAAGAAACCTGCAGTAAAGAAAACTGTTAAAGTTAAGACACAGACAGAAAAAGTAGAGATCCCTTCATATGGAACAGAAGGATCTTTATCTGGTGAATCAATTGAAAAGGATCTGACAATTTTTCTGAAGGATACACAGGGACAGAAGATTACCGGTGTTCCTTATGAAGTAAAGCTTGTCAGCTCATCTGATAAAAAAACATTAAATGATGCCCTTGATCAGATTAATAAAGTTAATACAGAGATTCAGGAAGCCCAGGATAATGGCAGTGCATCAGATCCGTATGATCCATCTGAAGAAAAATCAGAAGAAACTAAGGATACAGAAGACAAGGCAACAGAATCCCCTGTTTCTGAAGAAACTGAAACTAAGAGTACTGCTTCACCAGAACCTTCAGAAAAAGCAGATAAGAAAGAAGAACAGATTGCCGTACATGCGGATGGTACAGAAACCCCGATGACCAAGGGTGATGCATTACTTGTCGATAAGAAAAAGGCTATTGATGCATATGCAGAAGTATTAAATGGTATTGATGGCAAGAGTTATACCGATGATGATCAGGATGGCATGATTACTATTGATTCTATTGATGCGGGTGATTACACAATGTGTCTTGTGCCAAGTGAATCTGTAGATACAAACAGTTATGCGACTGATGTGAATGTCAAAGACAAGGTAGAATACAAACCTATTGAAAATATTGAAGAAAAGACGGTATCGGCGGCTGCGGCTGGTGATGTAAAGCCAAGTTCCAATACGGGGGCCAAGGCAGATAACAGTGTTCCTGCAGTGACGGATACAGTTAAGTTTGTAAACAGCCGTACAGAAGAAGAAACAACATATGTACAGGATCAGGCACAGGCTTTTGCGCCATATGTACAGGGAAATACTGCTGTACTGTATGGCGTGGATGGTAAGAACAGCATGAATATTCCGGTAAGCGTAAACAGTACAGGCAGTGTATTAACCGCATCATCTGATAACAAGATGATTACTATAGTTACTGTTTCTGCAGATGCGGGAAATATCGCTATTCATGCGGCTGATTCTGCTAATGATTACAGTGGAAATATCACAATCGAATATAGTGATTCTTCCACCTCCAGTGTCACTGTAAGTGTTAAGGGAAGTTCCAACAAGTTAACGAACAGTGCTGGGGAACAGCTGTATGTTGATGCGGCAGGCACTGCACCTGCAACACTTGCAAATTATACACAGGCTGTTTACAAGAAACAGATCATCAATCATTACTATGGCTGGCAGAATTTCAATGGCGCCAGATATTACTATGATGAAAATGGTAATGCAGTAACTGGTGAACAGACTATTCAGGGAGTCAAGTACAAGTTTGGTACAGATGGCCAGTTGTTAATAAATGGAACTGGCATTGATGTATCCCAATGGCAGGGTAATATTGACTGGTCACAGGCACGTACTGCCGTATCCTTTATGATCGCAAGAGCAGGTTTCAGAGGCACTTCTGGCAGAATGGCGAAGGATCCTACCTTCTTAAGAAATATTGCCGGAGCCAAGGCTAATGGAGTCACAACCGGTGCTTATTTCTACTCCATTGCCAAGAATGAAGCACAGGCAGTAGAAGAGGCTTCCCTGGCTATTGAACAGGTCAGAGCAGCCGGCGGTGTCAGTCTTCCGATCTTCATTGATATGGAAGATTCCGGGCAGGCTGGTTTATCCAATGCAGAAAGAACAGCTATCGTAAATGCTTTCTGCAATACCGTAAGAGCCGCAGGTTATACACCAGGTCTCTATGCGTCTAAATCATGGTTAACTTCCAAGATTAATACAGGTTCTTTGAATTGCATGATCTGGTGTGCACAATGGAATACAAAATGTACTTATACAGGTAATTACGGTATCTGGCAGTATTCCAACAAAGGAACGATTCCGGGAATCAGTGGTGCTGTTGATATGAATGCATCATATTTCTAAAAAAACTTGCAAGAAATTAATTTTATGGTAAGCTTATAAAGCACTTTCTTTATGCACGTTCAGAGGCATAAGGCAGAAGGGAGAATGAGAAAATGAAACAGGGAATTCATCCAAAGTATTACAAGGCAAAGGTTATCTGCACATCCTGTGGTTCTGAGTTTGAAACAGGTTCAACTCTGCCAGAGATCAAGGTAGATACATGCTCGAATTGTCATCCTTTCTACACAGGCAGACAGAGATTCGCAGCTGCGGCCGGTCAGGTTGAAAAGTTCAATAAGAAATACGGACTTAAGTAATTGTAGAAAGAAAGCATTGGTTGAAAAAACTGATGCTTTTTTATAATTATGGGAAGTTGTGTGATAGGCAATGTTTATTTGCGCTATTGTGTGAACATCTTTATGATGAATAAAGTATGACTGTGGATACTATGTCCGCATAAAATACAAACACAGGAGAATAAAACATGGGGAAAAGTAATACCAGAAATAAGAAAAACAGACGCAGAAGGGTAAGACCGTTTGCGATCAGTCTGATGATATGGATGCTGTATACCATTCTTGCAATATTTGCAGGAGTGATTCTGGCAGGCATATCTATGTTGCCAAGTAAATTGAAACTATTGGCGTGTGCAGTACTTGCTGTAACTGTATTACTCCTTGCACTGTTTACTTTCGGTTTCTTTAAGAAGAAACATACAAAAGTCGCGATCACACTGAATTCGGTTTTCTTAGTGCTGATGTGTCTGGCGGGTATACTTGGATTAAATCTTTATAATTCTGCCAAAAGACTTCTGCCATCAGTCCATACTTTAAAAGCTTCTCTGAAGGCAATCCCTGGTAACTTAAGTGGTGATGATATTGTTTCAGCACGTGCTAATGTAGACCAGATAGACAGTTCTATTGATGATATCCGAAATGAAATGGATTCACCGATCTGGCATGTGGTATCTGCTGTTCCGAAAATTGGAAAGAATGTCCGTTCTGCCGAAACATTACTGGATATTGCGGATGACGCAAATCAGAAGATTCTTTCTCCGGGTATCGATCTGATGGAAACTACACCATTATCCACAATCAAAGCTGAAAGCGGCGGTTTTAATGTTTTAACTATTAATGCATATCTGGATTTTGCGGATCAGGTAATGCCGGAAATCAATACCATTGAGAATCAGTTAAAAGATGTTGATCTTTCTTTAACAGGCATGCAGGATGAGCTTGTCTCTTATGAGAAGAAGATTGATGAAACGGCTGATATGTTTGGAACGTATGAACAGCCATTAAGAGATATTATCGGTGATGGTATGGAAAACCGCATGTATCTGTTAGCAGCGCAGAACCTTGCCGAAGGAAGAGCGTTAGGCGGATTCGTTGGATCCTGCGGCACAGTGACAATCCGGGATGGCATTATGGACATTTCTGATTTTAAGCCTGTTTTGCAGGTGCTGACTGCGCAATATATTCCTGCATCTGTAGCCCAGACAGCTGATGAACAGCGTATCTTCTATGATCTGATGGCTGACCCGCGTAATCCTAACTTCTCCATGGATTTCAAACGCTGTGGTGAAATCTGGTCCGCAGAATACTATCAGTCGCATTCTGTCCAGCTGGATGGTGTCATTGCCATGAACCCATCTATTCTGCAGAAAATATTGAGTGCGTTAGGACAGTCAGTCACATTATCTGATGGCATGGAAATGGATGGCAGTAATGCCATGCGTGTTATCACAAAAGATATGAACTACAAGTACATGAATTCTGATCTGGATGCAGGTCTCACTTCAATTGCCGCACGCAATAGTGAATCTGACGCCCTGTACGGTGAAGCCGCAAACAGTGTTATGGATGTATTTAAGAACAGTTTCTCCTTTAGCAATATGACTAAGATTCTGCCAATGTTCATCGACAGCTTTAAAGACAAGACAATCATGGTCTGGATGCAGGATGAAGATCAGGAACAGCATATGGTAGATGCCGGTATGGGCGGTGAACTCGTGTCGGAACGTAAGAAGAGTTATACAGGTATTTGGTGGAGTTATACCCATGCGGCCAAGTTCGGCTGGTTCATGGATCTGAAGACAGAAGTATCTGATCCTGTCACGAATGAAGATGGCACAAAGACATACAATGTATCCGCTGATATTACCGATATCTTCACGGATGAAGATATGAAGGGTGCTGGTTTCTACATTCTTGGTAATACAAATACGGATGGCTCTTTAATTGGTGTTATGCATTTAACTGCTCCGGTGGATGGAAAGATTTCCAAAGTGCAGTTAAGCAATGGGCTTGAAATGACTGAAGATAATTATCAGGGTGTTCAGATATTCAGAGCCTTCGACATACGTATACACCCGGGTGACACTTTGACCGTTACCTGGCAGGTAACTACAGCACCTGATGCGGGGCCATTGCAGGTAGAGACAACGCCAACCTGTACAAATTACAGATAATCATTATGGATATATCGAAAGATATATCCTTTATTTGCACTATTGTGTGAACATCTTTATCATTGATAAAGTAATTGTTAAAAATTTACTGTTGGCTGAAAGCCATGAATACAGGAGATTAATACATGGGAAAAAGTAACACCAGAAATAAGAAAAAGGGACGCAGAAGAGTCAGACCATTTGCGGTAAGCCTGATGATATGGATGCTGTATACCATTCTTGCAATATTTGCAGGGGTGATCATAGCTGGCGTGTCTGTACTTTCTAATCAGTTGAAATTATTGGTTTGTGCAGTGCTGGCGGCTACTGTATTGATTCTTGCACTGTTTACCTTTGGTTTCTTCAGAAAGAGACATACTTCAGTTGCGATCATCTTTAATTCTGTCTTCCTGCTTTTAATGGTTCTGATAAGTATTCCTGGATTGAGAGTTTACCTTTCTGCCAAGAGACTTCTGCCCGCAGCGAATACTTTAAAGACTTCTTTAAAGGCACTTCCTGATAATTTAAGTGATGATGATATCGCTTCAGCCCGTGAAAATGTTGACCAGATTGACAGTTCTATAGATGATATTCGTGAAGAACTGGATTCCTCCATCTGGCATATATTATCTGCTTTACCAGAAGTAGAAAAGAATATTGATTCTGCCAGAACTTTACTGGATATTGCGGACGAAGCCAACCAGGAACTTCTTTCTCCTGGTATAGATCTGATGGAGACAACACCTTTATCTTCTATCAAGGCAGATGATGGTGGTTTCAACATTGTTACTATTAATGAATATCTGGATTTTGCGGATGAGGTAATGCCTGAGATTACCCGTATTGAAAATCAGCTAAAGGGTGTAGATCTTTCTTTAACAGGTATGCAGGATGATCTGAACAAGTATGAGAAGGAAATTGATGATGCCGTTGAAATGTTCGGTAAGTATGAACAGCCATTAAGAGATATTATCGGTGATGGCACAGAAGACAAGACATATATGCTGGCAGCGCAGAACCTGGCGGAAGGCAGAGCGTTGGGCGGATTCATAGGTTCGGTAGGCACAGCCACGATTCAGGATGGAATCATGAAAATATCTGATTTCAAATCCTGTCTTCAGGTTTTGACGGCTCAATATATTTCTGAAGATGTGGCTCAGACAGAAGATGAAAGACGTATCTTCTATGATCTGATGAATGATCCGCGTAATCCTAACTTCTCCATGGATTTCAAGCGTTGTGGTGAAATATGGTCTGCGGAATACTTTGAATCTCATCATATTGTAATAGATGGTGTTATTTCGATGAATCCTGTTATTCTGCAGAAAATTCTGAGCACATTGGATCAGTCAGTAACCTTATCAGATGGCACGGTAATGGATGGCAGTAATGCGATGCGTGTCATTGAAAAAGATCTGAACTATAAATACATGAATTCTGATCTGGATGAGGGTACTGCCCAGTGGATAGACAGAAACGATAAGTCTGACTCTCTGTATGCAGAAGCAGCCAACAGTATCATGGACGTATTCACTGACAGTTTCTCTTTCAGCAACATGACGAAGATTCTGCCTATGTTCGTAGATTGTTTTGGAGACAAGACTATCATGGTATGGATGAATGATCCTGTTGAAGAACGTCATATGGTAAATGCTGGTATGGGTGGAGAACTTGTATCGGAACGCAAGAAGAGCTACACAGGTCTCTGGTGGAGCTATACCCACGCGTCCAAGTTCGGATGGTTTATGGATCTCAAAACCAAGGTTTCTGATCCGATCAAAAATGCAGATGGCACAAAGACATACAATGTCACCGCAGATATCACGGATATATTTACGGATGAAGATATGAAGGGTGCCGGTTATTATATTCTTGGTAATACAAATAACGATGGTTCATTAATTGGTGTCATGCATCTGACTGCTCCGGTAGATGGAAAAATATCTAATGTGCAGTTAAGCAATGGCCGTGAGATGATTGAAGATGTGTACCAGGGGGTACAGGTATATCGCATCTTTGAAGTGCGTATTCATCCAGGCGATACATTAACTGTCACCTGGCAGGTGACAACCGCGGAGGATGCCGGACCTTTACAGGTAGAGACATCTCCAACCTGTACGAATTACCGTTAATACATATGGGATATATCGAAAGATATATCCTTTTTTCGGACATGCATGAAAGGTTCATGATAATTTCTTTTATGTTAGAATTGTGCTGAGGAAGGTGAATTATGACTTCTAAGACAAACGCAAAACAGCTTATGACACTGGATGAAATCAAAAAGTATTTTTTAGATAAATCCAAGACTGATACTGATATCTCCCAGAAAGAGATTATGGAAACAGCTGAAAAGAATCATCTGAGCGAAGATGAAGAAGAAGAGCTTTTTAACTGGATTGAAGATAATGGTATTCTGCTTTCTTCTGATGAAGATGATCTTCTGGATGAAGAAGAGAATGATGATGAAGATGAGGATTCTGAGGAAGATTCCGATGAAGAATTACAGGATCCTTATGTAGAAAAGAATAAGACAAAGAAGTCTTCTGATTCTGTGAAAGCATATTTACAGGAGATTGGTGCTATCGGCAGATTGACACCAGAAGAAGAGAAAGAAACTGCCAGATTAATCAAGGAAGGTACACCTGAACAGCAGAAAGCTGCCAAGGACAAGATGGTATCTGCTAACCTCAGGCTGGTAGTCTCTATGGCAAGAGACTATGTAAACAGAGGCTTATCGATTCAGGATCTGATTCAGGAAGGCAATATCGGCTTAATGAGAGCTGTAGATAAGTTTGACTATACAAAGGGCTTCCGTTTCTCTACCTATGCGACATGGTGGATCAGACAGTCTATGGTGCGTGCTATCGCCGATCAGTCAAGAGATATCCGTATCCCTGTACATATGACAGAACAGATTAACAAAGTCAAAAGAGTACAGAGACAGCTTGTACAGGATTTAGGCAGAGAACCGACTGATGCAGAAATCGCCAGGAAAATAGGTAAAGGCTATACCGCTGAAAGAGTCAGTGAAATCCAGCAGATAGCGATGGATCCTGTTTCTCTGGAAACACCGGCAGGTGATGAAGAAAACAGTACCTTAAGTGATTTCATTCAGGATAATAATGCGGTAGATCCTATGACTTTCTCCAATGACGAAGTCATGAAGGAACAGTTAAATCAGATACTTTCCGGGCTTCCGGAAAGAGAAGAACAGATTGTCAGAATGAGATTTGGCCTGGATGGTACTGGCAGGCCTAAGACACTGGAAGAAGTAGGCAATAAGTTCCATGTCACAAGAGAACGTGTCAGACAGATCGAATCCAAAGCTATCAGAAGAATGCATCATACGATCAACACAAGCAAGGATTACAGAGATTTAAAGGACTAGAAAAAGAAAACGGGCAGAAGTGAGTTTGGCTCATTCCTGCCTGTTTTTTGTGCCTCATAGTAACTGCAGTAAATCTTCTCTTGTTAACTTGGAGGAAGAAATACCTTCACCAGATAATACTCTTCCGGCGAGATCTGATTTTTCTTCCTGCAGGGCCAGTATTCTTTCTTCTACAGTATCCTTCATAATCAATCTGTATACCGAAACAACATTCTTCTGACCTATACGGTGGGCACGGTCTGTGGCCTGATTTTCTACAGCTGTATTCCACCATGGATCATAGTGAATGACGATATCTGCGGCCGTCAGATTCAGACCGGTTCCACCTGCTTTCAGGGAAATACAGAAGACAGGTACATCATCACTTTGGAAAGACTCAGTCATCTCTGCACGCTTTTTCTTAGGCGTAGCCCCCTCTAAGAGATAATATCTGATTTTCTCTTTATCCAGACGAGCTGTTAATTCATCCAGCATGGTTGTAAATTGTGAGAATAACAATACTTTATGACCTGCCTCTACGGCATTTCTGATCATATCAATACAGAGATCTTCTTTACTGGAATTACCCTTGTATTTCTCATAGACTAATCCCGGATCGCAGCATATCTGTCTTAATCTTGTCAATTCAGCCAGAACAACAATCTTGTTTTCCCTGAATTCCTGATCAGACTGCTTGTTCAACAGGAGCTTTAATCTCTGTACTCTTGCCTCATACAGTTCCTTCTGTTCCCCTTCCAGAGGGGCATAATAGACTTCTTCCAGTTTATCCGGAAGATCCTTTAACACATCCTTTTTTAACCTTCTGAGCACAAACGGTGTAATCATTCTGGTTAAGTCTTTTTCCGTTAAATCATCTTCATCTCTTACAATTGGTAATTCATAGTGTTCCCGGAAGTATTGATAAGAATGGAAGAAACCAGGCATCAGATAGTCAAAGATTGACCATAGCTCTGATAATCTGTTTTCTATAGGTGTACCGGTTAAGGCAATACGGAAGACGCTGCTGATATCCTTCACAGCCTTAGCGGCTTGCGTAGAAGCATTTTTGATATATTGTGCTTCATCAATGACTTCACAAGAGAATGTAATATCCTTATAGAAATCTGTATCACGCTTTAATAAGTCATAAGAAGTAATCAGAATATCATTTTCACCTGAAGACTGGATTAATTCCTTACGCATTTCTGCGGTTCCCTGAATCATGACTGATTTTAAGGATGGCATGAATTTATGAATCTCGGAAGACCAGTTATATACAAGTGAAGCCGGACATACAATCAATGTTCTCTGTCTGTCTTTCCAACTGCCAATGAAAGCTATAACTTCCAATGTTTTTCCAAGTCCCATCTCATCTGCCAGCAAGCCGCCAAAGCCATTATCTCTTAACGAACATAACCAGCGGAATCCATCTATCTGATATGGACGCATCACTGCATTCAGATCTGATGGCACATCATAAACAGAACCGTCTGTATCATGCATATGCTGGATCATTCTGCGAAAAGAAGTATCACGATCTATATCAAACGCACCTTCATCTGCCATATCATCGAGATACATGGCACGATATTTCGGCAATTCTGCTTTACCAGAAGTAATATCAGAATTCTTTAAAGATAAAGATTCCTTTAACTGTGCTAATTCATCCAGGGAATCATCCGCTTCGATATACTGTCCATTCTTTAAACGGTAATATTTCTTCTTTCTGTCATAACGGGACAGTATTTCCGCAATCTGCTTTAAATCAATATCATCACTGACCAAATCTAACTGCAGGATATCATGAGATACAGATACACCTACACTTACCTTAGGCATAGGCTTTAAGGCAATCTTCTTTAACCTGTCAGAGATATAGACTGTTGCTTTATCCTGTAAGGCAGGAATTCCGTATTTAAGAAACTGATAGGTTTTATCCTGATCACCAGATAAGGCAAGCATATGCGTAACAGGGTCGAAGGAAGTAAACCAGGAAGTCATATACCGGTCCATGGCCTTTTCTTCTTCCAGGTCCCTGTGACCATTATCTGTATTCGTATTATCCAATACGCTGTACTTTTTATCAGGGTATACGGCATACAGCTCACCAGTTATCAGATCTTTCTGGGGAAGATCCAGGTAGACTTCAAAAGAAGGTTTTGGCGGTATGTACTGTACAGGGTTGAAGTTATCTGCCTTTACATCTGTATAAGCAGAAATAACCGGCCATAGGTATCTGGAAAAGGAAGGCATATCCTTTTCCGATATAAACAGGGAATCCTGCCCACTGTCTTTCAGATACTTTAATAATGGCAATACCGTATTATTATTTTTAATACGCAGGATTTCTTTCTTATTCATATCGAGATAATACAGATACTGATTGCCTGTAAAGAGATAGAAATGAGTATTGTTTTTTAATGTATAGCCATTATCTGTTCTGTTTAAATCCATATGAATGGAAGGCGTATCATCGGATAGTGTAAATAATGTATCTATCTGTGAATATCCATCAGATTCCATAACATGGATCGGAAGACCATTACATGCATTGATAAAATCATCCAGATAGCGTCCCTTTAAGGATAAGGTGCGTTTTAACTCTGAACCGGAAGAATAGCAGGAATAAGAATAATAACTGTATGAATTAGAAGAATAAGAGTCATCGGAATGATACAGAGATACCAGGAAGTCAATCAATGGTCTGCAGGCTGGCTCAAAAGCATTGCGTTCATGGACAAAGTCTAATTGTTTGCCATACTTTTTACGTTCATGATTTTCAATCATCGAGCAGAAGTTGGAAATGTTCTGGATAATGTACATATGCTGGCCACAAATACCGATTTTAAACTCCACAGACATGGACTCCTGTGTGTTCCCATACCCATTGATATATGGCTCTATCCGTACAGGTTGTGAAGATACTTCCGTAATCAGAGGCTGATCATTCTGATAATCCTGAATCAGATCCATGATAGCTGGATCTGTATTTCTTTTCGGACGTGCTTTGCCATTACCTATTTCACTGAATGACATTTCATCCATGTATTTCAAAAGAACGGCCGCAATATGCTTGCAGGGACGTATATATGTATCAAAGTAAGGACATGTACAGTCATAGTCCATAACCCATTTACTATTCGGGGAAAGCAGAATATGGACATCATAGTCTGAGCGGGAATGTGAACTTTTTACAGTTGTATCAATTGTAATAAAGCCGCTGTTAGGATCTTCCATAATAGAGAGTTCACCAACATGACCTCTTTTATAAAGTCTTTCACCTCTCTGTAAAATGTCTTCACCAATAACGGATTTCAGATACTTGTAATCCAGCATGTTCTTCCTCCATATTCTGTATATTTTAACATGTTACGATAATGAAGAACTATAATGGAGTCAGAAAGTGTGGTTATCATGATTATATCAGCATATATGGTTCCTCATCCGCCGATTGCTGTACATCAGATAGGCAGGGGTGAGGAGATGAAAATCAGAAAAACACTACATGCTTATGACAAAGTTTCAGAAATGATTGCGGATGATGATCCTGAAACAATCGTTATATCTTCTCCACATGCGCCATTATACAGAGACTGGTTCAATGTTTCTTCCGGAAACAGAGCTTATGGTGATTTCAGCAGATTCAGAGCCCGTAACGTAACTTTTGATGTGCCATATGACACTGAGTTTGTAAAGACACTGGATACTCTCTGTAAGAAAGAAGACTTTCCTGCCGGGACAGAGTATGACCGTGATAAGATGCTGGATCATGGCACAATGGTACCGCTGTACTTCTTATCCCATCATATGCGTGGTATTCCATTAGTCAGAATCGGTTTATCCGGCTTATCGCTAAGAGATCATTACAGATTAGGGATGCTTGTACAGGAAGTATCAGATATATTAAACAGAAGAGTTATATTTATAGCATCAGGTGATCTCTCTCATTGTCAGAAGGAAGATGGTCCGTATGGCTTTAAACCAGAAGGCCCTGTCTATGATGAAAGGATCATGCATACGATGGCAAATGCGGATTTTAATGAGTTATTTGACTATCAGTATGATTTTTTAGAGAAAGCAGAAGAGTGCGGTCATCGTTCTTTTGTGATTATGGCAGGAGCTCTGGATGGATTGCATGTAATGCCAAAGGCATTATCTCATGAGGCTGCTTTTGGGGTAGGATATGGCATTGTGACATATAAAGCAGATGGAAAGGATGATTCCAGACACTTCTTAAAAGAATATGACCATAAGGAAAAAGAAAGAATACAGATTAAAAGAGAACATGCGGATGCATATGTAAAACTGGCTTTAGATGCCATTGCCTATTATCATAAACATGAGTCTTATATGTCTGTACCGGATAATCTTCCTGCAGAAATGTATCATGATAAAGCAGGTACATTTGTATCAATTCATGAAGATGACAGACTCAGAGGCTGTATCGGTACAATCAGATCAACCCAGAAGAACATTGCCTGTGAAATTATACATAATGCGGTATCTGCCTGTTTCAGAGATCCAAGATTCCCGGAAATAAAAGAAGAGGAATATCCGTATCTTGATGTATCTGTGGATGTACTTTCTAAGCCTGAAAAGATCAGTGATCGTTCTATGTTAGATGTTAAGAAGTATGGTGTTATCTGTTCTGTACCAGATGGCAGAATGGGATTGTTATTACCGGATCTCGATGGAGTAGATACAGTTGATTTCCAGATAAAAACAGCCTGCCGTAAGGGAGAGATTGATCCGGATGATCCTCATCTGCAATTACAGAGGTTTACCGTAACAAGACATGAATGAAATCAAATGTAATGTATGCCCGCATCATTGCCATATCCCAGAAGGAAAGACAGGGATGTGCCGGGCAAGAAGAAATGTAAATGGAAAGAATGTCTGTGATAACTATGGCAGATTAACCGCATTATCCATGGATCCGATTGAAAAGAAGCCGCTTGTCAGATATTATCCGGGATCGTATATTCTTTCGGTGGGATCTTATGGATGTAATCTTGCCTGTCCATTTTGTCAGAATGCGTCCATATCCATGGTAGATGAAAACAGTGTACAGTGGCGTTATTTCTCACCAGAACAGTTATGTGACATTGCCTTACAGCAGAAGGATAATCCTGGCATAGCCTTTACTTACAATGAACCATTAATCTCTTATGAATACATCATCGATTGTGCAGAGATTATGCATAAGGAAGGCAAGAAGATCGTATTAGTCACTAATGGCAATATCTCATCAGATGTTATGAAACAGTTAATGCCTTATACAGATGCCATGAATATAGACTTAAAAGGAGATGCCTCTTTTTATAAAGAACTGCATGGGGACTATGAAACAGTAAAGAATACCATTTCCTATGTCTATGACAAGTGTCATCTGGAAGTGACAACATTACTGATACCGGGTAAGAATGACACTGCAGAGTTTATTGAAACAGAGGCACAGTGGCTGTCTCGTCTGGATGAGAATATCGTATTGCATTTAAGCAGATACTTTCCGCGTTATCATTACAATATCCCGCCAACGGATATAAAAAAGATATATGACTTACAGAAGACAGCACAGAAGTATCTGAAGTATGTATATTCTGGAAATGTATGAAAGAAGATAAGAAGTTAAAGGAAATTCATGACCAGGCAAGAAAAGAACATGTACCGATTATGTTAGATGACGGCATGTCTTTTCTTCTTGCCTATATCACAGAACATGAGAATATCCGGGATATTCTGGAAGCAGGTACAGCTGTAGGCTATTCCGCAATAAATATGGCAAAGATACGGTGGGATATGCATATTGATACCCTGGAAGTAAATCATGATATGGCAGAGAAAGCTAAAGAGAATATAGCCTCAGAAGGATTATCTGACCGTATTCATGTCCATGAAACAGATGCGGCTGTATTTGAAACAGATAAGATCTATGATCTGATTTTCATAGATGCGGCCAAGTCACAATACAGAAGATATACGGAACACTTTTTAAAAAACAGCAGAAAAGGTACTGTATTCATCTATGACAATCTGAATTTCCATGGCATGGTAGATGATGAATCATTAACAGATAACAGAAGTACGAAACAGATGATGCATAAGATTCATAAGTTCAGAGATCATTTAATACAGGATAAGAGATTCCATACAGAATTCTATTCTGATACAGGAGATGGAATAGCGGTGGCAGTAAGGCTGTAGAATATCCATACTATTTTCATTGCCTCAGAAATTAAAATTGCCTCTATTGTTTATACACAGTTAACATGAGAAGGAATAAACCTGGGTTGCCGTAATGGCAGCAGGATGAAAATCTTAGAATCCCTTGTCCTGGGTTAACTGTTTTTATGCGCTGTATGCTTTCAATAAGCAGAATTCAATCTACATCACTCCTATTACATTTCATATATATACTCATATATGAAAAAATAAATGAGAATAAATATCCGCATAAATATCATGAAAAAGAAGCTTATGTGATTATTACATGCAAATATTTCTTGCAAAAATCTCAAAAGATAGTATTATTACTTACGTGCCTTAATAGCTCAGTCGGTAGAGCACCTGGCTGTTAACCAGGGTGTCACAGGTTCGAGTCCTGTTTAAGGCGCTTTTTTATTGCCTGCAGAGTGGTTAGATATTCTGCAGGTTTTATTTTTCTTAGTATAATGATAATAAGTTTATGTGATGAGGTGATGGATATGGAAAACTTTGTACATGCAATTCCAACAGAAATCTATTTTGGTAAAGGAATGATCTCTGATTTAGCAGATTTATTAAACAGATATGGCAAGAACGTTCTGCTGGTTTATGGCGGAGGATCTATTAAAAGAACCGGTCTTTATGACAATGTGATTGATATTCTCAAAAAGAATGATAATACTGTCACAGAATGTGCTGGTGTAGAACCAAATCCACGTATAGAAACTGTTAAGAAAGGTGTGGATTTATGCCATCAGAATCACATTGATGTGATTCTTGCGGTAGGTGGCGGATCTGTTATTGATTGTGCCAAGGCAATAGCTGCAGGTGTGTATTATGAAGGAGAAGATCTCTGGGAGATGGTCATACATGCGGATCATCATCAGAAGGCATTGCCTTTAGTAGATATCCTGACGCTTTCTGCGACAGGCAGTGAGTTTGACGATGGTGCTGTTATATCCAACATGGCATTGCATGAAAAGGTTGGCGGAGTTTATACATTCCCGAAAGCTTCTATCTGTGATCCAACCTATACATATACTGTTCCAGCTTCACAAACAGCAGCTGGTTCAGCGGACATCATGTCACATGTTATGGAAGGATATTTCTCCAGAACAAATGACGCAGATCTCTCTGAAGCAATGGAAGAAGGCATCCTGAAGTCTGTTATAAAGAACCTGCCAATTGCTTTAAAGGAACCTGATAATTACAGTGCCAGGGCTAATCTGATGTATGACTCTGACATTGCCTGTTCACAAATGCCTGCTTATGGAAAACTTGGCACTGGCTGGCCATGCCATGGTATGGAACATGAATTATCTGCTTTCTATGACATTACCCATGGTGTAGGGCTTGCCATATTAACACCCAGATGGATGCGTTATATCCTGAAGAAAGATCCGACGGTAACGCCAAGATTTGCCCGTTTTGCAAGAAATGTCTGGGATATACAGGAAGAAGATGACAATAGGGCAGCTGTTAAAGGTATAGATGCCTTAGCGGATTTCTTCTATCAGACAGCTGGCATTCCTTCTTCATTAAGTGCATTAGGCATTGATGACAAAAACTTCAAGGTAATGTCAGAACATGCCGTAAGCAGTAACGATTTAACGCATGCTTATGTACCATTAACACCTGAAGATGTTGTTGAAATATACAAAGATTGTTTATGAGGAAGGAAGAAGAATCTGAGTGAAAACAGACCGGTAGTAAAGTTCTGCCCAAACTGCGGTGCAAAACTTCCGGTATTACCAGTTCAGGAAAATACAAATGTATTCAGGGTACAGCCTCAGCCTGATGCTGTAAATAAGCAGGAAGTAAAGAAAGAGGAACCTCAGAACGGTTATATTACCTGGCTATGAATGGATATAAGCCTGTGCCTGTAGCCTTTGATGAAGGTGCAGCGTATTACTATACCGCAAGAGGCACACATCCACGCTGGTCTAACAGAGTCGTCGCATGGAGTCGTCAGTCTTCTTCAGAAGTATTTGATGCAGTACAAGGCAATGATAAGGAAATGCATGTCATTCCTGAAGCCGGTCACTTTGACCTGTATGATCTGGCCCCTGTATATCAGAGGCATTTGAATACATCACACCATTCTTTGAAAAGAATCTTCGTAAGTGAGAAAGGACAGGAGGAATATATTTTTCCTGCCTTTTTCTTTGTATGTAGGAATGACATATACGCTGTTTCGCTGTAAAATAGACATTAAGGTTTGATAATATATTGGAAACGGATAATCACAAAATTGTTCATTTCTGATATAAATAAGGTAGTGGAGATTCAGTATCATGAAGAAGATAGCCTTTCTGACATATGACTGGAATAATGAAGTCGTCAGTCAGTTCATAACCGGTACACACCGTTTTGTGGAAGAACATGAAGATGTGTCAGTACATCTTTTTAATGGGCTTGGCAGATATGGCCTTGAAGAAGCAGATAAAGGTTCTTTAAGAATCTTTGAGCTGCCTGATTTAAAAAATTATGATGCCCTTATTATTGAAGGGAACAGAGCATGGAAACCAGAATTAAGACAAAAGATAGCAGACCATGGCAAGGCATTGGGAATGCCGGTTGTCTCTATTAATTATCCTTTAAAAGGATGCATGGAAGCGGCTTCTGATAACTATGGTTCCATGGCTAAGATCGTAGAACATGTAATCCTGCATCATGGCATTAAGAAGATAGCCTTTGTGACAGGTCTTCTTTCTTCTCCGGAAGCACAGGCAAGAAGAAAAGCTTTTTATGATGTATGCAGAGAGAACCATGTAACAGATATCATGGAAATAGAAGGTTCCTGGAAAACAGAATCTGGCCGGAATGCTGTAAAGTTCTTATATGAATCAGACCGTATGCCGCAGGCACTCATCTGTTCCAATGATGATGCGGCATATGGGGCTACAATAGTATTAAGAAAACTGGGCTACAGAATACCGCAGGATATTATTGTGACAGGTTTTGATAATATGAGTATTGCCAAGGCATGTGAGCCAAGATTAACTACTGTTACAAGAGATTATCATGGCATTGCATATGCGGCTTTGGATCTTCTGAATGTACAGTTAAACCAAGGCATTAATTCGGGAACAGTCTATGTTCCAGGACAGCTGGTAGAAGCTTCTTCATGCGGATGCGGCAACGAACATTCTGAAGTTCTGGATGTTAAAAAGAATTATCTGCATACAAACAGATATCTGAAACAGTTCTATTGTATGCATGATGCTTTTGAAATACGTTTAAGCCACGCGGACAGTATCCGTGATATTGCAGATATCATGGAAGAATTAGGCCCCGGCATAGGATGCGGGAATATCTATATGGTTATCAATGGCACTTACTATGATAATTACTGCAATGATGAAGAAGTTACACACTATGGCGATACGATGTATCTGATGGGTATTGCGGATGGCAGAAAGCATGAAATGGATTCTCATCATATATATAAGAAGTTTTCAAGCGATGAAATATTACCGGAACATTACATTCAGAAAAGCAGAATCTGGCAGATATGTCCATTAATATATGATGAAACTGCCATCGGCTATGTTGTAATGGATGGCTATTATGAAGGCATGGAATTTAATTTTCTGGAGATACTGTTTACATTAATAGACAGTGCTTTGGATAATGTTCATAAGAAGTATCTGACCCATACCCTGAATGATCAGCTTGCCTCATTATATGTAAGAGATCAGTTAACAGGTTTATATAACCGTTTTGGTCTGGAAAAGTATGGTGTAGAAGCCTATGAAAAAGCCAGAAAGAATCATGAAGATGTCATGATTACCTTTGTGGATATAGATAATATGAAGAACATCAATGACAAGTATGGTCATGATTCTGGTGATGTCGCAATAGAGTTAACCGCTGACAGTATCCGGGATGCAATTGGTGATGGCGATGCTATCGGTATCCGGTATGGTGGCGATGAGTTTGTGGTTGTCGGTGGTAAGAATATGGCTGCAGCATTACGCAAGAATGTAGACTATATCCGTGAAAACGGTAATCTGCATTTCCCATATAATGTCAGTATTGGTGAAAAGATTGTGAAACCGGACGAAGATCTGGATATCCATAAAGCAATCAATCTGGCAGATGACAGTATGTATCTGTGTAAGAAAAGCAGGAAATCAGCGCAAAAACAAAGAGTTGCGTAATTATACATGAAAATATTTTCATAAAATTACAATAATTTACAGAAAATAGTGAAAGAATTGTGTAAAAATGATTGCACACTTATGACTGCATGCCTATAATCTCATTATCTTCAAAAGATAAAGAGAGGGAAAAACGTATGAAAGTTACAAAGTTTATGAAAGGCGGCATGGCAGCAGTCATGGCCATGACATTGGCCGCATGCAGCAGCGGCAGTAATGGAGGAGACTCAGGCTCCACAGCTTCTGGTGCACTGAAGATTGGTGGTTCCGGACCATTGTCCGGTGACGCAGCAGTTTATGGTACAGCAGTAAAGAATGGTGCCTCCCTGGCTATTAAAGAAATTAATGCAAGTGATGATTATACGGTAAAGTTCTCTGATCTGGATTTCCAGGATGATGAAGCAGATACCGAAAAAGCCGTTACAGCCTTCAACCAGCTGCTGAGTGATGGTATTCAGGTATCTATTGGTACAACAACATCCGGTTCTGGTCAGGCTGTTTCCCAGCTATATAAAGATAACGACATCTTCGCAATTACACCTTCAGGATCTTCTCCAGCTATCATCTATCAGGATGCTGAGAATGAGAAAGATCCATATGGAAATGTCTTCCAGATGTGCTTCACAGATCCTAACCAGGGAACTGCTTCCGCAGACTATATCTCTGAACATAAATTAGGATCCAAGATTGCTATTATCTACAGAAATGATGATAACTATTCATCAGGTATCTATAAGACATTCATGAATGAAGCTGAAAAGAAGAAGCTGAATGTTGTATATGAAGGTACATTCCAGGATGGCGCAACAGACTATTCTGTACAGGTTAAGGCAGCCAAGGATGCTGGCGCAGACCTCGTCTTCCTTCCTATCTATTATCAGCCAGCTTATCAGATCCTGACAGAAGCAAAGAAACAGGATTACGCTCCTACATTCTTCGGATGCGATGGTATGGATGGTATCTTAACGATGAAAGGTGTTGATCCGGCAGATGTTGAAGGACTCTATATGTTAACTCCATATTCTGCAGATTCTACAGATGAAAAGTCTGCAGCCTTCACAAAGGCTTATAAGGATGAATATGGTGAGACTCCTAACCAGTTCGCAGCTGATGCATACGATGCAGTATATGCAATTGCACAGGCATGTGATGAAGGCAAGGTAACAGCTGATATGGCTACTTCCGATATCACAGCTACTCTGGTTAAGGAATTCACTTCCATGACATTCAGTGGTGTTACAGGTTCCAACGTTACATGGAACAAGAATGGTGAAGTTACAAAGGATCCAAGAGCTATCGTCATCAAAGATGGCAAGTATGTCAGTGCTGAGTAACTCTGATTTGATCTGAATCGTAAAAAAAGGTTGCCAATTTACCACGGTAGTTGGTAACCTTTCTTGCTTATTCGTGTATAGTTTTAAGAAGGAGGTTGAACTATGTCCTTTCTGTCAAATCTGATCAGCGGACTTGGTCTTGGCAGTGTATATGCCATCATAGCCCTTGGCTATTCAATGGTTTATGGTATTGCCAAAATGCTGAACTTCGCACATGGTGACATTATCATGATTGGTGCTTATGTAGCATATTTCTGCTTAAGTTCTTTTCATATGTCATTATTACCTACTGTTTTAATTACAGTTCTGGCAACAACAGTACTTGGTGTTCTGATTGAAAGACTTGCCTACAAGCCTTTACGTCAGGCATCCTCTTTGTCTGTATTGATTACTGCTATCGGTGTTTCTTACTTCTTACAGAATGCCGCCATGCTGTTATGGGGATCTGATACAAAGATCTTCCCGACAATCATCGGAAACAAAGGCCTGCATTTAGGCGGTCTTACAATTTCATGGATTACATTGATTACTATCGCTACCTGCGTTGTGATTATCCTTGTCTTATCCTGGTTTATCAATAACACTTCTACTGGCAGAGCCATGCGTGCCTGCTCAGAAGATAAAGGTGCTGCTACCTTAATGGGTATCAATGTAAACAGAATTATTTCCATTACATTCGCAATTGGTTCCGGCCTGGCTGCGTTTGCGTCTATTCTGCTTTGTGCGACATATCCATCTGTTTATCCGACGCTTGGTTCTATGCCTGGTATCAAGGCATTTACAGCTGCTGTGCTTGGCGGCATTGGTTCTATTCCTGGTGCATTCCTTGGCGGTCTGTTATTAGGCGTGATTGAGATTCTTGGCCGTGCCTATATTTCTTCCCAGTTATCTGACGCAATCGTATTTGCAGTATTGATTGTTATTCTTCTGATCAAGCCTACCGGATTACTTGGTAAGAAAGTAAATGAGAAAGTCTGAGGTATGTGTGTATGAAGAAATTATTTTCAAATAAATACAGATCCCGTACAATCTCTTTTCTGGGTGTGATTATTGCGTATGCGGTATTACAGACAATGGCAGCGACGCATTCTATCAATGCCATGCTTATATCTCTGTTTGTACCGGCATGTGCATATATTATTGCGGCTATAGGTCTGAACCTGAATGTGGGTGTATCTGGTGAATTGAACCTTGGTCAGGCTGGCTTTATGTCTATCGGTGCTTTCTCCGGTATTATCCTGGTTGGTGTTATCAAAAATTCTGTAACATCACCAGTATTACAGTTAATCATTGCGGTTATCTTTGGAGCTTTAGCAGCTGCGTTATTTGGATTCCTGATTGGTATTCCGGTATTAAAGTTACAGGGTGACTATCTGGCGATTGTAACCCTGGCCTTTGGTCAGATTATCATGGGTATCTTAAATAACCTCTATGTCGGTTATGATACAGATGGTCTGCATTTCTCATTTATAGACAATACATTGAAACTAAAGGATGGCGGAAAGTTACTTCTTTCCGGTCCTATGGGAGCTACAGGTGTAACCCGTATTTCTACATTTACCATAGGAATCATCATGGTTATCCTTGCATTGATTATTGTTTATAACCTGATGTATTCCAAGAGTGGCAGAGCGATCATGGCTGCCCGTGATAACCGTATTGCGGCAGAGTCTGTTGGTATCAATATCTCCCGTACAAAGATGTTAGCCTTTGTTGTATCTGCTTCTCTGGCAGGTGCAGCTGGTGCATTATATGGTCTGAACTATGCGTCTGTCGCAGCATCCAAGTTTGATTTCAATACTTCTATTCTGATCCTTGTCTATGTCGTACTTGGCGGCCTTGGCAATATGAATGGAACACTTGTCGCAACAACATTGCTTGTTGTATTGCCTGAAATGTTAAGATTCCTGTCTTCTTACAGAATGCTGATATATGCAGTGGTATTGATTGTCATGATGATCGTTACCAACAATGAGAAGGTAAAGACATGGCTGGAAGGCAGAAAACGCAAGAAGTCTGTGTCTGAGAAGGGAGTTGAGAACAATGGCTGATAATAATGTTGTTCTTGAAGTAAGAGGTCTTGGCATTGACTTTGGTGGTTTGACAGCAGTTAATGATCTGGACTTAACCGTTCATAAGAATGAGATCTATGGCTTGATTGGTCCTAATGGTGCTGGAAAGACAACGGTATTCAATATGCTTACAAAGGTATACCAGCCTACCCGTGGAACTATCCACGTAGATGGTCAGGACTTTGCCAAACTGAATACGGTAGAAGCCAATAAGGCAGGTATAGCCAGAACCTTCCAGAATATCCGTCTGTTCTCTAATCTTTCAGTATTGGATAACGTTAAGATCGGTATGCATAACAATATTGACTATGGTTTATTTACTTCCATTCTGCGTCTTCCTAAGTTTGGTAAGGAAGAAAGAAAGGCAGATGAGAAGGCAATGGAATTATTGAAGATCTTTGAGCTGGATCAGGATGCAGACCTGATTGCGGGTAATCTGCCTTATGGTGAACAGAGACGTCTTGAGATCGCAAGAGCACTTGCGACCAAACCAAAGCTTCTGCTTCTGGATGAACCGGCAGCTGGTATGAACCCGCAGGAAACTGAAGACCTGATGCGTATGATCCGTATTGTCAGAGATCACTTCCATATTGCGATTCTTCTGATTGAACATGATATGAAGCTTGTCATGGGTATCTGTGACCGTATTACTGTATTGAACTATGGTCAGCTTCTGGCCGAAGGCAAGCCGGAAGAAATCCGTAATAACAAAGAAGTTATCAAGGCTTATATTGGTGATTAAGGAGGTTTAGAGAATGCTGAAAGTTAAAGATCTGGTTGTCCGCTATGGCATGATCGAAGCAATCAAAGGAATCTCCTTTGAAGTCAATGATGGTGAGATAGTAACACTGATTGGAGCCAATGGTGCTGGTAAAACAACAACCATGCATGCAATATCAGGATTGTTAAAACCAGCCTTTGGTTCCATCATGTTAAATGATATTGATCTGATCAAGACGCCTTCCTATAAGATTGTTTCTTTAGGATTAGCGCAGGTACCGGAAGGAAGAAGAGTATTTGCGGAACAGACTGTTGAAGAAAATCTGATCTTAGGTGCTTATTCCCGTAAGAATAAGGACGGCATCCGCAAGGATCTGGATCATGTCTATGAATTATTCCCTCGTTTGAAAGAAAGAATGAAACAGCCTGCCGGTACATTATCAGGCGGTGAACAGCAGATGCTGGCAATGGGCCGTGCATTGATGTCAAAGCCAAAGATCATGTTGCTGGATGAACCATCCATGGGCTTGTCTCCATTACTTGTTAAGGAAATATTCCGTATTATTGAAGATATCAATAAAGAAGGTACAACTGTGCTGCTTGTTGAACAGAATGCAAAGATGGCATTAAGTATAGCTGATCGTGCATATGTTCTGGAAACTGGTAAAATAACTATGGAAGGTACAGGTACGGAGCTGGCTAACGATGAAAGAGTCAGAAAGGCATACCTGGGAGGATAATCATTATGTATGTAAAAGATCATATGACCAAAAATCCTGTAACTGTTACACCGGAAACTTCGGTCTCTAAGGCACTGGAATTAATGTCAAAGGGAAAGTTCCACAGATTACCGGTTGTGGATAACAGCGGCAGATTACAGGGACTTATCACAGAGGGTGTTGTCACCGAACAGTCTGGAAAGAATAATACTTCTCTTTCCATCTATGAACTGAATTATCTGTTATCACGTACAAAGGTGAAGGATATTATGATTACCGATGTTGTGACAATTACAGAAGATCCATTCGTCGAAGAAGCTGCCGAAAAGATGCTGGAGAATGGCATCAGTGTACTGCCTGTTGTTGATGCAGAAAACAAGGTTATCGGTATCATTACCGAAAAGGATATCTTTGCGACATTTGTTGACCTGCTTGGCTTAAAGAAACAGGGAACCAAGTTTGTTATCCGTATGGAAGACAAACCGGGACTTCTCGCAAAGGCTGCCAGGTTATTGGCTGACAATGACGCAAATGTAGAAGCACTTGGTGTTTATCACAACACGGATAATGAAAGACCGGCTGAGTTCTTTGTTAAGGCTACTGGTGAGATCGCTGTAGAAAAGATGACAAAGATCTTAAAGGAAAATGGTCTGGATGTTGTGAATGTCGTACAGACAACAACAGAGGGAAAACACGTTTACTTTAATCCCGGAACTATAGCTTAAGTATGATGAAAGTCTCCTCACGGAGACTTTTTTAACACGCCGTGAGCAAGAAATCCCCCACCTCTACAGGTGGTGGGATGAATT